>NZ_FRCS01000001.1:0-309305 GCF_900143005.1 Cryptosporangium aurantiacum
GTGATGGTGACGCTGCCGTCAGCGTTCTCCGAGTAGTTGACGTCGTCCCACTGGCCGTCGCCGTCAACGTCGACGTTGGTCTCGTAGTCGCTCATGGCTATCGCTCCTGCGGTAGGTCGGGGGTAGTTCCGCGGGGCCGTATCCGGCGGCCCTCGCTGTTGAGAAGAACGGTACGGGTGGCGTGCGTGTCCGTTCTCCCGAAAACGTGCCAACCCCCGTCTCCGGTTCGACGCCGGCCCGTATCCGTTCTCACGCGCGTGCTCGCTCCACGACTTCCTCCGTGGTCAGCGGGCTCTTCGGGTGGTAGCTCAGGCACAGCGGCGTCTGCGTCTTGACGAAGCTTTTCTCTTCGGCGGCGACGTAGAACTGACCCGTCCCCATCTTGCCGATGTCCGGGACGCTGCCCTGCTTGGCCTTGGCCATCTCCTGCGCGGCGGCGATCTGGGCGGGTGCGTTGAGCAGACCGAAGAACTGCGTCGCGGCGTTGCCCGGGATCTGGTTGTGCAAGCCCTTCGGTGCCTGGGTGGCGAACACGAGCCCCAGACCGTACTTCCGAGCCTGCGACGCCAGGGCCAGCGTGCTCTTGGTGCAGGCGGTCATCGCCCCGGACGGCGCCAGCGTCTGCGCCTCGTCCATGACGAACAGCCCGCCCAGCGGCCGGTCGCCTGCCGGGTGCTTCTTGACCCAGGCGAACAGCGCCATCTGCAGCTGGTTGACGAAGCTCTGCCGCTGCTCGTCGGACGGCAGCCCCACCATGCTGACCACCGAGACGCGGGCCCGCTTGCCCGGCGGCGGGGTGAGCAGCATGCCCGGGTCGGCGGAAGCGCCGGCCCCACCGAACAGCGGGTCGTTGACCATCGCGGCGAGCAGCGTCTCCGCCATCGCGGGGCCCAGTTTCTCGGCGTTCGCCAGCTGGCTGATCTCACCCGCGTGCTCGGACAGCACCAGCACGAATTCCTTGAGCGTCGAGTACCCGCTGTGCTTCGCGAAGTACTGGAGCACCTCCTTCAGCACGGCTTTACCCTGCTGTGCCTTGGCGGTGGTGCCGTCGACCAGCGCGCGGGGGGCGAGGGTGGCGACCGCTGCGTCCACCGCCGCGTTGAACTCGTCCTTGTTCTCCTTGACCGCCGCGAAGTCCGGCAGCGGCTGGAAACTCAGCGGACGTCCGGTTTCCCAGCCGGGGGTCCAGATCACCACGTCGGTCTCGGCGAGATACTGCGCTGACTTCTCGGCATCCCCGGCGCCCCAGGCCGAGGGCGCCTGCGGCCAGGCGTCGCCCAGCCGCGCGATGTCGTTGTTGGGGTCGAGGACGATCGCCGAGACGCCCTGGAGCGCGCACTCCTCGACCAGCCGACGGATGAGCACGGTCTTGCCGGAGCCCGATCCGGCGAAGATCGCGGTGTGCTTGCGCAGCGACTCCAGCTCGACCGCGACCGGGTTCCCGTTCTCCACCGCCCGGCCGAGCACCAGGTGCGGCGCCGAGGGGAGTGGTTCCGGCACGACGACGTCGTCCGGCGACACGACGTCCTCCTTCGGCGCCGGAGATTCGACGTTCGGCGAGGTCGACAGCTCGGCGAGAGCGTCCTGCAGGAACGACACCTGCGTGGTCGGACGCCGAGCCACCAGCCACGCCTGAAGCTGATTCGGGTTCTCGTCGATCAGCACGGATAACGCCGAGAGCACCCGCAAGTCGTCCTCGGCCACCGGGAGTGTGCGCCCACCAGCGGCCTCGTACGCCTGCAGTGCGGCCTTGACCTTCGGCCCGTTCTTCCCCGCCCACTCGGTGTTGCGCAACAAGAACAACTTGCGATTGGGGACGCCGTGCGCGACACCGGACATCGTGCACGCGGTCTTGATCCGGGTGATCACGGCGATCGGGCTGGACGACGAGATCGCGCGGAACGCCCAGTGCGCCTCGTCCTCGGTCGCCTCGTCCAGAGTCACGCGGAGCCGGGCGTGCAACGGCGGCTTCACCGTCGGCATCTGATCGAGCGAGTACTTCTTCGCGGCCTCGCCCTGCTCCAGGATCCAGGCCTCGAGGCCCGCCGCGAGCAGCCGGGGCATCGCCGTGTCCTCGGTGGCCGCTACCAGCGCCGCAGCGACGTCGGCCTGCTGCTTGAGCTTGGTGAAGCGCTCGTCGATGGCCGCGAGCCGTTCCTCGGGGGGAGGCGGCGGCGGGAGAACGGTGCCGTCATCGGAGAACCGCTCCAGCTCACTGATCACGCCGGACTCGACGCAGGCCTCGATGTGCTTGTCGAGGCGCCGGAGAATCTGCCGTGGAGTGAACTCCTGCGCCTCCTCGAACGCCGTCGCCAGGACCGGCCAGGTCGGATACGGCGGGGTGAACTTCTCCTTCTTGAACGCTACGGCGAGCCGCTTCTGCACCAGCGCGATACCCAGCTCGCGGGACGGGATCGTCCGGAGGTAGCCGGTGTCGCGGAAACGGTCGACTAGGGTGTCGACGGCCCGGTCCTGCAGGACGGTCCACGACCCGGGCAGCGCGGAGAGGACGGTCAGCGTCCGCCGGGTGACCTCACGCAGTGACAGCAAGCCGTCGGCGACCTGCTCGAGCACGAGATCGCCGTTGGTCTGACCGGTTCCGGTGTCCTTGCCCGTGGTGTCCTTGGTCGCCGTGGCGACCAGCGCGTCGATCTGATCGATCGCGATGACCGAGGGGCCGGTGAGCGAGAGCAACCACGACAGCTCGCGGACGAGTGCCTTCGGCTCCTTGCTTGCACGCTTCATGCCCCACAGCGCACGTTCGCCCTCTTCGTCCTCGTCCTGAGAGAGGAGGTAGTTGTGGGCGATGTCCTGCGCCGCCAGGTCACCGGACCGGTAGAGCGCCAGCGCCCGCAGCGTGTCCTTACAAGTCAGTCCCGCCTGCTGTTCGACGTTACGGAACAGCGCGACGAACTCGTCCAGCATCGGCTTGGTCAGCGGGGCCTTCCCGCAGACGGCGTTGGTGGCGGCCTCGTCGAGACCGGCACGAGCGGCCAACCGGGCGAGCAGCGTCGTGAGCTGCGGCTGCCGGTGCTTCACCTTGCGGGTCAGCCCGTCGAGGATCGAGAGCACCGTGCTCTGCCAGAACGCAGCCGGGTTGAGCAGCTCGACGAGGAAGAAGTACCCGTCGGCGGCTTGCACCTGCTCGCGGAGCCATCCGAGCAGGTGGGTCTTGCCGGTGCCGCGCTGGCCCTGGATCAGGACGCCGACCGGGCTGGCGCCCGAACTCTTCCGCGCGTCCTTCAGACCCGCCAGCACGGCGTTTGTCACCTTTTCGTGGAAGCCGTCGACGTGCACCGGGGCCGGGTCCCACACATCGTCCGGAGCGGCCGTGAAGTTGAGGCGGACCGCGCTCAGCGCGCGGAGGTCGTGCTCGCTCATTCGGCCTCGATCGCGATCAGGTGCTTGGACTGGTTGCCGATCCGGATCGCCGCCGCGCGGTCAGCGTCGGTCAGCGTCTTTTGGTTGGACTCCGGGATCAGCGTCACGCCCGGCACCCGGATCAGGCGGTGGAGCTCGGCGTCCAAGTCGTCGCGGGCCACGTCGCCGAGCGCCGCACGCAGGTCGACGAGCTTCACCCAGGCGTTCGCCCGCGGCGCGAGGGTCCGGTACGCCGCACGCACCCGCGTCCCGAGATCGAGATCCGACGGCTCGTCGGCGGGATCCTCGTCGACCGACTCCTCGTCGCTGGGTGGCGCGGGCGCCTCCGCGACGAAGATGTCGTAGAGACCGAGGTTGTTCCGGTCGAGGTAGCGGTCGAGCTGAGCAGTGAGCGCCAACGCCACCGCCCGACCCCACAGCCCGGTGGGGAGGTCGCCGGTCAACTCCTGCCGCGCCTGGCCCCAGCCGGACTCGGTGAGCGCGTGGAACTGCTGGTTGCCGTGGCCCTTGATCTTGCGCGTCTCGATCAGCTTGCGTGAGTTCAGCGAGTTCTTGACCTTGCCCACGATCGTGACGCTGTTGCCGAACCGCTCGGCGAGTTCGTTGTTGCCGACCATCGTGCTGTCGGCCTCGGTGGCCTCCGCCAGCAGTAGGAGAAGCGCGGCGCGCTCCGCAGCGGTGAGAGTGTCGTCCGACATGGCGTGTCCTTTCGGGCGTCAGGGGACGCGACGTGCGGTGAGGAACTGCTCGATCTGATGGACGACGCTGTTCACATCGCCGAGAACCTGGTCGTTGGTGAAGCGGAGTACGGCGTAGCCGGCGGTCTGGAGCAACACGTCCCGCCTGCGGTCGGCGGCGTAGTGGACCCGCTGCCAATGTTCTGGGCCGTCGATCTCGACGACCGTTCGTTCGGCCTCCCACAGGACGTCGACGCGCACCACGCTGACGAGGAGTCCCAAGTCGACCGTCTGGTTCCAGGCCCGGCCGTAGGCCCACTCGCGGCTCGCGAGGACCTTCTCGAGCAGTTGCTCGGCAGCGCTCTGCGGGCTGGGGCGGCCGGCCATCGGCGGCACGGTGAGGCCGGTGGGGAGGTCGGGCTTCTCGTCCGCGGGCGTTTCGGGCGCGGTGGCGACGAGCGTCTCGACGTCGTCCGGGAGCGTGACCCTCCGGACGGAGATCCAGTCGACGTGCGCGAGGTTCGAGCCGACCAGCCAGACGCCGCCGAACCCGCCTCGGTGGGCGATCCACTCGGCGGACGCCACGAGAATGTGCTCGTCGCGTACCGGGAGTGGCGCTCGTACCTCGACCAGGAGCACGACGTCAGCGCGGTCGTAGGCCGCTTCGAGAACCCGGGTCAGGCCCGTGGCGCGCACCTCGGGCGGAAACGAGGTCTTCGAGTGACCGCCGGTCAGCGCGCGGGCGGCGAGGTCACCGAGGAACGGACCGAAGTGCGACGTGCGGCCGGCCAGGCGGGACGCCAGGACCCGGACCGCCGCGAGGTTGGCGCCGTTCGGGCCGATGAGGCCGGCGGCGTCCGGGAGCCACGCCGGGAACAACGCGACCGCGGAGTCCTCCAGCAGGTCGAGCACCTCGCCGACGATCGCGGCCTGCGAGGCGGTGCTGCTCGGCCGGTACGTGACGACGACCGGAGCGTCGGCAGGCAGCGGGTCGAGCGAAACGGCGAGTGCGTCCGCGTCCACACCAGCCAGTTGGACGACGCGACCGCGGGGTAACGACGTCCACCACGAACCGTCCGACCCCACCGCGCTCCCCGTTGCCCCGAAATCAGCCCACCCCGATCGTGCCGACGAGCCGCGGCCGCCGGAACGCTATGTTCACGATGTCAAACGCCTGGACGACGACTGTGGCCAGGTGGGTGACTTCGCCCGGCGGATCGGGTGAATCGCCAGTGGACAGAAAACCGCCCCGCCCGGAGGGGATGGGCGGGGCGGGGTTCGAGGCGGTCAGGCCTTCGCTTTGGCCTTGCGCTTGGTCTTCTTGGCGTCGCTCTTCACGGCCTTACCGGTGCCTTTGACCTCACTCTTGGCGGTCTTCGCGGTCTTCTTCACGTCCCGCTTCAGGGCCTTGCCGGTAGCCATGGTGATCACCCTTCGTTGAAAACCTGGACGCTCCACGGCTACCCCCGGTGTCCCCCCGTGGAAACCTCCGGCCCACCGAATTAAGGGATCGAGGGCCGACGCCGCGCGGCATCGGACGTCGTGAACCTCCCGATCACGGCGACCAATTCACGGAAGGTCCGTCGAGTGCGCGGACCGCTCCGGGCGCGCGCGGCGTCGGAGGTGATCGTTTCGCGTGGCGGTGCCCCACGGAACTGCTCTGCGCCGAGTGGTGGGTTCTCCGCGCCGAGTGGTTCGCCCTGATCGGTTCAGAAGCGGGCTGTGTAACTGAACGGCAACACTCGCTTGACCTGGCTGGTGTTAACGCTAACAATCACCGCCAACGCAGTGACCCAGGGCACAGGACACGAACGGAGGCGGAGCTGTGGTCGAGTCGACCGTGAGACCCGTGGATGAACTGCAGCCCGAATCCTCCGCCGCGGACCGTCGGGTGGTGATGGCCGACGTCGCCCGGCTGGCCGGCGTGTCCCACATGACGGTGTCCCGGGTCCTCAACGACAGCACGGCGGTGAGCCCGACGACGCGGGCCCGGGTGCGTGCGGCGATGACGACGCTCGGTTACCGGCCGAACACGGCGGCCCGGGCGCTGGCGACCGGCCGCACCGGGCAGCTCGGCGTGGTGAGCGTTAACACGACGCTGTTCGGGCCGGCGTCGATGCTGGTCGCGATCGAGCGAGCCGCCCGCGACGCGGGCTACGCGGTGAGCATCGCG
This sequence comes from Cryptosporangium aurantiacum, assembly GCF_900143005.1. Taxonomy (NCBI): domain Bacteria; kingdom Bacillati; phylum Actinomycetota; class Actinomycetes; order Cryptosporangiales; family Cryptosporangiaceae; genus Cryptosporangium; species Cryptosporangium aurantiacum. The sequence continues at coordinate 6,232 of NZ_FRCS01000001.1, forward strand.
AGCCTCCGGGAGCCTGACCGGCGCTCGCTGGCCGAGGCGTTCGACCACCTCACCTCCCAGTCGGTGGAGGGCATCATCGCGATCACTCCGCGGGCGGCGATCGCGGACGCGCTGAAGCACGCGCCCGGCGGGGTTCCGCTGGTCGCCGTCGAGGGCGGCGAGGGTCCGATGCCGACGGTCGCGGTCGATCAGTACCTCGGCGCGGTGCGGGCCACCCGGCACTTGATCTCGCTCGGTCACCGGCGGATCGCCCATATCGCCGGCCCCGACGACTGGCACGAGGCCGGTGAGCGCGAGCGCGGCTGGCGCGACACGCTGGTCGCCGCGGGCTTGGAGCCGTCGGCGCCGCTGCGCGGTGATTGGAGCCCGCGGGCCGGGTACGAGGCCGGGCTCCGGCTCGCGGAGCGACGTGAACACACGGCGGTGTTCGTCGCGAACGACCAGATGGCGATCGGCGTCCTCCGGGCGTTCGCCGAGGCCGGGATCGAGGTGCCCGGCGACGTCAGCGTCGTCGGCTTCGACGACATCCCGGAAGCCGCGTACTTCGCCCCGCCGCTGACCACGCTCCGGCAGGACTTCGGCGAGGTCGGTCGACGCAGCCTCGCGCTGCTGGTCGAACAGGTCGAGGGTGCGCCCCGCTCGGACAAGCGCCTGGTGATCCCGCCGGACCTGGTGCTGCGGGACAGCACGGCAGCCCCGGCGTCCGACCGGCACTGACAGCGCACAACAGGGAGGTGGCCATGACTGAGGCCCGTAATGTGAACGTTAACAAGTATGTGATCGGGGTGGATTTCGGGACGTTGTCCGGGCGTGCGCTGGTGGTGCGGGTCTCGGACGGCGTCGAGGTCGGTACCGCGGTGCATCCGTACTGGCACGGGGTGATCGACGCGTCGTTGCCGGTGACCGGTGCGGCGTTACCTCCGGACTGGGCATTACAGGACCCGGGTGACTGGGTGGACGTGCTGCGGACGGCGGTTCCCGCCGCGGTGGCGAACGCCGGGATCGACCCTGCGGACGTCGTCGGTATCGCGACCGACTTCACCGCCTGCACGGTCTTGCCGACGACGTCCGACGGGACGCCGCTGTGCCGGGTGTCGGGGTTCGAGGGCAAGCCGCACGCGTACCCGAAGCTGTGGAAACACCACGCCGCACAGGGCCAGGCCGACCGGATCAACGCGTTGGCCCACGAGCGCGGTGAGCCGTGGATCAACCGGTACGGCGGCAAGATCTCCTCAGAGTGGGAGTTCGCCAAGGGCCTGCAGGTGCTGGAGGAAGCACCCGAGGTCTACGCCGCGACCGAGCGGTGGATCGAGGCCGCGGACTGGATCATCTGGCAGCTCTGCGGCACCGAGACCCGCAACCGCTGCACGGCCGGGTACAAGGGCATCTTCCAGGACGGTGTCTGGCCGTCGAAGGAATACCTGGCAGCGCTCAACCCGGGCTTCGCGGACTTCGTCGTCGACAAGCTCGAGCACCCGCTCGCGTCGCTCGGCGACCGGGCCGGGAGCCTCACCGCGCAGGCGGCGGAGTGGACCGGCCTGCCCGAAGGCATCGCGGTCGCGGTCGGCAACGTCGACGCGCACGTCACCGCGCCCGCCGCGCAGGCGATCGCGCCCGGCCAGATGGTCGCGATCATGGGCACCTCCACCTGCCACGTCATGAACGGCACGACGCTCGCCGAGGTCCCGGGCATGTGCGGCGTCGTGGACGGCGGGATCGTCGCCGGCTACTACGGCTACGAGGCCGGCCAGTCCGGCGTCGGGGACATCTTCGGCTGGTACGTCGACACCCAGTTACCGCCCGCCTACCACGCCGCGGCGGCGAAGAAGGGCCTCGACCCGCACGAGTACCTCTCGAAGCTGGCCGCCGAGCAGCCGGTCGGCGCGCACGGGCTACTCGCGCTGGACTGGCACAACGGCAACCGCTCGATCCTGGTCGACCACGAGCTGTCCGGCGTGCTGATCGGCGCCACGCTGGCCACCAAACCCGAGGACATCTACCGGGCGCTGGTCGAGGCCACTGCGTTCGGCACAAAGGTGATCATCGATGCGTTCGAGGACTCCGGCGTGCCCGTCGACGAGTTCGTCGTCGCCGGTGGCCTGCTGAAGAACACGTTCGTGATGCAGGTCTACGCCGACGTCACTAACCGGCCGCTCTCGGTCATCGGCTCCGAGCAGGGCCCGGCGCTCGGCTCGGCGATCCACGCCGCGGTCGCGGCCGGCGCCTACCCGGACGTGCCTGCCGCCGCCGCAGCGATGGGCCGGGTCCGGCGCGCGGTCTACCAGCCGGACCCGAACCGGGCCAAGGCGTACGAAGCGCTCTACGCCGAGTACCGAACCCTGCACGACTACTTCGGCGGGGGGACGAACGACGTCCTCCACCGTCTCCGCCGCATCCGGAACGAGGCCCGCGCATGATCCAGCAGCTCCGTGAACAGCTGGTGGACCTGCACCACGAGCTGATCCGCTGGAACCTCGTCGTCTGGACCGCGGGCAACGTCTCCGCCCGCGTCCCGGGTGAGGACCTGTTCGTCATCAAACCCAGCGGCGTCTCGTACGACGCGCTGACGCCGGAGTCGATGGTCGTCTGCGACCTCGACGGTCGCCTCGTCGAGGGGGATCTGTCCCCGTCGAGTGACACCGCCGCGCACGCCTACGTCTACAAGCATCGTCCGGACGTCGGGGGAGTGGTTCATACCCACTCGCCGTACGCCACCGCCTGGGCAGCACGAGGCGAACCCATCCCCTGCGTGTTGACCGCGATGGCCGACGAATTCGGCGGCGAGATCCCGGTCGGGCCGTTCGCGATCATCGGTGACGACTCGATCGGGCGGGGCATCGTCGAGACCCTCGCGAACCACCGCTCGCCGGCCGTTCTGATGCGCAGCCACGGCCCCTTCACGATCGGCAAGGACGCAAAAGCCGCGGTGAAAGCGGCGGTGATGTGCGAGGACGTCGCCCGCACCGTCCACATCGCCCAGCAGTTCGGGCCGGTGGAGCCGGTGGACAAGGCAGCCGTCGACCGGCTCTACGACCGCTACCAGAACGTGTACGGCCAGCCCTGAGCAACCTCCAAACCCCAAACCCCCAACGGAGGACCGCACATGCGAGCGAAGAAAGTCCTCGGCGGCCTCGTCGCCCTAGGCCTTGCGATGTCCCTCACCGCCTGTAGCGGCGGCCGCGGTTCGGACTCGTCCGACTCCGGCGACAACGACGGCGCGCTGATCGGCGTCGCGATGCCGACGAAGGTGTCCGAGCGATGGATCGCCGACGGCGACGCGGTCAAGGCCGACCTGGAGAAGGCCGGCTACGAGGTCGACCTGGAGTACGCCAACAACGACATCCCGACCCAGGTCAAGCAGATCAGCAACATGATCACCCGCGGCGCGAAGGTGCTGATCATCGCGTCGATCGACGGTGGTTCGCTGAGCGACCAGCTGGACGCCGCCGCCAAGGCCGGCATCAAGGTGATCTCCTACGACCGGCTGCTCACCGGCAGCAAGAACGTCGACTACTACGTCTCGTTCGACAACTTCAAGGTCGGCGTCCAGCAGGGCACCAGCCTGCTGCAGGGCCTCGGCGTCGTCGACGCGAGCGGCAAGCCGACCGGCAAGAAGGGCCCGTTCAACGTCGAGCTGTTCGCAGGCAGCAGCGACGACAACAACGCGCACCTCTTCTACGACGGCGCGATGTCCGTGCTCAAGCCGTACATCGACGACAAGACGCTCGTCGTGCGCAGCGGCCAGACCGCGTTCAACCAGATCGCGATCCTGCGCTGGGACCCGGCGACCGCCAAGGCCCGCATGCAGAACCTGATCGCGAAGTCGTACTCCGGTGGCGCGGTCGTCGACGGCGTCCTCTCGCCGTACGACGGGCTCTCGCTCGGCATCCTCTCCGCGGTGACCGGCGCCGGTTACGGCACCGGCGGCAAGAAGCTCCCGGTCGTCACCGGCCAGGACGCCGAGGTGCCCAGCCTGAAGTCGATTCTCGCCGGTCAGCAGTACTCGACGATCTTCAAGGACACCCGGAAGCTCGGTCACCAGGCCGCGACGATGACCGACGACCTGCTGAACGGCAAGGAGCCCGAGGTCAACGACACGAAGACCTACGACAACAAGGTCAAGGTCGTCCCGAGCTACCTCTTCCCGCCGGTCGTCATCACCAAGGAGAACGTGCAGTCCGAGGTGATCGCGTCCGGCTACCACACCCAGGCAGAACTGGACAAGTAGCCCTGTTCGGTGGGCCGCCCCGCCCGGACGGCCCACCGGTAAGAGGAGAACCTCATGCAGGACGCGATTCTCGTGATGCGCGACATCACGAAGACGTTCCCGGGTGTCAACGCACTGCAGGACGTCTCGATCGAGGTGGAACGCGGCACGGTCCACGCGATCTGCGGCGAGAACGGTGCCGGGAAATCCACGCTGATGAAGGTGCTCTCCGGCGTCTACCCGCACGGCACGTTCGACGGTGAGATCGAGTTCGACGGTGAACCGGTGGAGTTCAAGTCGATCAACGACTCCGAGGCCGCCGGGATCGTGATCATCCACCAGGAGTTGGCGCTCAGCCCGTACCTGTCGATCGCCGAGAACATCTACCTCGGCAACGAGCAGGCCCGGCGGGGATGGATCGACTGGAACAAGACGAACCTGGAGGCCGCGAAGCTGCTGCGGCGGGTCGGGCTGCGCGACAACCCGATCACGAAGATCGTCGACCTCGGCGTCGGCAAGCAGCAGCTCGTCGAGATCGCGAAGGCGCTCTCGAAGCGGGTCCGGCTGTTGATCCTCGACGAGCCCACCGCGGCGTTGAACGACGACGACTCCGCGCACCTGCTCGAGCTGATCACCCAGCTGCGCGAGCAGGGCATCACGTCGATCCTGATCAGCCACAAGCTCAACGAGATCGAGGCGATCGCCGACCGGGTGACGATCCTCCGCGACGGCAAGCTGATCGAGACGTTGGAAATGCACTCCGGAAGCGTGACCGAGGAGCGCATCATCCGCGGCATGGTCGGCCGGGACCTGGAGAGCCGGTTTCCCGACCACGAGCCGAACGTCGGCGAGGAGCTGCTGCGGATCGAGGACTGGACCGTCCACCACCCGATCGACCGCACGCGCAAGGTCGTCGACGGGGCGAACCTGTCGGTGCGCGCCGGTGAGATCGTCGGCATCGCGGGGCTGATGGGCGCCGGGCGGACCGAGCTCGCGATGAGCGTGTTCGGGCACAGCTACGGCACCGGGATCAGCGGTCGCGTCTACAAGCGCGGCGTCGAGGTGCGGACGAACACCGTGCCGCGCGCGATCAAGGCGGGCATCGCGTACGTGACCGAGGACCGGAAACGGTACGGCCTCAACCTGATCGACGACATCAAGCGGAACATCTCCGGCTCGGCGCTGGGGAAGCTGGCGCACTTCGGGTTCGTGAGCGATCCGGAGGAGACCACGGTCGCGAACCGGTTCCTCAAGAGCATGAACATCAAGGCGCCCGCGGTCACCGTCAACACCGGCAAGCTCTCCGGCGGCAACCAGCAGAAGGTCGTGCTGTCGAAGTGGATGTTCGCCGACCCCGACGTCCTGATCCTGGACGAACCCACGCGGGGCGTCGACGTCGGTGCGAAGTACGAGATCTACACGGTCATCAACCGGCTGGCCGACGAGGGCAAGGGCATCGTCGTCATCTCGTCCGAGCTGCCGGAACTCCTCGGCATCTGTGACCGCATCTACACGCTCTCCGAGGGGCGCATCACCGCCGACGTGCCGCGGAGCGAAGCCACCGCCGAGCACCTCATGCAGTACATGACTCAGTATCGGGAGGTGGACGCGTGAGCGCCCCCACGGGACTCGACAAACCGCCGGCGGGGGCACCGGACGCCCCCCCGGCGAAGCGGCCGCTGGCCGGTGCCCTCAGCTATCTGACCGGGCAGCTCAGTCAGGTCGGGCTGTTCATCGCGCTGATCGTCATCGTGGTGTTCTTCCAGATCACGACCGACGGCATCACGCTCAAGCCGATCAACATCTCGAACCTGATCATCCAGAACAGCTACATCCTGATCCTCGCGGTCGGGATGGTGATGGTGATCATCGCCGGCCACATCGACCTGTCGGTCGGGTCAGTGGTCGCGTTCATCGGTGCGATGGCCGGCGTGATGATCACGCAGTGGGACCTGCCGTGGCCGCTCGCGGTGTTCCTCTGTCTCGTCCTCGGTGCGCTGGTCGGAGCCTGGCAGGGCTACTGGATCGCGTACTTCGGTATCCCCGCGTTCATCGTGACGCTCGGCGGCATGCTGGCGTTCCGCGGTGCGGCGCAGATCGCGCTGCAGAACGAGCAGATCGCGCCGTTCCCGGAGGGGTTCCGCGCGCTCGGGTCGGGCTTCCTGCCGACGTTCGGGACGACCGGGTACGAACCGCTGACGATGATCCTCGGCTCGCTCGCGGCGCTGGCCCTGGTGGTCTCGGCGTTCCGTCAGCGGCTCGAACGGCGTAAGTACGACCTGGAGGACGAACCGCTTTGGTGGTTCGTCGCGAAGCAGGCGTTCGCGGTCGCGCTGATCCTGCTCGTCACCGTGCAACTCGCCAGCTACGACGGCACGCCGATCGTGCTGGTGATCCTCGGGGTGCTGGTCGTGGGCTATACGGCGGTGATGAGCCGGTCGGTGTTCGGTCGGCACATCTACGCGATCGGCGGCAACCTCGCCGCGGCGGAGCTGTCCGGCGTCAAGGCCAAGCGGGTGACGTTCTGGCTGTTCGTCAACATGGGCGTGATCTCGGCGCTGGCCGGTCTCGTCTTCACGGCGGGTCTGAACCTGGCCGGTCCGAGTGCCGGTACGAACTTCGAGCTGGACGCGATCTCCGCGGTGTTCATCGGCGGTGCGGCGGTGACCGGCGGCATCGGGACGATTCCCGGAGCGATCATCGGCGGTCTGATCATCGGCATCCTGAACAACGGCATGTCGATCCTGGGCGTCGGCACCGAGTGGCAGCAGCTGATCAAGGGCCTGGTGCTGCTGGCCGCGGTGGCATTCGACTTCTACAACAAGCGTCGGCGGGCATCACCGCTGGGCTGATCCAGTACCTTGAACGGTATATACCGTTTTGGGAACTTCGGGGGTGGCTGTGAACGGGCCCGAGCACTACCTGCACGCACAGAAGTACGCGACCGAGTCGGCCACCGACAAGGAACCGGAGTGGATGACGGCTCATGCGGCACTGGCGCAGGTGCACGCGACGCTTGCGCTAACCGCCGCGATCGCGGAGTTCGGCGACACCAAGAGCGGGGTGGGGCGGGTGGCCAGCGACTGGACCGGCTGGCGCAACGCGGGCGCGGTGCTCTCGCCGACCGCAAACCCGAGCCCGCTGGAGTAGCCCGGTCGGCCGCGCGTTACGGACGCGCGGCCACATCCGGACGCCGTCGGGCCCACCACCGCAGCCGAACGGCTGAGCGGGTTTGCGCGGGCTGGCCCGGACTCGCCCGAACCTGGCCGTTCGGCTAGGGCCGTCGGTCGAGGTGCCTCCGGACATACGGCCGTCTTGCTGCGAGGACTTCGATTCGTAACATCACGCGGTGTCTTATCCACAGCAAGGTCAAAACAAGCGCTCAGGTTTACAGCCGCTGCACTGGGCGCTGATCGGCGTCGGAGGCGTGATCGTCCTCCTGTGCGGGCTCTGCGGCATCGTCGGAGTCTTCTCGTCCCCCGACGAGTCGTCGCCGAGCCCGACGACCGTCGCGGCCACCGAATCGTCGGCGGTCCCGGCGGCATCGCCGTCGACGTCCTCGGCCGAGCCGTCGCCGACCGACCTCGCTACGACCGGCGCGCCGGTGGTCGGCGACGGTGTGATCGGGTCCCAGCCGAGTGCGGATGCCGACGTCGACGTCGATCAGCAGACCGTGCCGGACGTCGTTCCGACCACGCGTGCCGCGGCGCCGCGCCCGACCACCCAGGCTCCGGCGCCGGCGCCAGCGAAGACCACCGCCGGTAGCTCGGTGTACTACAAGAACTGTGACGCTGTGCGTGCGGCCGGTGCGGATCCGATCCGCGCCGGCGACCCCGGTTACGCGAAGCACCTCGACCGGGACGGGGACGGCGTCGGCTGCGAGTGAGGTCAGATCCGGCCGAGGATTCGGTCGACGGTGATCTCGAGGACGACGCGGAGGGGGTTCTCGCGCGGGGGGCGGTACCGAGCGGCGTAGCGCCGCTCGGCGTCCAGCACACGGGCGGGGTCGGAGACGACCTCGACCGTCCCCTCCAGCGTCAGCCACCGTCCGCCGTCGACCTGGCAGATCGCCGCCCGCTTGGTCTCTCGGGCGTTCACGGCCTTGCGGGACGGACCGGAGCAGATCACGCGTGCCAGGCCGGCGTCGGCGTCCCAGGTGAACCCGACCGGGGTGACGTGCGGCGAACCGTCCGTCCGCAGCGTCGTGAGCGTGGCCAGGTGCCGCTCGGTGAGGAATTCGAGCGCGGCGGGGGGCAGGTCAGCGGGGTCGAGAGGCACCGGCCGAGCCTAGCCGCAGCTCAGCGCAGCAGCGCGTCGACCACCAGGTCGAAGTACTCCTGATCGGCGGTGGGCCCGGCGAGTTCATCCGGCGCCGTGTGGGCGAGCTGCACGTGCCCGAGGTAGGCGGTGTAGGCCAGCACCGCATGCTGCCTGGCCGCGCGGTCATCGAACCCGATCGCGGCGAACACGTCGGTCACGTACTCCAGCCGGCGGGCGGTCACGCGGCGGAGCACCGGCGCGACCCGGGGGTCGTCGGAGTTGCCGAGCAGCGTGACCTCTACGCCGTACCGGGTCGCGCCGGTGACCACGTGGTGGAAGAGCCGCCGGAGCCGCAGCCGTGGGTCGGGCTCGGCGTCCATCGTGGTGATGATGTCCTCGGTGACCTGCTCCCACCGGGCGAGCGCGGCCTCCACCAGCGCGTCCCGGTTGGCGAAGTGCCAGTAGAAGCTGCCCTTCGTCGTGCCCAGGCGAGCCGCGATCGGTTCGACCGCTATACCGGCCAGCCCGCGCTCGCCCAGGACGATGAGCGCCTCGGTGGCCCAATCGTCCGCGGTCAAAGTCCGACGATCGTCTTTACCCACGGCCATACGCTACCGTATGGTCAGTCCATACGGCACCGTATGGAGGCTCCCCGTGCGCAACGTCCACGCCCGCGAACTGCCCGTTCCACCCAGCGCTGTCGCCCTGCTGATCGACGGTCTGTCCGGCCCCGACGACCAGCTCTGGCCCGCGGGCTGGCCGCCGCTCCGCTTCGACGGTCCGCTCGGCGCCGGGGCATCCGGTGGGCACGGTCCGATTCGGTACTCGGTCACCGAGTACGAGCCCGGCCGCCGGGTTCGCTGCGCGTTCTCCCCGACGCTCGGAGTCCGGGGGTATCACGAGTTCCGCGCCGACCCGGTGGCCGACGACCGGGTCCGCCTCGTCCACGAGATCGACGCCACCCTCGGCGGCCGGATGCGGGTGCTGTGGCCGCTGGCCATCCGCTGGCTGCACGACGCGCTGATCGAGGACGCGCTCGACAACGCCGAGCGCGTGACGACCGGCGCGGTCGTCAACCCGAACCGCTGGTCGCCCTGGGTCCGCCTCCTCCGCCGCGCCGGCCGCGGCCCGCGACAGCTCGCCGGGCGCGGCCCGCGACGGCTCGCCGGCCGTGGCCCGGGACGGCTCGCCGGGCGCGGCCCGGGGCTGCTCGTCGGCCGTGGCCCGGGGCTGCTCGTCGGCCGTGGTCTGGAGCTGCTCGCCGGCGGCGGTGCGGGACGGCTCGCCGGCGGCGGCCCGGGGTCGGCTGTTGGTCGCGGCCCGGGGCCGGCCGCTGGTGGGGTTGGGCCGAGGCCAGTTGCGGTGCCGGAGCGGGCCTCGACCGACTTCGGGCACGCCGACCTCGCCGACGCCTACGCGGTGCCGTTGACGCCGGGCATGCCGCACGACGCGGCGGCGTGGCTCGGTGCGACGTTCGGCAACCCGCCCGGCTGGGTCCGGGCCGCGCTGGCGATCCGGCAGGCCGCGGTGCCGCTACTGGGCATCGAGCGGGCGCCCCGCGACACGTTCCGGCCGAGCACGCTCACCGAACGGTCCGCCACGATCGACGCGGACGCCGGCCACCTGGTGTTCCGGGCCGAGCTGACGGTCGACGAGCAGAACGTCACGCTGGCCACGCTGGCACGTGCCCACAACCGGCGCGGCCGGGTCTACCTCGCGGTGGTCGAGCGGGTGCATCCGCTGGTGGTTCGCTCGATGCTGCGCCGTGCGGCGGCCACCGCCGCGCACGGACGTCTCTCGCCCACCTGAGACCGCCCGGATCAAGCCGCGCCCACGGGTCAGGACTGGCGGAAGGCGTCGAGGATCTCGTCGGCGGCGAGCGCGGGGGTCAGCGTGCCCTCGGCGACCTGCTGCTCCACCTTCGGGGCGATCTCGGCGACCCGCGGATGGTCGCGCAACGACGCCAGCAGCCGGTCCTGCACCATCGTCCACACCCAGCGGACCTGCTGTTCCCGACGGCGGGCCTCCAGCGCGCCCGACGCGGTCCGGGTGTCCTGGTGCCGGACGATCTGCTCCCAGATCTCCTCCAGCCCGGTGCCCTCGGACGCGCTGCACGTCAGCACCGGAACGTCCCACCCGCCCCGATCCCCGTGCAGCAGCCGCAGGGCACCGGCGAGCTCCCGGGCCGCGCGGCGGGCGTCGTTCACGTGCGGCCCATCGGCCTTGTTCACCGTGATGACGTCGGCGAGCTCCAGGACGCCCTTCTTGATGCCCTGGAGTTGGTCGCCGGTGCGGGCCAGCGTGAGCAGCAGGAACGAGTCGACCATCTCGGCGACCGTAGTTTCGGACTGCCCGACGCCGACGGTCTCGACCAGGACGACGTCGTACCCGGCAGCCTCGACGATGACCATCGCCTCCCGGGTGGCCTTCGCGACGCCGCCGAGCGTCCCGGCACTCGGCGACGGCCGGATGAACGCGTGCGGATCCACCGAGAGCCGGGCCATCCTGGTCTTGTCGCCGAGGATGCTGCCGCCGGTCCGGGTCGACGACGGGTCGACGGCCAGGACCGCCACCCGGTGACCCCGGCCGGTGAGGAAGACCCCGAGCGCGTCGATGAACGTCGACTTGCCGACGCCGGGCACCCCGGTGATCCCGACTCGCCGAACCGACGGTTGCAGCGGCCCCCGCCCGGCCACCGGCGCCTGCACGGCCGCGGTCAGCCGGGTCAGGAGCTCCTGGGCAGCGACCCGGTGGTCGGCGCGCCGCGACTCGACCAGCGTGATCGCCCGCGCGATCCACGCGCGCTCCCCGGCGAGAACTCCCCGCGCGTACTCCTCCACCTCCGGCGCCGGCCGCGTCATTTGCCCGCTCCCACGCGAGGCCCCGGCCTTTGCCCACCGCGATCTGACGCGAAATCGGCCTCTACGGGACCGTTAGAGGTCGCTTTCGCGCCAACCGCCCCGGCGCCCCGCGCTGCGACGCCCCGCGCCCCGGCGCCCCGCGCTGCGGCGGCGCCCTGCGCCACGGCGCCCCGCGCCCCGGCGCCCTGCGCTGCGGCGGCGCGCGGTGTGGCGTCCGCATGGGGGAGGGTGGCTGAAGGCAGGACAGCAACCGTCACGGGTGCGCGGTCTCCGACGGGTCCGGGTGACCGAGGCGGTCGCGCAGTTCGGCCAGCAGGCCGAGCGCGGCGTCCGCGATCACGGTGCCCGGCAGGAACACGGCCGAGGCGCCGAGTTCCGCGAGCGGCTCGACGTCCGCGGGCGGGATCACGCCGCCGACCACGATCATGATGTCGTCCCGCCCGAGCGCGGCCAGCTCGTCGCGCAGCGCCGGGACCAGCGTCATGTGCCCGGCCGCGAGCGTGCTCACCCCGACGATGTGGACGTCGGCCTCCACGGCCTGGCGTGCCACCTCGGCCGGGGTCTGGAACAGCGGACCCACGTCGACGTCGAAGCCGAGGTCGGCGAACGCGGAGGAAATCACTTTCTGACCGCGGTCGTGCCCGTCCTGCCCCATCTTCGCGACGAGGATGCGCGGCTGGCGGCCCTCGGCGCGCTCGAAGTCGGCGGTGGCCGAACGAGCCGCGGCCACGTTCCCCGCCGCCCCTGCCTCGTCCCGGTACACGCCGGAGATCGTACGGATCTGCCCCGCGTGCCGCCCGTACACCTTCTCCAGTGCGTCGGAGATCTCGCCGACCGTGGCCTTGTGGCGGGCGGCGTCCACGGCGAGGGCGAGCAGGTTCTCGTCCAGACCGGGGCCGCGATGCCCGTTGATCGCGGCGTCCGCCGCCTTGGTGAGCGCGGCCAGCGCGTCCTCGACCGCCCGCGGGTCACGCTCCGCCCGAAGCTTCTCGAGCTTGAGAATCTGTTCCCGCCGCACCTCGGCGTTGTCGACCCGGAGCACCTCGATCGGCTCGTCGGCGTCCGGCCGGTAGCGGTTGACGCCGATCACCGGCTGGCGGCCGGAGTCGATGCGGGCCTGGGTGCGGGCCGCCGCCTCCTCGATCCGCAGCTTCGGGATGCCCTCGTTGATCGCGCGCGCCATGCCACCCGCGGCCTCGACCTCCTGGATGTGCCCCCATGCCCGCTGGGCCAGGTCAAACGTCAACCGCTCGACGTAGGAAGACCCACCCCACGGGTCGATCACCCGCGTGGTGCCGGACTCGTGCTGCAGCACCAGCTGGGTGTTGCGGGCGATCCGCGCGGAGAAGTCGGTCGGCAGCGCGAGCGCCTCGTCCAGCGCGTTCGTGTGCAGCGACTGCGTGTGGCCCTGCGTCGACGCCATCGCCTCGATGCACGTCCGCACGACGTTGTTGAAGACGTCCTGCGCGGTGAGCGACCAGCCGGACGTCTGCGAATGGGTCCGGAGCGAGAGCGACTTCGGGTTCGTCGCGCCGGCGTCGCGGGTGAGGCGCGCCCAGAGCAGGCGGGCGGCGCGCATCTTCGCGATCTCCATGAAGAAGTTCATGCCGATCGCCCAGAAGAAGCTCAGGCGCGGAGCGAACTTGTCCACCTCCAGGCCCGCGTCCCGACCGGCCCGCAGGTACTCGACGCCGTCCGCGAGCGTGTAGGCCAGCTCCAGGTCGGCGGTCGCTCCGGCCTCCTGGATGTGGTAGCCGGAGATCGAGATCGAGTTGAAGCGCGGCATCCGCTGGGACGTGTACGCGAAGATGTCCGAGATGATCCGCATCGACGGCTGCGGCGGATAGATGTACGTGTTGCGGACCATGAACTCTTTGAGGATGTCGTTCTGGATGGTCCCGGCCAGCTGCTCCGGGGCGACACCCTGCTCCTCCGCGGCGACGATGTAGAGCGCGAGCACCGGGAGCACGGCGCCGTTCATCGTCATCGACACGCTCATCTTGTCCAGCGGAATGCCGTCGAAGAGCTGGCGCATGTCGTAGATCGAGTCGATCGCGACCCCCGCCATGCCGACGTCACCGGCCACCCGCGGGTGGTCGGAGTCGTAGCCGCGGTGGGTGGCCAGGTCGAACGCGACCGAGAGCCCCTTCTGCCCGGCGGCGAGGTTGCGCCGGTAGAACGCGTTGGACGCCGCGGCGGTGGAGAAGCCGGCGTACTGCCGGATCGTCCACGGCTGGGTGGCGTACATCGTCGGGTAGGGGCCACGCAGGTAGGGCGCGATGCCCGGGTACGTGTCGAGGAAGTCGAGCCCGTCGAGGTCCTCAGCCGTGTAGAGCGGCTTGACCGGGATGCCTTCCGGGGTGTCCCAGACCGAGGCCGCGGTCTTTTCGCCCGGTGCGCTTCGCGGCGCGCCGAGCTCGACGTTCGAGAAGTCCGGAATCGTCATCGGGCCACCCCCAGGTCGTCGAGCGTCGTCGTCAGCACCGCGACCGCGTCACAACCACTAAAAACGTAACTGTCGACGTTGGGCAGCGTGCCGTTCCTGCCGGCGAGCCATACCCGCGCGGCCCCCGCTTCCTGCAGTGCGGCAGCGGCCGCCTCACCGTCGGCGGCGTAGATCTTGTCGGTCGAGCAGAGCACCGCGATGCGCGCACCGCTCTCCCGGAACGCGGCGGCGAGCTCGTCGGGCCCGAGGTTCGGCCCAGCGGGCACGGTTTCGATGCCGCCGGCTTGGAACAGGTTCGCGGCGAACGTCGCCCGGGTGGTGTAAGCGGCGAGCGGTCCGAGCGTGGCGAGGAAGACTTGCGGACGCGTCGGCGCGCGATCGGCGGCGTCCCGCAAGTTTTCGAAATCCTGGCCGTACCGCACCCGGGGGAGGCCCCCGCCGGGCACCGCGGGCGCCGGCTTCCGGGACGGCAGCTTCTCGGTGAGGTTCGGGAACTCGCTGACGCCGGTCAGCGGATCACGCCGATGCGCGATGTTCTCCCGGCGGCGCTCCCACACCTCGGCGAGGGCGTTCTCGACGTGCCCGGATTCGAGCGCTGCCGCGATGCCCCCGGCCTTCTCGACGTCGGTGAAGACGTCCCAGGCTGCCCGCGCCAGCTCGTCGGTGAGGCTCTCGACGTACCAGGACCCGCCGGCCGGATCGAGCACCCGGCCGAGTGACGACTCCTCCAGGAGCAGCGACTGGGTGTTGCGGGCGATGCGCCTCGAGAACGCGTCGGGGAGGCCGAGCACCGCGTCGAACGGCACCACGGTCACCGCGTTCGCTCCGCCGATGCCCGCACCGAAGCAGGCCAGCGTGGTGCGGAGCAGGTTCACCCACGGGTCGCGTCCGGCCATCATCGCCGCGGACGTGACCGCGTGCTGGTGCTGCGGGCTGTCCGGGGCGCCGCTCAGCTCGGCCACGCGAGCCCAGAGGCGGCGGGCCGCCCGTAGCTTGGCGATCGTCAGGAACTGGTCGGCGGTGGCGGCGTAGCGGAACTCGAGCTGTGCGAACGCGGCTTCGGCGGACAGCCCGGCGTCGGTGAGCGCCCGCAGGTAGGCGACGCCGGTCGCGATCGAGAACCCGAGTTCCTGGGCGTCCGAGCCGCCGGCGTCGTGGTAGACGGTCGCGTCGACGAGGCCGGCGCGGACGCCGGTTCCGGTGGTGCGCTGGGCGAGGTCGGTGAGGACGTCCAGCTCGACCGGTGCGCCGGTGCGGGCGCGGAGTCCGATCGGGTCGGCGCCCAGGTTGCCGCGAGCGCCGGCTGCGGGTGCGGCGCCGTCCGCGGCGCCCGGAGCCGCCGAGTCAGCCAGGCCGTCCGCGGCCTCCCGGGCAGCGGCGCCCGCGCCGGCTCCGTCCTCCGCCGAGGTCGATTCGGCCAGGCGCAGGAACGCCTCGGCGGCCTCCCGCGTCTCGGCCCCAGCGTCCAGCGAGATCGGAGCCAGACCGAGGTACACGTCGGCGAGCACCTCGGGCAGCGCGTCGACCGGGATCCCGGCCTCCCCCAGGACCAACCACAGCGACGTGACGCCGTTCTCCAAATCGGCGGCGATCGCGGCCTTGGTGGCGGCGACATCCGGGTCGGCGTGGCGCTGCCGGACGTCCCAACCGCCGGGGCGTTCGCCACCCTCGGCCGTCGTGTCCCGCAGACGGTTGCCGCGGGTGAACGGCGGGAAGCCGGGGACGCCCTGCTCGCCGGGCGCATCGGCCGCGGTGTAGAGCGCCGATACCCGGATCCCGTCGTACGTCGTGGTCGCAAGGAGCTCTTCGACCGCCTCGGGCGGCGTCTCGTCGTTCGCGACGCGGGACTTGCGCAGGACCCCCAGCGCGAGTTCCCGCCAGCGCTCCCGATCGGCCGGCTCGAAGCCGGCGGCCAGCGCGAGTGAATTCTCGGACGGCACCGTCATGCCCGGATGGTAGAGCGACTAGGAGTCAGCGCTGACTGAAGTGTGGTCTGACTAACCGGCGCGATTTCCCTGGATCGGTTAACCCGGATTCGAGGCGGTTCTGTCAACTAGCTGACAGGACCCCATCCGGGGGACGCCGGGCCCCGAACACGGGGTACGACGTCACGAGGCGTCGCGGCCACGCCGCTCGGCGAGGTCCTCATCGGCACCCGAAGGACGCCTGATGCTCCTCCACCTACCCGGACGCTCTGCGTCCGGATCCCGCGCCCGGCGGCGGGCGGTGCGTGCTGCGGCGGCGGTCGCCGCGGCAGCAGCGCTCACCGCGCTCGGGCTACCGGCGCTCGCGCCAGGCGGCGCGACCGCGTCGAGTCACCGCGAAGCCCCGACGATCTCGGGCTTCCCGCAGTACGACGACACCGACGTCTACGCGTTCGTCAGCCCCGATAAGCCCGACAGCGTCACGCTGATCGCCAACTGGATCCCGTTCGAGGAGCCCGCGGGCGGACCGAACTTCTACCCGTTCGCCACCGACGCCCGCTACGAGCTCAACGTCGACAACAACGGCGACGCGAAGCGCGACATCACCTACCGCTGGCAGTTCACCAGCACGTACGCCAGCAAGGACACGTTCCTGCACAACACCGGTCCGGTCACCAGTCTCGACGACAAGGACCTCAACTTCTGGCAGACCTACCGCCTCGAGGAGATCAAGTGGGGACCGGACGGCTCGCAGATCGGGACGAAGGAACTCGCGAAGGCGCTGCCGGTAGCCCCGTCGAACGTCGGCAAGGCGTCGATGCCGGACTACAAGAAGCTCCGCGATCGTGTGATCAGGTCCAAGGACGGCGTCACGATGTTCGCCGGCCAGTCCGACGATCCGTTCTTCCTGGACTTGCGCATCTTCGATGTGCTGTACGGCGGTGACCTGAGCGAGGTCGGCAACGACACGCTCGCGCCGTACAACGTCAACTCGGTCGCGATCCAGCTGCCGAAGTCGCGGGTCACCAAGGGCGGCGACCCGGTGATCGGCATCTGGTCGAGCACCTCCCGGAAGAACGCGTCCGGCCAGTACGTGCAGGTCTCCCGGCTCGGTATGCCGCTGGTGAACGAGGTTGTCGTCCCGATCCGGGACAAGGACAAGTTCAACGCCTCCAAGCCCGCTGACGACGCGCAGTTCCTGAAGTACGTCACCGACCCCGAGGTGCCGAAGCTGATCGAGAAGGTCTACAAGATCAAGGCACCGAAGACCCCGCGTAACGACCTCGTCCAGGCGTTCCTCACCGGCGTTCCCGGGCTGAACCAGCCGCAGAACGTCACGCCGAGCGAGCAGTTGCGGCTCAACACGTCGATTCCGCCCTCCGCGGACCCGAAGCGCCTCGGCGTCCTCGAGGGTGACAAGGCCGGCTTCCCGAACGGCCGACGGCTCGCCGACGACGTCGTCGACATCACGCTGCAGGTCGCCGAGGGCGAGCTGGTGAACGCGCCGAACGACCTGGGCGACGCGGTGGACACGAACAACGTCGAGTTCGGCCGCACCTTCCCCTACCTCGCGCTGCCGACGTCGGGTTCGGACGTCCGGTCCGGCGGGCCGGCCTCCTCCGGTTCGTCCGCGCCTGCCACGCCGCAGAGCGGGCAGGACGACACCGAGGCCAGCCCGTCGATGCTCACCGGCGGTGCGGCTGACCCGAGCACCTCGCCCGCGGCGAATGCCTCGGAGGCCGAGATGACCGACCTCGTCCCGCTGGGTTCCGCCATCGGTGGAGCCGGTCTCCTCGCGTTCGGTGCCGCCTGGTTGTGGCGCCGTCGCCGCACTTCCTGACCCACGCGTGGCCCGGCCTTTGCGGCCGGGCCACGCGCCCCTCCGGCGACAAGGAACAGTCCCGATGCCCCGGATCCGACGCCTCGCTCTCGCGGCCCTGCCGGTCGCGGTCGGTCTCACGCTCGCGTCCGCCGTCCTACTGCCTAATTCCAACGATGGGGACGCTAGGGAGCGCGCCACCGCGCGCACGGCCACCGTCGTCGCTCCGAAGGACTGTGCGTCGGACGGGTGCATCGCCGCCCTCCAAGCCTGGCTGCGGACCCATCCGAAGGACGGCCAGGCATGGTCGACGCTGGCCGTCGCCTACGTCGACCGGGCCCGGGTGACCGGCCGAACCGAGTGGTACCCCCGGGCGCAGAGCGCGCTGGACAAGGCGCTCGCGCTCGCCCCGAACGACGACGCGGCGCTCTCCGCCGCCGGAATCCTCGCCGCGGCGCGACACGAGTTCGCCGCGGCGCTGCGCTGGGGTGACCGCGCCGCCGCAGCCAACCCGTACAGCGCCCGCGCGCAGATCGTCCGCGCCGACGCGCTGGTCGAGCTCGGGCGCTACCCGCAGGCCAGGGACGCCGCCACCGCGGCCGACAACCTGGAGCCGGGCGTGCCGACGTTCACCCGGCTCTCATACTTGGACGAGCTGGCCGGGCGTACCGACCGTGCGGCGGCCCTGCTCCGGCGCGGGGTCGAGCCGGGCAACACACCGGCGGACATCGCGTTCGGCCGCTTCCATCTGGGAGAGCTGGCGCGGAACACCGGGAACCACGCCGCGGCGGCCGTCGAGTACGAGGCCGCACTCGCCGCCGACCCGGAACACCTGGCCGCGCGGGCCGGACTCGCGCGGGTCGAGGTGGCGCGGGGAAACCTGCCCGGTGCGATCGGGATCTACCGGGCGATCGTCCGGCAGATGCCGCTGCCGCAGTACGCCGCGGAGCTGGGAGAGTTGCTGGAGGCCACCGGCGACCGGGCCGGAGCCGCGCAGCAGTACGCGGTCGTCCGGGCGTCGATCGCGCTGTCACGCTCGGCGGGCGTCGTGGACGGGCCGGAGATCACGGTGTTCGAGGCCGACCACGGCAGCCCGGCCGAGGCCGTGCGGCTGGGGCAGGCTGAGTGGAAGACGCGGCAGAGTATTCACGTCGCGGACGCGCTGGGCTGGGCGCTGTTCCGGGCCGGCCGGGCCGCGGACGCGTTGCCGTACGTCCGGGCAGCGACCCGCCTGGGGACGAAGGACGCTCGGCTGCTCTACCACCGGGGCATGGTCGAGCGGGCCGCCGGACTGCCCGCCGACGCGCGCCGCTCGCTCGGCCGGGCGCTCGCGCTCGATCCGCACTTCTCCGCGCTGGAGGGGCCGCGCGCCCGCGCTGCACTGGCAGGTCTCCGATGAGGCGCGCATCCGCACTCCACGCCGCGAAGGCCGTCCGCGGCGCGGAGCCGGTCACGCGGGTCGGTCGCGGGGCTTGGCTGCGGGGGCGTCGGGCCGTGATCGCGGTGGTACTGCTGCTCGGGACGCTCGCGGGCACGCTGCTGCTGGGTACGCCCGCGCAGGCGCATCCGCTCGGCGAGCTGACCGCGAGCCGGTACAACGGGCTGGTCGTCGGCGTCGACCGGGTGTCGATCGACCACGTCGAAGACCTGGCCGAGATCCCGACCGCACAGGCCGCGCCCGAGATCGACGCCGACGGCAACGGAATGTTCGCCGCAACCGAGCTGGACCGCTACGCCCGGCGCGCGTGCACGGCGGCAGCGGCCGACGCCCGGCTGACCGTGGACGGGACCGCGCGCCCGGTACGGCTGGCCGGTGCTCCGAGCGCCCGGACCGGCAAGGGCCGAGCGGGCCTGCCGGTCCTGCGGCTGGAGTGCCCGCTGTCCGCACCGGTGCCTGCGCTGCAAGCCGCGACCGAGTACTCGTTCACGGACGCCGGGGGAGCGGGCAAGCCGGGCTGGCGCGAGCTCACCGTCGCCGGCGACCGGACCACGGTAAGCGGCGACGACGTCCGGGCCGACAGCGCGAGCCGACGGTTGACCCGGTACCCAGAGGACGCGCTCTCCTCACCGCCGGACCAGCGCTCGGCCACGTTCTCGGCACGTCCCGGCGGGTCGGCCGCCGCCCCTTCGGTGACCACCGCAGGGGGAAACTGGACTCCCGCGTCCGACCGGATCACCGAAGCCTTCACCACGCTGATCGACGGACGCACGACGCCGTGGTTCGCGGCCCTCGCCGTACTGGCCGCCGCGGTGCTCGGCGCCGCGCACGCGCTCGCGCCCGGTCACGGCAAGACCGTGATGGCGTTCTACCTGCTGGCCCGGGAACCGGTCGATACCGCTACCCACCCCGGCGGACGAGCCGCGTCGGGCGCGCGGGCTGTCACGGGCGGGCGCGCCGATACCGGGGCGCGGGCGATCTCGGGCGGATCGGCCGGTTCCGGTGCGCGGACCGTCAGGGGAGGGCGGGCCGCTTCGGGGTCGGGAGCTGCCTCCGGCGGGCGGGCCGGTTACGGGGCGCGGGCTGTCTTCGGCGGGCGGGCCACGCTCGCGGCGCGGGCCGCCCGGCGTGCGGGTAGCCGGCCGGTGCGGGCGGCGTTCGCGGTCGGAGCAGCGGTCACCGTCGCGCACACGGCGGGCGTGCTGACGCTCGGGCTACTGGTGACCGCCGGGGTAGCGGTCGCTCCTGCGACGGTGCTGCCGTGGTTGTCGGTGCTGTCCGGGGCGTTGATCCTGCTGGTAGGGATCGCGCTGCTGCGGGCTGCCAGGAGCGGCCACACCCACTTCCACGGCCCCGGCGGCCATTCACATAGCCACGGCCACGCCCACGATCATGGCGACGGCCACTCGCACGGCGAGGGCAACTCGCACGAGCGCGACCACTCGCGCAGCGACCATGCGCACGACCACCACCACGGGCATCCGCACGACCACGACCACGCGCGTGGCGAGGACAACTCACGTGGGGAGGGCCACGACCACACCCACGACCACGGCGACTCGTATGGTGAGGGCAACTCGCACGAGCGCGACCACTCACCTCGCGACCACGCGCACGGGCACGGCCACTCGCACGGCGGCGACCACGCGCACGGTGGGGGTCACTCGCACGGTGGGGGCTACTCGCACGGTGGGGGCTACTCGCACGGCGGCGGCCACGGGCACGGGCACGACCGTGGGCGCGTGTTGGATCGTGGGCGGCGAGGGGTTCAGGGGCGGCTCGCGTTGATCGCTACCGGGCTCGCCGGCGGGCTGTTGCCCAGCCCGTCCGCGCTGATCGTGTTCCTCGGTGCGGTGGCGACACACCGGGCCTGGTTCGGCGTCGTCCTCGTGGTGGCGTTCGGCGTCGGCATGGCAGCGACGCTGGCCGCCGCCGGGCTCCTCGTCCGGTACGCCGGGCAACGGGTGATCCGTGTCGTCACCGAACGTGCCGGTCAGGTTCGCTCGGCGACGCTCGCCCGCCTGGTCACCACCGCACTCCGGAAGATGCCGATCCTCACCGGCCTCGGCGTCTGCGGCGTCGGCGGCACGATCGTCCTCCGCGCCGCGCTCGGCGTCGTCTAGGGCGGGGTTACGAGCGTGCCGCGCGGGCGGATTGCATTTAGAAGACCTCTGGCCCTTCTAAATGCAATCTGCTCGATGGCGCATCGTGGCCGCGTGGGAGCCGTTCGGCGGTGCGGCGGACGGTCCACGCGCCCGGGCGTCCGCTCAGATCGGTGCGGGTCAGTGGCGCCACGTCCAGGCGCCAGAACGCCGCAGGCGGAGCGCCCAGCGCGACCACCAGCATCGCTTTGACGACCGACGGATGGGTGACGGCCACCGTCCGCGCCGGGCCGGACGCGACCCCGGACGCCGGCCCGGACGCGACCCCGGACGCGACCCCGGACGCCGGGCCGGACGCGACCCCGGACCCCACCCCGGCGAGCCACGCCGTCGCGCGGTGGAGCAGGTCGCGCACTGACTCCCCGCCGTGCGGCGCGGCGTCCGGGTCGGTGAGCCAGGCTTCCAACCCGGCCGGGTCGGCGGCGGCGACGTCGTCCAGCGTGCGCCCGCGCCAGGAGCCGTAGTCACACTCGTCCAGGCCGTCGTCGACCGTGACTTCCGTCGCTCCGAGCGCGGCTACGGCCTGCCGGCAGCGCAGCGCCGGACCGCATCGCCACTGCGCCGAGCGGTACCCGGCCAGGCCGGCGGCGGCGGCCGTGGCGGCGGCCACACCCTCCGGTAGTAGCTGCTCGTCCGGCGGAAACGCGGCGAGTTTGGTCGCGGGACTGGGGGGTGTGGTCAGTACCGTGATCCGGACGCCGGGTGAAGATTCTGCTACGCGCTGCATGATCTCGCCTGCTCCTTGCTCCCCGGCCTGCGTTGACACGCCTCCGGACGCTGCCATAGCGTTCGAACGCACTCGTGATGTGCGCGGAAGCCGGTGAGAGCCCGGCGCGGTCGCGCCACTGTAACCGGACTCATCGCCGCCGAACGGCGGTGCGTCCAGGAGCCAGACCCGGCCATCACGGAGCCCCGAGAGGGACGCGTTATCCCGAGGAGGAGTCCCAACCATGGCCAACCTGATCGAGACCGCTGGCAGCTCACGCCCGGTGGCTCTGCCCACCCCCATCCCGCTCCGCCAGATCGCGCCGTGGGCGCTGTTCGGCGGCCTGCTGCTGCTTCTCGCGCTCTACTTCGTCGGCGCCGAGGAGGGGGCGACCTCGGTCGTCGGTGGCACCTGGGTGCACGAGTTCGTGCACGACGGGCGTCACCTTCTCGGTTTCCCCTGCCACTGAGCCCGGGTTTCCCACCGTGATGGGACGTTTACTGACGAGGGGAATGGTGTCCGGCCTGATCGCGGCCGTGTTCGCCTTCCTGGTCGCCTACCTGGTGGGCGAGGGGCCGGTCGGTTCCGCGATCGACCTCGAATCCGCGGCGTCCGCTGCAGCCGGTATCCCGGCCGAGCCGGACCAGGTCAGCCGCACCGTCCAGAGCACGCTCGGGCTCGCGGTCGCGGTGGCGATCTACGGCGCCGCGATCGGCGGGCTGTTCGCGATCGCCTACGCGTTCGCGCTGGGGCGGCTCGGCCGGCTCAGCGAGCGTGCGACGGCGCTGGTCGTGGCCGCAGGCGGGTTCCTGACCGTGTTCCTGCTGCCGTTCCTGAAGTACCCGGCGAACCCTCCCGCGGTGGGTAGCGCCGAGACGATCGGTCGCCGGACCGGCCTGTACCTGCTGATGATGCTCATCTCGGTGCTGGCCGGAATCGGAGCGGCGATCTTGGCGCGGCAGCTCGAGCCGCGGCTGGGGAGCTGGAACGGCACGATCGCGGCGATCGTCATCGCGGGGCTGGTCGTGCTCGGCGCGGCCTGGGTGATGCCGAACATCAACGAGGTCGGACGCGAATTCCCGGCGGCGACGCTGTGGAGCTTCCGGATGGCGTCGATCGAGATCCAGTTCGTGCTGTGGTCGGTCCTCGGGATCGCGTTCAGCGCGCTGACCGCCCGGGCGGCCGCGCCGCGTCGCGTCCGGGCTGCTCGTCGCCCCGCTGAGCCTGAACCGGCGGCGGGCTGACCGGCCCCGGCGGCAGGCCGGAGCAGTCCGCGGGATGGCCCGACCGCGACGCTCGACCCGACCGGAACACCCCGCCCCACGATGATCAGGCTCCACCCGTGTACTCCGCGCGCGGGTGGGAGCCCGACCACGGCGAACAGCACCCGCCGTACAGCGAGCAGTACCCGCCGTACCCGGAAGGCACATACGACCGGCTGAACTTCCAGAACCCGGGACAGCCGGTCACCGATCCGCCGCCGTACCAGCAGGCCCCTTCGTGGGACCCGGATCCGCGTGACCGCGGCCCCTGGGGCGCCGCGCCGCCGGAGCCGCCGTCCCGGCGCCCCGCGACCGAGTGGCCGGCCCCGGAGCGCCCAGGCCCCGAGCGCCCAGGTCACGAGCGGCAAGGCCGGGAGCACTACGGCTCCGAGCCCTACGGGCCCGAGCGCCACGGTTCCGAGCCCTACGGTTCCGAGCCCTACGGCTCCGAGCCCTACGGGCCCGAGCGCCACGGTTCCGAGCACTACGGCCCCGACCACCGCGGTCCCGAGGGCCATCGTGGGCCCGGGGGGCACGGCGGCCCCGACCACCGCGGTCCCGAGGGCCATCGTGGGCCCGGGGGGCACGGCGGCCCTGAGCACCACGGCTCCCAGCGGCACGGACCCGAACTCGCCGCCGACGAGCTCGTGCACAGCCACACCCACAGCGCCACGACTCCGGTCTCGGCCCGCACCCGCAAGGCCGTCATCGCGATCCTCGTCCCGGCAATCGTCGCGACGCTGATCGGCCTGATCCTGCTCTGGCCCGGCAAGGTCGACTACAGCAGCAGCACCGGCCAGAGCGGCCAGCAGCAGCGCGCAGCCGGCACGGTCACCGAGGTCGTCCAGCAGACCTGCCCGGAGACACCCGAGGCGGAGTCGGCGGGGCTGACCGGGCCGTGCGGCACCGCCACGGTCAAGGTCACCGACGGCCTCGGCAAGGGCCAGACCGTCTCGATGGAGCTCCCGCAGGGCCCCGGTGCCCCGCGCGTCGACGTCGGCGACGACGTCGTCCTGCTCGTCCTGTCCGACGGCAGCGGCGAGGGTGAGACGACGGCCCGGTACACGATCGTCGACAAGCAGCGCGCCGGCTCGCTCTGGCTGCTCGCCGCGCTGGCCGCCGTCGTCGTGATCGGTTTCGGTCGCCTGCGCGGGCTGGCGGCGATCGGCGGCCTGGTCGTGAGCTTCGCCGTCCTGCTGCTGTTCATCATCCCCGGGATCCTGGACGGCTCGCCGCCGCTGCTGGTCGCGGTCGTCGGCTCGGCCGCGATCATGTTCGCGGTGCTCTATCTGACCCATGGCGTCTCGGTACGGACGTCGGTGGCGATCCTCGGCACGCTGGCCAGCCTCGTGCTCACCGGGCTGCTCGGCGCCGCGTTCACCGCGCTGACCGAGCTGACCGGCCTCGGCGACGAGCAGAGCGTCTACCTGGCCACGGTCGAGGGCGGCGTCGACATGCGTGGCCTCCTGCTGGCCGGCATCATCATCGGCTCCCTCGGCGTGCTGGACGACGTCACGATCACGCAGTCGGAGGTGGTCGCCGAGCTGGCGCGCACCCCGCGGAGCCGGTTCGACCTGTACCGGGCGGCGATCCGGGTGGGGCGGGCGCACGTCGGGTCGGCGGTGAACACGATCGTGCTTGCCTACGCCGGAGCGTCGCTGCCGCTGCTGCTGCTCATCTCGGTCAGCGGACAGAGCCTGAGCTCGCTGGTCACCGGCCAGTCGATCGCCAGCG
Source organism: Cryptosporangium aurantiacum (assembly GCF_900143005.1). Lineage (NCBI taxonomy): Bacteria > Bacillati > Actinomycetota > Actinomycetes > Cryptosporangiales > Cryptosporangiaceae > Cryptosporangium > Cryptosporangium aurantiacum. The sequence goes on from NZ_FRCS01000001.1 coordinate 31,052, forward strand.
AGCTCGTCCGTGCGCTGGTCGGGACGATCGGCCTGGTCGCGTCCGTCCCGATCACCACCGCACTCGCCGCCCTCGTCGCCGAGCCGCCCGCCGAGGACGAGGAACCCGCCCGCGCCGCCTGATCCGCTCTGGCCCGCCGCGGCCGGCCCGCCCCGCCTGACCCGCCCCGGCCCGCCGCGGCCGGCCCGCCTACGGCCGGCCCGCCTACGGCCGGCCCGCGGCGGCCGCTCAGCCTGCGGCGGCCGCGGACTGCTGGGCCTGAATAGCCTTCTTGAGCCCCTTCACCACCGGCCCGACCCGCTCGCCCAGCGTCTCGATCCGACGCTTGAACTGGCGCCGGTCCGCGCGGCTCACCACGATCCTCAGCTCACCGTACGCAGCGAGCGCGACCACGGCCGCGTCCCGCACGTCCACCCGGTCGACCTGCTCACCGCCGCGCAGCGCGCGCCGGGCGCTCTCCGCGAACCGGTGCCGCGCCCGGGTGTCGCGGAGCGTGATCTTCCAGTACGGGAACACGCCGAGGAGGCGGTGGCGGTCGGCCCGGATGACGTGCTCGGCGGCCAGCTGCTCGCGGACCAGCTTGAGGCAGGCGCCGGTGCGGCGTCCGGCCCAGTCCTGCCACTTCCGCGGCTTCTTGCTCTCCGCGATCTCGGCGAGGACCACGCCGAGCACCGGATCGTCGATCACCGGCTTCCCGACGACGACCACCCGGCCGTCCTGGTCAGCGATGTGCCCGCTGATCGCCAGCTCGGCCAGCACCGCCGCCCGCAGCAGCGTTCCGAGGTGACTCCAGTTGGTGAGCCGCTGCTTCTTCGGGTCGTACGCGAGCAGGAATAACCTCGCCGGAAGCAGGGTCTCGCGCTCCATCGTGCACTCCTCACGGGGTCTCTGACTCGTCTGGTTCATCGTCTTTGCGGGGGCGGCCCGGCTTGCGCATCTGACCCGCGTCGCGGGGCAAGCGCCCGGCGTCACCGAGCGAGCGGCGCAGGAGGAACTCGATCTGCGCGTTCGTGCTGCGCAGCTCGTCGGACGCCCATCGCGTCAGCGCGTCGTGCACAGCCGGGTCGAGTCGCAGCAGGATCTTCTTGCGCTCGCTTGCCACCGGCTCACCCTTCGGTCAGTAGAGCGATCCGGTGTTGACGATCGGCTGCGTGCCGCGATCACCGCAGAGGACGACCAGCAGGTTGCTGACCATCATGGCCTTCCGCTCCTCGTCCAGCTCGACGACGTCGTGCTCGGCGAGCCGGTCGAGCGCCAGCTCCACCATGCCGACCGCGCCCTCGACGATCCGGGTACGAGCGGCGACCACCGCGTTGGCCTGCTGACGCTGCAGCATGACTTGGGCGATCTCCGGCGCGTAGGACAGCCGGGTGATCCGGGATTCGATCACCTCGACGCCTGCCGCGGTGACCCTGGCCGCGATCTCGGCGGAGAGCCTGCCGGTGATCTCGTCCGCGTTGTCGCGCAGCGAGAGCTGGTGCTCCGGGGCGTCGTAGGGGTAGCTGTTCGCGATGTGCCGCACTGCGGTCTCGCTCTGTATCGCGACGAACTCGACGAAGTCGTCGACCTCGAACGCGGCCTTCGCAGTGTCGGTGACCTGCCAGACGACCACCGCGGCGATCTGGATCGGGTTGCCGTCGGCGTCGTTCACCTTCGCCAGCTCGGTCTCGTGATTGCGTACCCGGGTCGAGACCTTCTGCCGTGTGGTGACCGGGTTGACCCAGCGCAGGCCGTCCGTCCGGATCGTGCCGGTGTAGCGGCCGAGCAGCTGGATCACCCGCGCTTCGCCGGGTGCGACCGGGGTGAGCCCGCACAGGCCGATGAGCGTGGCGATCGCGAGCAGGATGCCCAGGACGATCAGCGCGATCGGGCCGGCGCCCGGCGCGAGCACCCCGCCGAGGACGACCAGCGCCGGCGCGCCGAGCAGAAGCAGCAGCAGCAGAACGATCGCGATCGGAATACCCGGCATTCCGTCAGCGCGGCGCTCTCGGACCTGCGGGGCGGGCATCTCGATCACTGGCGTGTCGGTGGTCATGACGTTCTCCTCGCGTCGATAGCCCTAAACTATCAAAGTGATATCACTTTTTCAACTGCCTGTTTCCGGGCGGTCGGACGGTTCGCGGCGCGGAATACGGCCGGGTAGGGTCACCTCCGGATGACGCTGGGTAGCCCCGACCCCACTGCCCGACCCCGCTACCGCTCCGAGCTGGATTGCGAGTCGTGATGAGCATCCTGACCAGGAACAACGTGTCGCTGTCCGGGCGCGAGAACGGCCCGGCCATGGTCTTCGCGCACGGCTTCGGTTGTGACCAGACGATGTGGCGGTACCTCACGCCGGCATTCGCCGACCGGTACCGGATCGTGCTGTTCGACTACGTGGGGCACGGCAAGTCCGAGCTGGCCGCCTACGACTCGGGGCGGTACGACTCGCTGGACGGGTACGCCAGGGACGTGCTCGAGGTCCTGGAGGAACTCGACATCTCGTCGGCGGTGTTCGTCGGCCACTCGGTGAGTTCGATGATCGGCGCGCTGGCCGCGATCCAGCAGCCGGAGCGGTTCGAGAGCCTGGTGATGGTCGGGCCATCCCCGCGATACCTCAACGACGAGTCGGCCGGATACGTCGGCGGATTCGAGCCTGACGACCTACGCGGTTTACTCGACTCGATGGAGAGCAACTATCTGGGCTGGTCCAGCTCGATGGCGCCGATGATCATGGGCAACGGTGATCGGCCGGAGCTCGGTGAGGAGCTGACCAACAGCTTCTGCCGCACCGATCCGGCGATCGCGCTGCAATTCGCCCAGGTCACGTTCCTCGGCGACAACCGGTCCGACCTGCCGAAAGTGCCGGTCCGGTCGCTGGTGTTGCAATGCACGGCCGACGTCATCGCGCCCGAGGTCGTCGGTGAGTACGTGCACGAGAAGTTGCCCGAGAGCGACTACGTCCTACTGTCGGCGACCGGCCACTGCCCGCACCTGAGCGCGCCGGCCGAGACGATCGCCGCGATGCAACGATTCTGCTGAGCGATGGTGTGACACATCCGAAGGGGTAGCGGAGTGGAAATGCCGGAGCGGCCCAACCCCGCTGCCGAGCGCGTGCCCGCCCATCCCGGGTCGGGCAGGCGGCGTACGGCAACGCGCGCCCGACGACGCGCGACCCCGCCCGAGGCCGGCGGCGACATCGACCCGGAGGGCCGCGACATCGTCTCGGGAGAGCCGCTCGACGGTGACCCGCTCGACCAAGCGCCGTGCGGCTTCGTCATCACCGATCCGGGTGGCCTGATCAGGCAGGTCAACCGCCACTTCCTCGCGTCCACCGGATACCGCGCCGACGACCTCGTCGGCCGGGTGCGGTTCCAGGACCTGCTCGCTCCTGGTCACCAGATCTTCTACGAGACCCACTACTCACCGCTGCTGCTCATGCAGGGCTCGGTGCGGGAGATCGCGGTCGACATCCGGGATGCCCGCGGCGAGAAGCTGCCGATGCTGGTCAACGCCGTGCTCGACCGGGACGGCGCGGGCGAGCCCCGGCTGATCCGGTCGACGGTATTCGGCGCGTCCGACCGGCGCCGGTACGAGCGCGAGCTGCTGACCCAGCGGCAGCGCGCCGAACGCTCCGAAGCACGCGTCCGGACGTTGCAGCGTGTCGCCGCGGAACTGGCCGCCGCCGGTGTCCTCGCCGAGGTCGGTGGGGTCCTGGTCCGCGCCGCGATGGACGCCGTCGAGGGCGACCGCGGCGGGCTCTGGCTGCTCGACCGGCGCGAGGTCGCGAAGGCCACCGAGGCCGACCTCGCGCTCGGCAACGACGGCCCGAGTGCCATTGCCGGCCTCTCGCACTACGGGCTGGTGCAGATCGCGGCCGTGAACATCCCCGAGATCGAGGACCTGGCGCACATTCCGCTGCCCGACCCGTCCGCGTTTACGGCCCGGCGCCGCGGCCCGGTGCTGTTCGACTCGGCCGACCCGGCCTCGGACAAGCACCCGATGATCGCCGCGGCGATGGAGCGCACGAACACGGGCACGCTCGTCGTGATCCCGCTCGACGTAGGCGACCACCGGCTCGGCGTGCTGGCCGCGGGGTGCACCGAGAGCCGCCGCCTGAGCGACGAGGACCGCGAGTTGCTGCACGCGCTGGGTAGGCAGGGCGGACAGGCGCTGGAGCGAGCAGGTCTGCACGCCGAGGCGACGAAGGCCGCCGAGCGCTCGGACTTCCTCGCAACCACCGGCCGCACGCTGGAGGAGGAGGTCGGGCTCGTCGAACGGGCTCAGCGCCTCGTCGAGCTCGTCACCCGAGAGCTGGCCGACATGGCGAGCGTCGAATTCCTGGAGGCCGACGGCACGCGGCGGCTGGCCGACGCGCGCGCCGAACACTGCGACGCCGCGGTGCCCGGCAGCCCGATCGGCATCGAACCGGGCCGGGCGGGCGACCTGATCACCCAGGTGATCAGCGGGAGCAGACCGAAGCTGGTGTCCGAGCGGCTGCCGATGGGGCCTGCCGGGCCGCGTCCGGCCAACTGGTGGCTCGCGCTGCCGCTGCGTGCCTCCGGGCGCACGCTCGGCGCGCTGGTGCTGGGCCGCTACGGCCGCTCGTTCAGCGTCGACGAAGTGACGTTCTGCAGTGAGGTCGCGGCGACAGCCGCGCTCGCGCTCGACAACGCCCGCCGTTACGAGCAGGAGCGGGAGGTCGCGTTCACGCTGCAGCGCAGCCTGCTGGCCGGTGGCCTGCCCCGCAGGCAGGGGCTCCGGATCGCCACGCACTACCGGCCGGCGATGGAGAACCTCGAGGTCGGCGGCGACTGGTACGACGCGTTCGAACTCGAAGGCGAGAAGATCGGCATTGTGGTCGGCGACGTCGTCGGCCGTGGCCTGACCGCGGCCAGCGCGATGGGGCAGATTCGCAGCGCGATCCGGGCGCTCGCCGGTGCCGGGCTCGGGCCGGCCGCGCTGCTCGGCCAGCTCGACCGGTTCGTCGGCCAGTTCGACGCCGGCCGGATGGCCACGCTGGTCTACCTGGAGCTGACCCCGCGGACCGGGCACGTCCGATACGCCTGCGCGGGGCACTTCCCGCCGCTGCTGGTGCACGGCAACGAGGAGGCGCAGTACCTCTGGGAGGGCCGGTCGACGCCGCTGGATGCCTACGCCGGCCAGCCCGGCCGCTCGGAGGCCGAGGTCATGCTGCAGCCCGGCGCGCGGCTGGTGCTCTACACCGACGGGCTGGTCGAGCGTCGGGGCCGGCTGATCTGGCGCGGCCTGGAGCTGCTCCGCGAGGAGATGGAGAAACACCGCACCTCCTCGGCGGCCGCGATCGTCAACGAGATCGCCGACGCCATGCTGCGTGACGAGAGCAGCCGCGACGACGTCTGCCTCCTCGCGGTGTCGCTCGCCGACTCCACACCGTTCGAGGAGACGATCCCGGCCGACCTGGGCGAGCTGACCGGCGTCCGGAACCGGCTGCGGGCGTGGCTGGCCGATCACGACGTCGACAAGCACGACGGCTTCGCGATCGTGTTGGCGTGCTCGGAAGCGATCGGCAACGCCATCGAGCACGGGTACCGTGGCCCGGTGGCGGCGGCTACCGGCGCGGTGACGATCTCGGCGTCGATCGTCGACGAGCGCGTTGATGTCACGATCCGGGACGGCGGCCTGTGGCAACCTCGGGAGACGCCGCCGGACCGCGGCCGTGGGCTCATGCTGATGAATCGTCTGATGGACGAGGTCACGGTCGACCGCGGCGACGGGACGACCGTGACGATGTCACGCCGGGTGAGGTGGATGAGGCCGTGATGAAGGACGAGGTGCGGGTCGACGGTGAGAGACCGGAGTTCGTCCCCCACGGTGACGGCCCGCCGCCGGCTGCGGCCACCGTCTCGGTCCAAAACCAGGGGGACGCTGACCGCGAGGCGTTCGCGCTGGTGACCTTCGTCGGCGAGATCGACCTGGGTACCGCGCCCGCGCTCGGCGACACCGTGCTCCGGGGGACCACCGAAGCGACCGCGGTCGTGCTCGACCTCTCGGCGGTCACGTTCCTGGACAGCGCGGGCGTGCGGTTGCTGGACAACCTGGTCCACGCGTACGAGGGACGGGGCTGCGTGGTCCGGCTGGTCGCCCCGGAGCACGGCGTCGCCAGGTTCACGCTGACGCTGTGCGCGTTCCGGTCGGACCTGGTAGAGACGACCGTCTCGGCAGCGCGCGATTCGTTGAACTGAGCGGGCCCGAACCGGCTCAGTCGGCGAGCGACGGGCTGGGCACCAGGGACGGATCACCCTCGACCAGGCTGGTCGCGGCGGCTTTCCTGGCGGCCTGCCACTCCGGCAGCCGGTCCTCGTTGATCGCGGCGAACATCTCCGCGGTGGCCTGCTCGTCGACCTGGACGGCGGTGCCGAACGGCGTCCACAGGGACTCGCTGGTGTACGGCAGCGTCTCGAACGTCAGGTCGCCCGGGCGCAATCCGCGTAGCGCGATCGCGAGCGCCTCGACGTCCATGTTGTCGTCCACGGTGATCGCGCCGGTCGCGGCGCGTAGGAACGCGTCGAACCGCAGCGGGTTGGTGAGCGTGCCGCCGCTGACCGCCCGGTCGAGCAGCGCCTTGAGCACGACCTGCTGGTTGTGGATCCGGCCGAAGTCGCTGCCGGGCACGCTGTAGCGCTGGCGCATGAAGTCCAGCGCCGAGTCGCCGCCCATGTGGTGGCACCCGGCGGCCCAGACCCGGTCGGTGTGGATCGAGCGAACCGTGTACGAGGTGCAGACCCGGACCCCGCCGACCGCGTTCACCATCGTCCGGACACCGTTGAAGTCGACGACCACGGCCCCGTCGAGCGGCAGCCCGGTCAGGTTGTAGACGGTCTTCGCCGCCAACGGCGCACCACCGTACGAGAACGCGGCGTTGATCTTGTTCTTGCCGCCCTGCCAGGTGCCGCCCTCGGGGATCTCGACGTAGCTGTCCCGCGGGATCGACACCACGTACGCGCTCTGGAGGTCCGCGGTGATGTGCACCAGCATCATCGTGTCCGAGCGCTCGCCGACGGTGTTGGCCTGCACGGACGGATCGGCGAGCCGGGAGTCGGAGCCGAGCACCAGGAAGTTCAGCGGACCGACGACGTCGTCGCCGCGGTCGTAGGTCGAGCCGGTGTCATCGGTGCGGGTGGTGGTAGGGACGTCGCCCAGCAGGTCGGCGCGCTTGATGTTCTTCTCGTACCGCGCGCTGATCGCCCAGGCGGCACCAATCGTGCCGACCGACACCAGGAGGAGCGAAACGCCCACGATGAGCGCCACCGTTGTCCACGGTGTGCCGCCCCTCCGACCTACGCGCACTCGTTCCGCCCTCTGCTGTCACCCGGTAGCCACTGCCGGTCGCGCTCTTGCCCGGTACATCGGCACCGATCGGATCGAGTCAAGGAGGTGAATCTGTCCGCGCACGCTACGGCAGGCTATTCAGCAATCTACGAGTACCCCGCAACGAACGCCATAATCACCGTTCGCGGGGGCCCTGCCAGCGGCGGCGCAAGGAAAGCGTTCGGCGAGCGCCGAAATACCTGAGAAAAAGCCAAGAGAAACTGTGGACGTAATTCGCTGCCGAAAAGCGGGTGCAAAGCGCGGCTAAACACCGTTTATCAGTCCCCAAAAGCCGTTGCGACGGCGTGTCGCGCCGAACGCGCTCGGCGAGTCGGGGGAGGGGGATACCGGCAAAACAGATGAGTCGTGCGGGTCTCGCGAATCGGACCATGTCGCTAGGCTCCGTTTTGATGCATACGCGGCAAAACGTCACTCCAGGCAGCACCGGTCACAGCGCGAATCCCCTATCTCCGTCGCACTCGCAATTCCCGAACGACGGTTACGCCGCGGATGTGAAATCGCTCACGGGCGCCTTCTCGTATCAACCGGGGCTGGACGGAATCCGCGCGCTGGCCGTCGGCGCGGTGATCGTCTACCACCTCGGAGCGGGGTGGCTGCCCGGCGGATTCCTCGGCGTCGACCTGTTCTTCGTCCTCTCCGGCTTCCTGATCACGACGCTGCTCGTCACCCGCGCGAGCCCGGACGGGCGGGTCGACCTGGTCGACTTCGCCGTCCGCCGGGTGCGCCGTCTGCTCCCCGCCGCGCTGGTCATGGTCGCGGTCGTCGCCGCCGTCGCCGCGTTCACGCTGCCCAGCTACCGGCTCGGTGCGCTCCGGCTCGACGGGGTCTGGACCGTGCTGCAGGCCGCGAACTGGCGATTCGTCGTGTCCGGGCAGTCGTACGTCGACCAATTCGCACCACCGTCTCCGCTGCGGCACGCCTGGTCGCTCGCGGTCGAGGAGCAGTTCTACCTGGCCTGGCCGCTCGTCCTCGCGCTGGCGCTGCGTCTGCGCGTGCGCCGGACCTGGCTGCTCGCGCTCACCGGTGGCCTGGCGCTGATGTCGGCCGGGTGGATGCGCCACCTGTATGCGGCGCCGGATCCGTCGCGGTCGTATTACGGCACCGACACCCGGGCCCACGCGCTGCTGGTCGGCGCGGTGCTCGCGCTGTTGCTGCTCGGTCCGGGGCGGGAGCTGTGGGTGCGGTGGCTCGGTCGGCTCGCGGTGCCCGCCGTGGCCGGGTTGCTGGCCGCAGTCGTGCTGGTCAGCGACGACTGGCACGGGTACTACCGGGGCGTCGGGTTCGCGGTCGCGCTGGTGGCAGCCGCGGTGATCGGCGCGGTGGCGGTCGCGCCGGACGGTCCGGTCGGGCGGGTGCTCGCGGCCGGGCCGCTGCCGTCGGTCGGGCGGCTCTCGTACGCGCTCTACCTCTGGCACTGGCCGGTGCACTGCTGGCTCGACGAGGCGACGCCGCTGCTGGACCGGCCCGTAGCCGCCGTCGTCGCGAAGATCGTGCTGACCGTCGTGCTCGCGCTCGCCTCGTACTACCTGGTCGAGCATCCGCTGCGGGCGCGGCGTCGCGATGCCGGGAGTCGCGGTGCCCGGGCGGGCGCGCGCGGGCTGCTGTTCGCGCCGGCCGCCGTGATCGCGACGCTCGGCGTCGTCGGGGTGGCCACCGTGCACGCGACACCCTCGCTGGTCGACGACCCGGCCACGCCCGGGACGCGACCGCGGGTGCTGGCCGCCGCGCCGTCACCCCAGGCCGTCCGGCTGGCCACCGCGGGCGACTCGGTCGCCAAGAGCCTGGCGCCGGGGCTGCGCCGGTTCGCGAACACCCGTGGCTGGGGGTACGTCGACAGCGCGGTCAGCTCGTGCTCGGTGGCTGCGCTGCTGATGGTGGAGTCGGACGGCTCGCCCTACCCGGCCGGCCGCCGCTGCCCGGACGTCGTCCCGGCGATGCAGCGCGCGCTGGTCGGCCGGTACGACCCGACGCTGATCCTGGTGCACTCCCGGTGGGAGACCCATCGCGTCCGCCGCGCCGATGGGACGGTCGTCGAACCGGGCACCGCAGCGCACCTCGTCCACGTCCGGCGGCAGCTGCGGATCGCGCTGCAGCGGCTCACGGCCGGCCGGGCACACGTCGTCCTGATCGAGCCGATCCCGCTGGCCGACTCGCTCTGCCGCCGGCTCGGCCACACCGCGGCGACCTGCCGGGCACAGACCAGCGATCCGCGAGCCGAGCGGTACAACGTGCTCCGCCGCGCGACTGCTGCGGAGTTCCCCGGCCGGGCCACGGTGATCGCGGTGACCGACCTGCTGTGCCCGGGTGGCGAGTGCACGGACGAGGTCGGAGAGCGTCGTCCGCGGCCGGACGGGCTGCACTTCTCGCCGGAGGGCGCGGCCTGGGCCGCACCGCAGATCCTGCGCCGAGCCGGGGTGCTCGGCTGACTCCACCTTCGGATCGGGATGTGACCGGCTTCTCGGCCTCGTTGACTGGGGGTATCGCGGAACGCTCTGCTACGGTTTGAGGCGCGAGGGGGAGTAGCTCCCAATGTCGCGGTCGACATACTGATGCCAGCGGGTTCCGACCCGCAGGCCTCCGGCCGCGCGGCCCTTACGGGCGAGCGAGACCTTCGACTCAGGCGTATCGACGCCGGGTCGAGGTCGTGCGCGCACCTGATCCGGCTGAAGACCGGAAGGTGTTTCGTGACTGGTTTCTTCGCGGCTCTGGCCGTTAGCTTCGGCGTGATCTTCGTTGCCGAACTCGGCGACAAGTCGCAGCTGATGGCGCTGACGTTCGCGACCCGGTTCCGGGCGCTGCCGGTGCTCATCGGCATCACGATCGCCACCGCGGTGGTGCACGCGGTCTCGGTCGCGGTCGGGTACGGCCTCGGTGCGGCGCTGCCGACCGGGTGGATCGCGCTGGTCGCGGCGGTGGCTTTCCTCGCGTTCGGGCTCTGGACGCTCCGCGGCGACACGCTGACCGAGGAGGAGCGAAACAAGGCGGAGAAGACGACGAAGTCCGCCGTCGTCGCTGCCTCGGTGGCGTTCTTCCTGGCCGAGCTCGGCGACAAGACGATGCTCGCCACGATCACGCTCGCCACCCAGTACGGCTGGTTCGGCACCTGGCTCGGCTCGACGATCGGCATGGTCGCCGCCGACGCGCTCGCGATCGTGGTCGGCCGCCAGCTGGGGCGGCACCTGCCGGAGAAGGCGATCAAGTACGGCGCCGCCGCGCTGTTCTTCCTGTTCGGTATCTGGCTGCTGATCGACGCGATCCTCCAGCTGACGTAGTCAGCTCGTGCGCGACGGTTCGAGGGACGGTGTGCCGTTCCAGGACGCCGCCCGGATGTCCTTGAGCGCCTGCTTGCGGACCTTGCCGCCGAGCCGCTCGACGTACAGCACCCCGTCCAGGTGGTCCACCTCGTGCTGGAAGCACCGCGCCAGGTAACCCTCGCCGACGACGTCCACCGGCTTGCCGTCCACGTCCACGCCGGTGACGCGGACACGCGACGCGCGTGGCGTCGGATACCGCAGACCGGGGATCGACAGGCAGCCCTCCGCCTCCACCTCCAGCACCGTGGAGAGCCGTTCCAGCACCGGGTTCACCACGTGGCCCCGCTGCCCCGGACCGCAGTCGTAGGTGAACAACCGCAGCCCGACGCCCACCTGCGGCCCGGCCAGCCCGGCACCGGGCGCGGCCTTCATCGACGCGGTCATCTGCTCCACCAGCTCGGCCAGCGCCGCATCGAACACGGTGACCGGCGCGGCCGGGCGGTGCAGCACGGGCTGCCCGGTCACGACGATCGGCAGCAGCCCGCCCGGTCCGGGGGCAGGCAGGACCACGCTCTCCATCAGGGTTCCTCCGGTGAAACGATCGGCGGGAGCACCAGCTTTGCAAACTAGCTCGCGGCTGAGCCGGTTCCGTCGGTGTGTGCGCCCACCAGCACGCGGACGATCTGCAGCGCGGTCTCGACCTCCGGCGCTCCACGGCCGAGCAGGTGCGCGTACATGTGGAAGTCGCAGACCCGCACGATCGCGACCGCGAGCGGCGGGACCGGCAGCAGCAGCGGCAGCCGCCCGGCGGCCCGCTCGCGTTCCAACAGCTCCTCGACCAGCGCTGCGGCCCGGTCTTCGATGGCGCCGGGCGTGGTCGCCAGCCGGATGAACACCATCGGTTCCCGCTGGGTCAGCGCTTTGAGCCCCGGCGCCGCCAGCACCGACCGCATGAACTTCGCCAGGACGTCGACGACATACTCCGGCCCGCCCCCGGCGGCGCCGTTCTGCGCCGACCGTTCCGCAGCCCGGAACGTCCGCTCGGTCGCCTCGGCCAGCACGACCGCGAGCAGCTCCTCGCGGTTACCCACCCAGCGGTAGAGCGTCGCCCTGCCGATGCCGAGCTGGTGCGCCAGCGCCGACATGTCGACTGGCTCTCCGTCGAGGTAGGCGCGGGTGGCCAGCGCGATGACGTCGGCAGGGCCCTTGGCATGGAGCACCGGCGCGGATCGCTCGGCCACTCGTTCTCCCCGGTCGTTCGGCACGGCGCTGCCCGGCCATCTTAGTGGGCCAGATCACTCCCGAGGATCAGGTGTCCGGACGGGGATGGAGCCGGTCTACGTGGCGAGTTCCCAGAGCGCGGGCGCGGAGTCGGGCTCCCAGCCGTAGACCGAGCGGTGCGGCTGCAGGCACCGGTACGCGATGTCGTCGTATCGGACCAGGTCGCCGACGTCGTAGTCGACCTCGGCCTCCCACGGTGGTGCGGAGGCGGGATCATCGGAGCCGGAGTCGGCCGCGCTGGGTGACGCGGTGGGGCTGGGCGACGCGGTGCTCGGTCGTACCGCCGGCGCCGCGGGCCTGCTGTCGGCGTCCCCGCTCTCGGTGGCACCGTTCGGGCTGCTCCCCGCGGTGCCGCCGAAGAGGACGTCCGAGCACGCGTACAGCGCGGCGTCGGAGTCCGCCTGCTCCCAGATCGTGTAGATGAGGTGCCGCCCCGACCGCTCCGGCATCTTCACCGAGACCCGGTAGACGTTGTCGGCGCCGGGCTTGCCGGAAACCTCGTGGAGCGGCTTCGGCTCCAGGGCGGCCCAGGTGAGCGGTTCGGTCGGCTTGTATCCGATCCGAGTCAGGTAGAAGCGCAGCGTGCCGTCGTGCTGGTCGTCCAGCTGGTATTCCAGCGTCGTCGTACCACCGCTCGGCATGTCGGTCGTCGGCCAGTCGTCCCGGGCGAGGTCGAGACCGCGGTATCGCTCCCGGCCCGCGCTGCACAGCCGGGTGTCCGGGATGACCTCGCGGTGATTGCTGCCGACGTCCGGGATGCTGATGTCGGCCCCGTCCCCGAACACCGTGTCGTCGGAGTCGGTGCGGACCTCTGCCGCGGCGGCCCGGCACGCTCGGGACGTCTCCCGGATCGGGGTGCCCGGACGGCAGACGTCCCCGCGGCTCGACGGCGACACCGTGGTGCCGGAGGCCTGTGCGCTCGGCGTCCAGATGATCAGTAGCGGAACCGCGACGGCGGCGGCGGCCGCGATACCGGCTGCAGCGAGTAACTGCGGTCGGCCGAGCCGGAACCGGCTCGGTGGCGGTGGTGCGACCGGTGGCGGTGGTGGCTCGGCGTGGTGCCTGCCGGGCGAGACCACCGCCGGGGCCGTCTGCTGCTGGGGTATCGACGCCGCAGTGCCCGCGGCGCGCACGATCAACTTGGTCAGGTCATTGGTCAGCTCAGTCGGCGACTTCGCCGCCCTGCGGTGTGACCCGCGGGCGGACGGCTGGACCGAACTCGCCGACCGCGCTCGCCCGTCCACTGGACTCCTGTCCTACCCCCACGTCCGTCGCGGCTAAATGCTAGTCCACCGCGACGTTCGCCCGTTGCTTGACCGAACTCCTGCTCACCGGTGTTATCGCTTCTCTTCCCTGGCTACGTGTGCGATGCGCCGCCAGTTCACCGAGGTGCTCTTGCGTTTGCCGCGCCCCTGCGGCGGGATACGTCTTGGTGGTAGCGGCACGAGGGAGTGAGCACGTTGACGCAGACGGCGATCCGAGAGATCGAGCGCAAGTACGAGTTGCCCGACGGGGTGGCGATTCCGAGCCTGGACGGTCTGCCCGGCGTCGAGGCGGATTCGGCGGCGGACGTCTTCCAGCTGGAGGCGGTCTACTACGACACCCCCGATCTACGGCTGGCCACCCACCGGGTGACGCTGCGTCGCCGTACGGGTGGTGACGACGCCGGGTGGCACCTCAAGCTGCCTGCCGGGACCGACGGCCGGGACGAGATCCACTGGCCACTGGGTCGCGCGAGCCGTACCGTGCCCGCCGAGCTCGCCGGGCTGGTCGCCGCGTACACCCGCGGCCGGGCGCTGGAGCCGGTGGCCCGGATCCGGACCAAGCGGACCCGGCGCCGGCTCCGGGACACCGCGGGCTCGGTGCTCGCCGAGGTCGTCGCCGACGAGGTCGCCGGTCAGACACTCGGTCGCGAATCGACGGTCTCGTCCTGGTCCGAGCTCGAGGTCGAACTGGCCGGCGGCCATCGAGACCTGCTGGACACCGTCGAGGCACGGTTCCGATCGGCCGGTGTCCGCCGGTCGGAGAGCGCGTCGAAGCTGGCCAGGGTCCTCGGAACCCAGCCGGCCGGACGGTGGGGCACGAAGCGGCGTCGGCGGGCGACGGTCGGTGAGCTGGTCGTCGACCACCTGCGCCAGCAGGTCGAGACCATGCTGGAGTACGACCCGCGGGTCCGCCGCGACGAGCCGGACTCCGTGCACAAGATGCGGGTGGCCACCCGCAGGCTCCGCTCGGCGCTGCAGACGTTCGGCACGGTCGTCGACCGTCCGGCCACCCGCGCGGTCACCGACGAGCTCAAGTGGCTGGCCGGTGTGCTCGGGGAGGCGCGTGACCTCGAGGTGCTGCGCGCGAGCCTGGACAAGAAGATCGCGTCGACGCCGGACGAACTCGTGGTCGGCCCGGTGCAGGCCCGCGTCACCGGCCATCTCGCGCACCAGCAGGCCGAGGCGCGCGACCACGTTCTGGAGGCGTTGAACGGCAAGCGGTACTTCGCGCTGCTGGACGCCCTCGACGCGCTGGTCGACGAGCCGCCGCTGACCCGGAAGGCGCGCCGCCCGGCCGGACGGGCCCTGCCGAAGACGCTGCGCCGGAACCACCGCAGGGTCACCCGCCGGTTGAACGCCGCAGCCACGTTGCCGACCGGCGCCGACCGGGACGTCGAACTGCACGAGGCCCGGAAAGCCGCCAAGCGGGCCCGCTACGCCGGTGAGCTGTCCCGTCCGGCGCTGGGCAAGACCGCGAAGCGGTACGCCTCGGCGATGGAGGACGTCCAGGAGGAGCTCGGCGCCCACCAGGACAGCGTGGTGGCCCGCCAGGTGCTGCGGGAGATCGGGATGCAGGCCCACCTCGCGGGGGAGAACGGCTTCACGTTCGGCCTGCTGCACCGCGGCGAGCAGGCGGCTGCCGATGCGGTCGAGGAGCGGATCCCGGCGGTGCGCAAGGCGGTACGCGCAGCGGGGCGCAGTCTGGGCTGATCGTCGTTCGGGGTGTAAAACTCGGACGTTCGTGGACCCACGGCTGGTACTTCGCGGTACCGTCCGGTGTTCCATTTGCGTACGTTCAGAGAGGCCCCACCGATGCGGTCGTTCCTCCGGCGGGTCCCCGCCGCCCTCTTCGCCGTCGTCCTCGCCGCCGGGCTGGCCGCGTGCACGGACGACGGCGGATCGGGTGACGGCGGCTCGAAGAGCGCGGCCGATCTGGACGCGGCGGTCGTCGCCACCGACGGTGGTTCGCTGCGCGGGTCGAGCGCGGCCGGGTACCGCTCGTTCCTCGGCGTCCCGTTCGCGGCACCGCCGGTCGGTGACCTCCGGTGGCGTCCGCCGCAGCCCGCCCCGAACTGGTCAGGCGAACGCGACGCGACGAAGCCCGGCGCGGCGTGCACGCAGCCGGGCAGCGTCGTCAGCGGTGGTGACTCCGGGGACGGCAGCACCACTGAGGACTGCCTGTACCTGAACGTCTACACGCCGACGACGGGCACCGCCCGCCGGACGCTCCCGGAGGCCGGCCGCGACGGCAAGCTGCCGGTGATGGTGTGGATCCACGGCGGGAGCTTCCTCACCGGCGCGGGCTCGGACTACGGGCCGGGGCGGCTGGTCACCCAGGGCGGCGTCATCGTCGTGACGATCAACTACCGGCTCGGCGCGCTGGGCTTCCTCGGGTTGCCCGAGCTCTCCCGCGAGCAGGAGCTGGGATCCGGTACCTACGGGCTGCTCGACCAGCAGGCGGCGCTGCGGTGGGTGCAGTCGAACATCACCGCGTTCGGCGGTGACCCGAAGAACGTCACGCTGTTCGGCGAGTCGGCAGGCGCCAGCAGCGTCTGCGCGCAGATGGTCGCGCCGCAGGCCGAAGGGCTGTTCGCGAAGGCGATCTCGGAGAGCGGATGTGCGCTGCGCGGGCCGACGCAGGCCACGGCCGAGCAGACCGGCACCGCGCTGGCCGCGAAGCTGGGCTGCCGCGGCGCCACGGTGCTGACCTGCCTGCGCGGGAAGCCCGCGGCGGCGATCCGGTCGGCGTCGACGTCGTCCAGCACCAGCCTGACCTACGCGCCCGCCAGCGGCGGACCGGTGCTGCCCACCGACATCGAGACCGCGTTCACCCAGGGCAAGTTCCAGGACGTACCGCTGCTGCAGGGCACCAACCACGACGAGGGCCGGCTGTTCATCCTCTCGCTCGGCCTGTCCGGCCTAGGGCCGGACCTGTACCCGACCGCGGTGCGACGGGCGACCGGTTCCTTGGCGGACGAGATCATCGCCCGGTATCCGCTGTCGAAGTACGGCACGCCCGGGGACGCTCTGGGCGCGATCGTCACCGACGCCACGTTCTCCTGCCCGGCCCTGCGGACGAACCAGTCGGCGTCGAAGCGCACCGAGGTCTACGCGTACGAGTTCAACGACCCGAACGCGCCGCTGCCGAAGATCGGCAACTACCCGCTCAAGGCCACGCACGCGGCGGAGCTGCCGTACCTGTTCGAGATGGAGCGGCTCGGCGGCCTGCCGGAAACCGCGCAGCAGCTCAGCCGCGAGATGGTCGCGTATTGGACGAGCTTCGCGATCGACGGTGACCCGAACGCCGACGGTGCGCCGAAGTGGGGCACGTTCTCCCCGAGCGGATCGGCGATGCAGGCGCTGGTGCCGCAGGGCTCCACGGCCCTGCCGACGACGTCCTTCGCCACCGAGCACAACTGCGACTTCTGGGCGAAGCACCCGACGGTGTCGCTGCGGTCCTAGCGGGTGCGACCCCGGGGTTTGAGCGGGGTCGTGGGGAGTTCCGGGGCGTGCAGGGGCGGGCCGTCGAAGCCGGTGACCGTGCCGAAGCCCGTGTGCGCCTCCCAGTCGGAGCGGGCCGCGACGATGTCGTCGTGGCTCCGCCCGACGAAGTTCCACCACATCACGATCTGCTCCTCGAACGGCTCGCCACCGAGCAGCAGCGTCCGGCCCGCGCCGCTCAGCGTGAGCTCGGTGCGACCGGTGCCCAGGTAGACCAGCGCGCCCGCCGGCACCGGTTCGCCGTCGACGAGAGGCCCGTCCTCGAACGCCAGCACCGCGTACTCGAAGTCCGGGCGGAGCGTCAGCGTGCCACCGTCGCCGCCGCTGGTGACCTCAGCGCCCACCAGCGGCGTGTAGGTCTGCGCCGGCGATGTCGCGCCTTCTAGCGTCCCCATCAAGACGGTGGCGGTCAGGCCGCCGCGCGCCACCACCGGCAGGTCGGCGTGGTGCGCGAACGCGGGCGCGACCGCGCGTTCGCCGGCGGGGAGCGCCACCCAGAGCTGAGCGCCGTGCAGGATCGGCGTGCGATCGGCGGGTGACTCCTCCGAGTGCGAGATTCCGACGCCCGCGGTCATCAGGTTGAGCTGCCCGGGGCGGATCAGCTGCTCCGACCCGAGGCTGTCGCGGTGCAGCACCTCGCCGCGCAGCAGCCAGCTGACCGTCTGCAGCCCGATGTGGGGGTGCGGTGGTACGCGCATGCCACCGCGCCCCTGGGCACCGATGTCCTCCGGGCCGTAGTGGTCGACGAAGCACCAGGCGCCGACCATCCGCCGGTCACGGTGGGGCAGTGTCCGCGTCACGGTCATCCCCCGCGGCCCGCCGAGGACGACGTCGCGGCCGATCAGGAGTTCGCGGACGGGGGCTGTCGCGACGTCTGCCCGCCCGCCGCAGGTCGCCTCGGCCGGCGCGGGATCGAGGTTGCTCACGCCGTGAGCGTACGTCGGGTTTCCGGTGCTCTTTGGCCGACGGCTGGCGGATGACCTGCGGTCCGCCGCGGTGTGACGATCGACGGGCTTGCCACCCTCACCGAGGAGGACCTTCGTGACCTACGCCTTCGACCCCGAGCTGGCCGCCGTCATCCCGCTGCTTCCGGTCGTCGACCTGACCGACCTGGCCGCGACCCGGACGTCACAGGCCGAGTTGCTCACCCAGCTGCCGGTACCGGAGCGCGAGACGGCGGTGGACGTCCGCGACGTGTACGTGCCGGGGCCCGAGGGTGCGCCGGACGTGATGCTGCGGATCTTCGCGCCTCGTGACCACTCGGGCCCGCTGCCGGCCATCTTCGACATGCACGGCGGTGGCTTCGTCCTCGGCTCGGTGGACCTCGACGATCAGCGGAACAAGGAGTTGTGCGAGGGCATCGGCGCGGTGGTGGTCAGCGTCGAGTACCGGCTGGCGCCGGAACATCCGTTCCCGGCCGGGTTGGAGGACTGCTACGCCGGGCTGGTCTGGCTCGCCGAGCATGCGGACGAACTGGGCGTCGACGTCTCGCGGATCGCGCTGTTCGGCATCAGTGCCGGTGGCGGGCTCGCAGCCGCGCTCGCGTTGCTCGCCAGGGACCGTGGTGGGCCGGCGATCGCATTTCAGTATCTCGGCGTTCCCGAGGTGGACGATCGGCTGCAGACGCCGAGCATGCGGGCGTTCACCGACACGCCGCTCTGGAACTATCCGCGGGCGGTCTTCAGCTGGGACGCGTACCTGGGGGAGGGCCGCCGGGGAACGGATGACGTGAGCCCGTACGCGGCACCGGCGCGGGCCACTGATCTGAGCGGGCTGCCGCCCGCGTACGTGTCGGCGATGGAGTTCGACCCACTGCGGGACGAGAGCATCGCGTACGCGCTGGCGTTGCTGGCTGCGGGGGTGAGCGTCGAGCTGCACCTGTTCCCGGGGACGTTCCATGGGTCGGGGCTGGTGTGGACCGCGGAGGTCTCCAAGCGGGAAGCTGCGGAGGGGCTGGCCGTGCTCCGCAAGGCGCTGCGGGTGTAGCTAGGCGGCGCCTATTCGGCGGTGGCCAGTTTTCGGGCCCAGAGCGCGAGCTGGGCCCGGAAACGGTCGCCGGGTTCGTCGAGGTGCCAGCCGAGTGCGTCCTCCACGTGGGCCAGCCGTGCCGCGACCGAGCTGTGGTGAAGATAGAGCGCGGCCGCGGCTTGGCGGAGTGATCCGGTGCGGCAGAACGCTTCCAGCGCGGCGACGTCGAGCGCGCCGCTGTCCGTGCGGGCCAGCGCGTCCAGGGCGCGGACGTCCGGCTGGTCGCGCAGCCGGGCGGTCGGGATTTCGGCGAGGAGCGCGAGCGGGCCCAGTGCGTCGTGGTCGACGACGGCGTCGCCGGGGTCGCCCGTCGGGCCACCCGCCGTGGTGGCGAACCGGAGCGCGAGGCGGGCCTGGGCCCAGGACGTCTCCGCGTCCAGGCCGTCCACGTTGCCGCCGACGCCGACCCGAATCCCGCTCGCCACCGAGCCCCGCCGAATCCCCGCGCTGGCTGAGCCGGTCGCACCCCGCGGACCGGCCGCGTTGGCCGTACCCCGCGGGCCGGCGGGGTTGCGCGGGCCGGCTGGGCCGGTCGCGTCGTGCGGGCCCGCTGGGCTGGTCACGCCGCGCGCGGCGGCTGGGCTGGTCGCGGCGTGCGGGCCGGCTGGGCCGGTCGCGCGCGGGCCGGGCGCGTTGGCAGGGACGGTCGCGCTGCTCGCGCCGCTGGCCGTGGGCGAGAAGCGGCGGCTGTCGGCGGCGCGGTGTTCGGTGGCGCGGTGTTCGGCGGCTCGGTCGCGGAGGGCCGCGCGCAGATCGTCGGCCGGTGAGCCGGTGCCGTCCCGGCGCTGCAGGAGCACGGCCGCGACCCCGCCGATCACCGCGACCCGCACCGATCGCACCGGCCTGCCCCTGGCGACCAGCGCGACGGCCTCCGCGCCGGGGTTGCGTCCCCGGTCGTCGGCCACCGCGAGGACCCGCACCGGCACGTGCGGCTCCAGCCCGAGCAGACGCAGCGCTCGGGTGCGGTCGGCCGCCGTCTCCCGGCCGGAGAGCACGAGTTCGACGAGCGCCGGATCGGCGAGGTCGGGCGTGCTGGCGCGATGCGGCCGAACCATCAGGATCCGGGCCGCGATCGACGCCCGCTCCAGGACCAGCTCGTCCAGCGGCGCCGGGCCGCCGGGCCGCTCCAGCCAGAGCCGCCCCGGCCCAAGGTCAACCTCCGCCGACGCCACGTCCCGGCCCGTCACCGGCCCCCCATCCGTCACCGGCCGCCCATCCGTCGCGGGATACCGAGCCGGGGCGGGGTGCGCGTCCGTCGTGGGATGCGGGTCGGGTGCCGGGGGCTCGCCCGGCGCTCGGCGACCGTCGGAGGCCTGGGCGGCGCCGGGGGCGGGGGTGCTGCCCGGGAGGCGTTCGCCCTCGGCGTCGAAGCGCAGCACGCGGCCGTCGGGGAGCTCCAGCCCGCAGGCGCACTCGGCCAGGCCGGCCGTCGCTCGCACGAGCGCAGCGACGGTGGCGCGATGTTCCACCAGCGCGTCGAAGTACGCGATCACCCGGACCGCTGCCTCGGCGTCGGCGTCGAGCGCGGACAGCCGCAGCAACAGCCCCTTCATATGCGGAGGCTACTGCGCGAGCCACCAGGTCGCCGCGAGGACTTCGGCGACGAGCACCTCGGTCAGCACCCGGACGTCCGGGTCGTCGTCGCCGCGGTACCGGACCGACCCGGCCGCGCCCGCCACGTCGGCGCCGACGGACAACACGGTCGAGCCGCGCTCCCGCACCCACTCCATCGCCTGTGCGTCGTACCGCGACCCGGGGAACAGCAGCGCCCGGTAGTCGCGCGTCTTCGTGAGGTAAACGTCGACGTGAGCCCAGTCGCCGGTCTCGCACGCGTCGGCGGCGCGGCGCGGACCCTCCCGCACCATCAGCGCGGCCTGCTCCGCCGACGAGATCCGCTCGGCCGGTGCGATCGTCCAGACACCGTGCGGCCCGTCCAGCAGCGTCAGCGCCTGGTCCAGCCAACTGCTGCGGCGTTCGAGCAGGTCGGCGGTGGCGTCGGCGGCCCGCAGGCAGAGCCCGGGCAGGTCAGCCGGCTCGCCGGTCAGGTGCGCCTCCAACGCGCGGAGCTGGACGAGCGTGTGCTGGAACGTCCGACACGCGACACCGCTCTCCTCGACGCCTGCCAGCATCGGGACGATCCGATCCGCCAGGCTTGCCAGCGGCGAGTCGACGGTGTTGACGAGCGCGACGAGCGGCGCGTTCCCCGCATACCGCCCGGCGGCGTCGAGTGTCTCCCGGCTCCCCCCGGTCGCGGAGATCGGCACGACGAGCGTCTCCGGCCCGGCCGGGAACGACGCGTCGGCGGAGGCGTACTCGGCGACCGCGTCGACGCCGCGGGCCCGCAGCCGCAGCGCCGCGACCCGTGCGGCGTACCGGGAGCTACCCATGCCGAGGAACAGCACCCGCCGGACGCCGTCCGGCAGCCCGGCCCACGGGTTACCGTCGGAGAGCGCGTCGGCGAGGCTCGCGAGCGCTTCCGGCTTCCGTTCCAGGTCGGCGAGGAACCGTTCGGCTTGGGTGGTCACGAATCTCCTTCGGGAAGGGTCCGGTCTTCGGCGGGGAACATGCGGCGGAGCGTGCCCATCGGGGCGTAGCGCCAGCGGGGGAGAAGCCGCGCCGCGTAGACGAGTTCACGGCACTCCTGCTCGACCTCGAACGCGGCGAGCAGCCGCTCGTCGAGCAGCCCGCCGCCGCCGGCGGCGGTGGCGGCGGTGGCGCGGTATGCGGCGAGGAACCGGCGGCGCGCGTCGTGGATCCAGGCGTCGATCTCGGCCGTGCGGGTGCCGGAAGTCCGGCGATCCGCGATCCGCCCGACGTGGTCGAGGCTGGTGAGCATCTGGGCGACGTCGCGCGCGGCGGGCTCGGGCGGCACCGAGCCGTCCGGGCTGGGCGGCACCGTGGGGTTGCCGTCGAAGTCGACGATCGCGTAGCCCTCGCGCCAGCGGAGGACCTGGCCGACGTGCAGGTCACCGTGGATCGGCAGCAGGGGTGTCGGGCCGGCAATCGTCCGCAAAGTGGCCACCGCACTCCGCAGCCGGTGCGCGTTCGCCAGGAGCCACGCGCGGTCCTCCGCCACCCCGACGGCCGGATCCGCGTACTCCCCGTCGTTGGGCGCCCCCGCCGGAAGCTCCCCGCCGGCCCCGGCCTCGCCGGTCCCGGTCGGGGGCGAGGCCCTTTGGGCTCGGGCGGTCAGCGCCACCGCCTCCTCCACTGCGGCTTCGGCGCGGTCGGCCCACTGGATGAGTGCGGTGGTGCCCGCTGAGCGGCGCGGGGCCGGGAACACCTCGGACGGCGTCGCGAAAGCCGTGTGCAGCTCCGCGGTCAACGCCCCGAGATCGGCGGCGAAGTCAGCTCCGGCGCCGGCCAGCACAGCGTCCACACACCAGTCCCAGCCGTCCACGGCGTCCGGCAAATACTCGACGACGAGGGCCAGCAGAACCTCGACATCCGACAAAAGTACAGAAACCGTCGCGAACGGCCGCGCGGTCGCGGTGAAGCCGACCGCCGCCAGGTGCGCGAGCACCGGCGGAGCCGGGTGCGCACGCCGCTCCGGCCGCGGCAGCCATTTGACCACCAGACGCTCGCCGACCACGACCGACTCGTTCGTCTGGTCGACGGTGATCGCCCGCTCGCCCCGTGCCGACGGAACCGGCGAGAACGTCCGCACCACGAACGGCGCCGGCACCGGATCGCCCGCGGCCAGCGCGGCCACCAACGCTTCCGACGCCCCGGCGTCGTGGGTCGCCGACAGCACCCCGTCTGCGCTGCTGGTCAGCCGGATGCTCGGCCCGTGGTCGGCCAGTAGCCAGCGTGCCACGCCGCTCCGATCTGAATCCGAATTGAAAAATTTACATAACTAAGCAGCTCAACGAGCCTCCAGAAGTCTTGTCCACGCTGACGGTCGATGCAACACTTCCCAACCATCCCGCTCAGTGGCGCGCTGAGCTCCAGACGCAAGGGAGTGAGCCGGTGTCTCGACTCGGACGGTTTCGCCGCCAGTCGGCGGTGGCGCTGAGCACGGCCGCGTTACTCGCCATCGCGGCCTGCGGGGGCGGCGACGACACGAGCGCCGCCGCTCCGGCGAGCCTCGACCCCTCGGCCGACCTGTCGACCCAGAAGCTGACCGTCTCCAACTGGGACGGGTACATGCCGGAGGACTTACCGGCGAAGTTCAAGTCCGCGGTCGGCCCGACGGTGACGGTCACCAAGCACGCCACGAACGAAGAGGTCATGGCGAAGCTGACCGCGGGCGGCGACAGCGGCATCGACGTCGCGTTCGTCTCCGGTCAGTTCGCGCAGGCACTCAACGAGCAGGGCCTGCTGGAGCCGATCCACGCCGACCTCGTCCCGAACCTGAAGAACCTCTACCCGCAGGCCACCCAGCTCGCTTACGACAAGGGCAACACGTTCTCGGTGCCCTACACCTGGGGAACAACCGGTCTCTGCTATCGCACCGACCTCACCGGCTACACCCCGGACAGCTGGAACGACCTGCTGGACCCGAAGCCCGCGCTCCGCAAGAAGGTCACGATGATGGCCACCGAGCGCTGGCTGATGCTCCCGGCTCAGAAGGCGCTGGGCTACTCGGCGAACACCACCGACGAGTCCGAGATGGACAAGGTCAAGGAGTCGCTGGTCAAGGCCAAGTCGAGCCTGCTGGCCTACGACGACACGACGTTCGGCGACCGGCTGAAGTCCGGTGAGGCCGCGCTGGTCGAGTCGTGGGATGGGTGGTGCCCCACCGACCAGTCGAACATCAAGTTCGTCGTGCCCAAGGAGGGCAGCGACGTCTGGGTCGACACGATGGTCGTCCTCAAGTCGTCGAAGAACAAAGAAGCGGCACACGCGTTCATCAACTACATCCTCGAGGCGGGTAACCACGCCTGGGCCGCGCAGAACATCCTCTACAAGGTGCCGAACGAGGCCGCGATGAAGACGCTCGACGCGAAGCTGCTCGCGAGCTACCCGCACCTGGCGATGACCCCGGCCGACCTGCTGAAGCAGGAGGGTTACGTCGACCTGGGCGAGGCCGCGACCACGTACACCCGGATCGCGACCGAGGTGACGGCGGCCAAGTGACCGAACCGACCACTCCCGCGGCGCCGGCCTCTTCCGAGGTCGGCGCGCCGGCCCCCGACGGAAGCGCGCCGGGACGCGCGCCGGCCGCTGACGGGGACGCCGTGCCGGGACGCGCGTCGGTCGCGGGGCGCGCGGCGAAGGCCCGCACGACGCGCGGCCTCTGGGCCGCCCGAGCGGCCCTGCTCGGCCCAGGTGTCGTCTACCTCGCGGTGTTCCTGCTCGTGCCGCTCGCGCTGGTGCTGAGCTACGCGTTCTTCCGGCGCGGCCGGTTCGGCGGCGTCGTCCACGAGGTGACCTTCGAGAACTTCAGCCGGCTCGCCGACGAGATCTACGTGCAGGTGCTCACCGACTCGCTGGTGATCGCCACCGTCACCACGGCGCTCGCGCTCGCGCTCGGCTATCCGGCCGCGTACGCGATCGCGAAACTGCCGCGCCGGTGGCGGACCGTCGCACTGGTGCTGGTCGTGCTCCCGTTCTGGACGAACTTCCTGGTCCGGACGTACGCGTGGATCGTGCTGCTCTCCACCCAGGGCGTCGTGAACAAGGCGCTCACCGGCATCGGCATCATCGACAAGCCGCTGGAGATGCTCTACAGCACGCCGGCCGTGGTCGCCGGGCTGCTCTACGCCTACCTGCCGCTGATGATCCTGCCGCTGTACTCCGCGATCGAGCGGCTCGACGACAGCCTCGCCGAAGCCTCCGTCGACCTGGGCGCGAGCAAGGCGTCCACGTTCTGGCACGTGACGCTGCCGCTCACGTTGCCCGGCGCGCTGACCGGCTGCATCTTCGTGTTCGTCCCGAGCCTCGGCAACTTCATCGTGCCGGAGCTGCTCGGTGGCGGACGCACGGTGATGGTCGGCAACCTCATCCGCGACCAGTTCCTCAAGGCCCGCGACTGGCCGTTCGGCGCCGCGCTCGCGCTGACGCTGCTCGCGTTCCTGGTGGTCCTACTGCTGGCCCAGTCCTGGGCGAGCCGACGGAGGGCGACATGAGCAAGTCCATCCTCGGCGTGGTGTTCGCGTTCCTGTACGCGCCGATCGTCGTCCTGGTCGTGATGTCGTTCAACGCCTCCGACAGCCCGTACGCGCTCGACGGCGTGAGCACCCGCTGGTACGCCGAGCTCGTCGGCGACGAGCAGATCCGAAAAGGGCTGATCAACACGCTGATCGTCGCCACCGGGTCGACCGCGCTGGCCGCGGTGTTCGGGACGCTGCTCGCGGTCGGGCTCGCTCGCTACACTCGATCCCGGGCACTGGACGCACTCGCGCTGGCCCCGGCCGTGCTGCCGGACATCGTGCTGGCGATCGGGCTGCTCGCGTTCTGGTCGCTGCTGCAGGCGACGCTCGGCCTGCACTCGGTGCTGCTCGCGCACCTGCTGTTCGGCACCGCGTTCGTCACCGCGGTGGTGCGCGCACGGCTGCACCAGGTGGACGGTTCGCTGGAGGAGGCGTCCCGCGACCTGGGCGCCGGGCCGGTGACCACGTTCCTGCGGATCACGCTGCCGTCGCTGGGGCCCGGCATCGCGGCCGGGTCGCTGCTGGCGTTCACGCTCTCGATCGACGAGTTCGTGATCGCGTTCTTCACCGCAGGCCCGGACCAGCCGACGCTGCCGATCGTCATCTACTCGATGATGCGGTTCGGCGTGACCCCGGAGATCAACGCGCTGGCCACGGTGCTGCTCGCGGTGAGCTTCACGGTGGTGCTGGCCGCACAGCGGATGAGCCGCCTGACCGATTCCCTAGGACGATGATGCTCTCGATCACCGGTGTTTCCCGCCGTTTCGCCGACGTCCAGGCTCTGGACGACGTCTCGCTGGACATCGCGTCCGGGGAGTTCTTCGCGTTGCTCGGCCCGAGCGGCTGCGGCAAGACCACGCTGCTGCGGATCATCGCGGGCTTCGAGTCGCCCGACTCCGGCAGCGTGACATTGGACGGTGACGACCTGCTCGGCGTCCCGCCCAACAAGCGGCCGGTCAACCTGATGTTCCAGTCGTACGCGCTGTTCCCGCACCTCTCGGTGGAGAAGAACATCGGGTACGGGCTGGCTCGGGAAGGCCGGCCTCGCGCGGAGATCCGGGCCCGGGTCGCGGAGGTGCTCGACACGGTCGGTCTGGCCGGGGTCTCGGGTCGACGTCCGCATCAGCTCTCCGGCGGGCAGCGGCAGCGGGTCGCGCTGGCCCGCGCGATCGTCAAGCGGCCGCGGTTGCTGCTGCTCGACGAGCCGCTGTCCGCGCTCGACCGCAAGGTGCGGGCCGAGATGCAGCTGGAACTCAAGCGGCTCCAGCACGAGGTCGGGATCACGTTCGTCGTGGTCACCCACGACCAGGAAGAAGCGATGTCGCTGGCGGACCGGATCGCGGTGCTGGAAGCGGGCACCGTACGCCAGGTCGCCCCGCCGGTCGAGCTGTACGCACGGCCCGCCGACCGGTTCGTCGCCGGCTTCGTCGGCTCGAACAACATCGTGTCCGCTGACCTCGCGGTCAGCCTCGGGCTACTGCCCGCGGGTGCTACTGGCGCGCTCACGGTGCGCCCCGAAAACGTCCAGGTGGACGAGGGGGCAGCGGGCGGTCGGGGGGCGCTGACCGGAACCGTGCTGGACACTGTGTTCCACGGGGGCTCGTCACGGATCGCGGTGAAGGTGGACGGTCTGGACGAGCCGGTACTGGCGACGCGTCCCGGCGCGCCGACCGTGGCCCCCGGCGCCGAGGTGCGGCTCTCGTGGCGCCCGGAGGACGCAGTACTGGTTCCCGCGTGAGCCGGGGGCGGCGCGCGTTGCCGCGAACCTGGGCTCTAAGCGCGCCTTACAGCCCGGTTACGCGTCATGCGGCGGTGAGACGTCGCGTGTCAGGCGCGGGGGCGGCGGGCGGTGGTGCGCTTCGGCTTCGGCGGCTCGGTGAGCGGGTTTCCGGTGGCCATGCGCGCGTAGTCGACGATCAGCTCGACCGCTTCGGCGTACCCGATCGTGGGGTGCCTGGCGACGATCCGGTAGCCGTACGCGTCTTCCAGCGCCACCAGGTTCCGCGCGATCACGGTCGCGCCGCTGGCAGGCGTGAACACACCCCGGGCCACGCCGGACTCGAGGATGCCCTGGTACATCGAGACCTGCCGGTCGAACAGCGTCGTCAGCAGCGCCGCGTACACCCGGCTGCGGCCGGCGGCGCCGCCCAACTCGCAGAGCAGCCGGACGTCCGCGTCGTCGGAGCCGGTCGGCAGACCGGACCGGATCGTGACCAGCAGCCGCTCGACCGGGTCGTCCAGCGCCTCGATCGCCTTCACCCGCAGTTCGTAGAACCGCTCCATGCCCGCGTGGTGGGCGTCGATCAGCAGTTCCTGGATGTCCGGGTAGTGGTACAGCACCGCACCGGACGTCAGGCCGGCCTCCTCGGCGATCTGGTTGAGGAGGACACCCTCGGCGCCGTGCCGCACCATCGCGCGGCGGGCCGCCTCGATCAGGTCGATGCGACGTTCCGAGCGAGGCTTGCGTCCAGGCATCAATTACCTCGCGTTGGTCGGCGGTTGAAATCCTCAACAGGATACTTCCCGCTGGTTGACGTCGCTGGTTGCGTTGCATTTGAATTCAAGTTCAGTAGCTGGCACCCAGGGAGGGTCCGATGACCGAGCGACCGCTGACCGTGCTGTTCATGCCGGAGAGTGCGTACGGTCCGACGAACAACTGCATCGGCATCGGGCACGTGCTGGCGCAGCGTGGTCATCGGGTGGTCTTCGCCGCCGAGGCGTCCTGGAAGGGCAAGCTCACCGCGCTCGGTTTCGAGGAGGACCTCGTCGACCTGGCGCCGCCGCCCCCGGCCGACGCTCCGGAGCAGGACGCCGGCCAGTTCTGGAAGGACTACATCGCCGCGTCGGCACCGGAGTTCCGGAAGAGCACGTTCGACCAGCTCGAGACCGTTACGGCGCCGATCTGGAAAGAACTGGTCGACGGCGCGAAGTACTGCGAGCCCCAGCTCCGCGCGATCATCGAGCGCACCCGGCCGGACGTCATCGTCGAGGACAACGTGCTGGCGTTCCCCGCACTCACCACCGCAGGGGTGCCGTTCGTCCGGATCGTGTCCTGCAACCCGCTCGAGGTGAAGGGCGCCGACGTCGCTCCGGTGTTCTCCGGGTACGCGGCCGACGACCGCTCGCAGTGGGACGCGTTCCGCACCGAGTACGACCGCACGCACCGCCCGCTGTGGGAGGAGTTCAACGCCTGGGTCGTCGAGCAGGGCGCCGAGCCGCTGCCCGACCTCGAGTTCATCGGCGAGGGCGCGCTCAACCTGTACGTCTACCCGGAGGTCGCCGACTACACCGACGCGCGGCCGCTCGGCCCGACCTGGCACCGGCTGGACTCCTCGGTGCGGGAGACCGACTCCGCGTTCGAGCTTCCGGCGGAGATCGCTTCGGGTGAGGGCAAGCTGATCTACTTCAGCCTCGGTTCGCTCGGTTCGGCGGACGCCGACCTGATGCGCCGGATCATCGCCGCGCTCGCTCGCACCCCGCACCGCTACATCGTGTCGAAGGGCCCCCTGCACGAGGAAATCGAGCTGGCGTCGAACATGTGGGGCGCGGAGTTCCTGCCGCAGACGTCGATCCTGCCGCTGGTCGACCTGGTGATCACCCACGGTGGCAACAACACGACGACCGAGGCGCTGCACTTCGGCAAGCCGATGATCGTCCTGCCGCTGTTCTGGGACCAGTACGACAACGCCCAGCGGGTGCACGAACTCGGGCTCGGCGGCCGGCTGAGCACGTACACGTTCACCGACGAGGAGCTGTACGGCGCGCTCGACCGCTTACTGACCGACGCCGCGCTGGCCGACCGGCTGGCGGCGGCGAGCGCCGAGATCAAGGCCAGGGACGGGCTGCGCCGCGCCGCCGACCTGATCGAGTCGGTCGTCGAGGGCAAGTGAGTACGGACTTTTTTGCGGGCATCACGCCCGGATCCGATGTCGACGCGGCGCTCGCCGACGCCGAGCCCAAGGTCTTCTGGACCGACCGGCCCGACGCCCCGGCGCCGCGCGACCCGGTCACCGGCACCAGCGCGGACCTCGTCGTCGTCGGTGGTGGGTTCACCGGCCTCTGGACCGCGATCCTCGCCAAACAGCAGGACCCGTCGACCGACGTCGTCCTCCTCGAGTCGCAGCACGTCGGTTACGGCGCGAGCGGCCGGAACGGCGGGTTCGTCTCGGACTCGCTGACCCACGGCCTCGCGCACGGGTCGTCCCGCTGGCCGTCCGAGGTCGAGACTCTGGTCGAGCTGGGGCGGCGCAACGTCGCCGAGATCGCGTCGACGTTGGCCGCCAACACCATCGACGCCGACCTGCGGCTGGTGGGAAAAACGACGGTGGCGGTCTCGCCGTACCAGCTGGAGTACCTCCGCGGCCTGGCCGAGCTGCACCGAGCCCAGGGCGACGAGGCGGTGCTGCTCGACGCCGCGGAGATGCGCGCGGACGTGGACTCGCCGACGTACCTGGGTGGGGTGCGGTTGCCGAGCGCGGGCGGGCTGGTCGACCCCGGGCGGTTGACGTTCGGGCTGGCGCGGCTCGCTGATTCGCTCGGCGTACGGCGGTACGACCGGTCACCGGTTTCGGGGCTCACCCCGGGCGGTGGTGAGGTGGAAGTACGGACGCCGACCGGGACGGTGCGCGCTGGTCGGGTCGCGCTGGCGACGAACGCCTACCCGGCACCGCTGAAGCGGGTGCGGCCGTTCGTGCTTCCGGTCTACGACCACGTGCTGGTCACCGAGCCGTTGTCGTCCGAGCAGTGGGACGCCCTGGGCTGGGCGGAGCGGCAGGGGCTCACCGACGCCGGCAACCGGTTCCACTACTACCGGCCCACCGCCGACGGCCGGATCCTCTGGGGCGGCTACGACGCGCTGTACCACTTCGGCGGGCGGGTGCGCGCGTCGTACGAGCAGCGAAAAGCCACCCACCGGCGCCTCGCCGCGCACTTTTTCGCGACGTTCCCGCAGCTGGAGGGCGTTCGGTTCACGCACCGCTGGGGCGGGGTGATCGACTCGACGAGCCGGTTCACGCCGGTGTTCGGCACGGCGTCGCGCGGGCGGATCGCGTACGCCGTGGGTTACACCGGGCTCGGCGTCGCGTCGGCGCGGTTCGGGGGCCAGGTGATGCTCGACCTGCTCGCCGGACGCGACACCGAGGCCACCCGGCTGGGCATGGTGCGGCGCCGCCCGGTGCCGTTCCCGCCGGAACCGCTGCGGTGGCCGGTCGTGCAGCTCACGCGCGGTGAGCTGATCCGGTCCGACGCCCGGGGCGGTCGCCGCGGTCCGTGGCTCCGCCTGCTCGACCGCTTCGGCGTCGGCTTCGACAGCTGACGCACCCGGCCTGCACGACCCGCTCGACCCGGCCTGCTCGACCCGGCCTGCCCGACCGCTCGACCCGGCCTGCTCGACCCGGCCTGCCCGACCGCTCGACCCGGCCTGCTCGACCCGGCCTGCCCGACCCGGCCTGCCCGACCCGGCCTGCCCGACGCTCGACCCGGCCTGCCCGACGCGGCCGGCCCGGCCTGCCCGACGCGGCCGACCCGGCCCGGCCGACCCGGCCGGCCCGGCGGACTCGGCCTGGTCGCCCGCGGCGGGCCTGGCCGCGAGCCGGCGCCGCTGTTACGACCTACTCAGGAGACCGCATGACGATCATCGTGAACCCCGCCACCGGAGAGCCGGCCGCGGAGCTGGACGACACCCCGGTCGAGGACGTCGCCGCAGCGGTGACCGCGGCCCGGACGGCGTTCGGCGCCTGGCGGGACACCACGCCGGCCGAGCGTGCCGGGCTGCTCCTCAAGCTCGCCGACCTGGTCGAGGCGAACGCCGACACGCTGACGAAGTTCGAGGTGGAGGACTCCGGGAAGCCGGTGCCGGTGTTCCGCGACGGCGAGCTGCCGTTCGCGGTCGACAACCTGCGCTTCTTCGCCGGCGCGGCCCGGTCGCTGGCCGGTACCGGGGCCGGCGTCCTCTCCGCGGGATACACGTCCATGCTGGTGCGGCGCCCGGTCGGCGTCGTCGGCGCGATCGCCCCGTGGAACTTCCCGCTGATCATGGCGGTCTGGAAGATCGGACCGGCACTGGCGGCGGGCAACGCGGTCGTGATCAAGCCCGCGCCCCAGACGCCGCGGTCGACGCTGCTGCTCGGCGAGCTGGTCGCGGCAGCGGGGGCACCGGAAGGGCTGGTGCGTGTGGTGCTCGGCGGCGGCGACGTCGGATCCGCGCTGGTCACCGACCCCGGCGTCGACATGGTGAGCCTCACCGGCTCCAGCGAGACCGGACGCGCGGTGATGAGCGGGGCGGTGTCCGGCCTGAAGCGGCTGCACCTGGAGCTCGGCGGCAAGGCGCCGGCGCTGGTCTTCGGCGACGCCGACCTGGAGGAGATGGCCACCGCGGTGGCGCTGGGCGCGACGTACAACACCGGGCAGGACTGCACCGCGGCCACCCGCGTGTACCTGGAGCGTTCGGTCTGGGACGCCGGCGTCGAAGCGTTGCGGGCGGCGCTGGCGCGCGTCCGGGTGGGTGACCCGGCGGGCGCCGAGACCGACATCGGCCCGATGGTGTCCGCGGCCCAGCGGGATCGGGTGCACGGGTTCGTCACGCGGGCGGTCGCCGCGGGTGCCCGGATCGCGACCGGAGGTGTGCTGCCGGAGGGCCGGGGGTTCTACTACCCGCCGACGCTGCTCGTCGACGCCGGGCAGGACAGCGAGATCGTCCAGCGCGAGGTGTTCGGACCGGTGCTCGTCGCGGTGCCCTTCGACTCCGAGGGCGAGGGCATCGCGCTCGCCAACGACACCCCGTACGGGCTGGCCTCGTCGGTGTGGTCCCGGGACGTGGCGCGTGCGCTGCGGGTCGCCCACCGGCTCGACTTCGGGACGACGTGGGTCAACGATCACCTGCCGCTGGCGTCCGAGGCTCCGCACGGCGGCATCAAGGCGAGCGGTTTCGGCACCGACATGAGCGAAGGCGCAGTCCAGGAATACACGGTCACCCGCCACGTCATGCTCAAGCACGCCGCCCCCACCCCCCGCGATTCCTTCCGCCCCGCGTAACCAAGAAAGTTGGCCACTCCTCGACGTATCACCGCGAGGTGATACGTCGAAAAGCGGTCAGATTTTTAGTGCCCGCCGGAGCTGAGCGCAGAAGGCCCGGAAGCGGACCTCGTTCTTCAAATCCGCGGCGGTGAGATGGAGCACCGTCCACCCGCAGGACACGAGCGCGTTCAACCGCGCCCGGTCGAGAACCATCTGATCCGCGTCGCCCACGTGCCACAAGCCGTCGTACTCGACCACGACCTTCGCTTCCGGCCACGCGAGGTCGACCCGGGCGACGAATGACCCGCCGGCGACCACCGTGTACTGGGGTATCGGTGGCGGGAACCCGGCGAGGACGATCTTCAGCCGCGTGCGGGTCTCCTGGGGAGATTCCGCGCGCCCGTCCGCGAGCGTGATGGCCTTCGCGGCGCGGCTGTGCGGGCGAGCGGCCACCCAGGCGTCCATGGATTCTCGCCGGGGCCGTCGATCGCGGAACAGCATGTCGAGCGCGACCACCGCCTCGATCAGGTCGGGTTCGGATGCGATCTCCCACGCCGTGCGCTGCGGCACGGTGACCGGGTACGGCTCCGTCAGGAGGTGGCCGGCGGGCAACCACCTCGTCCGGTGGACCTTGACGCCGCGAGGCCGGAAGCGGCAACCCGCCGGTGCCAGCACGTGTACGGGGTCGCCGAGGGTCCCCAGGAGCTGCCCGTCCAGGCAGGCCGCCGACCGGCCGGTGATCACAGCGCCGGCGGGGACGATCAGCGCTGCGGCCTGGCACCGGAGCGCGTAGGAGTCGGGAATCCCGCTGTCCACGTCGACGTCCGGGCATACCCGACGCCACGACTTCCCGCGCAGCTGGCGCGCGGTCACCTGGCCGCGTTCCACGGCGAGGGAGCCCCGGAACGGTTTCCGGAGCAACTCGGCGGGGCGATGGGGAGAAGGCGGCATACGTTCACGATGGCGCCACGCGCCGGTAGTTCCCGGCGCTGTCCACAGGCGGCAGTGGCGTGGGGCGAGGTCACCACCGCTCAGTTCCAGATCATCCGGTCGGATGATCCGGGCTCAGCGGGACGTGATTTGGCGCTTCCGTGAACGGTGCGCGTTGGAGGTCGGCCGTGGAGGGTCGGCAGAGGCGAGGACCGCGGGAAGTTCCCGGAGAATGCGCACGCGCTGCTCTGGGTCGGAGTCTTGTAGCGCCATCCGGGCCAGCCGCTCTCGCTCTCGACATCTGACCCAAGTGATGCCGAATCTCGCCAACGCGATGACGACCATCGCTCCGCCGGAGAGCGATGCCGTGTGTAACGCGATGTCTGTGACATCCATCGGCCCGGAGCCTTTCGTCGCTCACGGACCAGACGGGCACTGCGACTCAGCCCGACCAGTCCAATGGACAACTGATCAAGCTGAGCCCGCCAACATCGGTGCTCAGACCTTGCGCTCGGCAGTGGCGGCTGACCACCCGTCGCTCTCCCCAGAGTCACCTCAGCTCTTGTTGGCGAGCTGAAGCCCCATACGACGTCCTGCCAAGCGCCGCGAGCGAACAAACACAGGGTAAACCTTTTCGTGGCGCATGGGGGGCGGCGACGAGCCGTAAGTCCCTTCAGGGGAGCCAGGACTCGTCGTCGGTGACGTGGGCCAGGACGCCCTGGAGCAGGCGACGGAGTGTCTCTGCCGCGGCGGGTGACACCCCCTCGAAGAACTCCTCCTCCGCATCCTGCAAAACCCGGCGCAGGCGAGGAAGACGCCGCACCGCCTGGGGCGTCAGCGCCAGCCGACGCGTCCGGCCGGTTGCCCCGGGTGCCCGCACCAGGTAGCCGGCGCGCTCGAGGCCGCCGATCATCTCGTGCAGCGTCTGGCGCGAGACGTCCAACTGCCGCGCCAGCTCCGACGTCGTCAGCTCGGGCTCGAGATCGAGCTGGGCCAGCAGCCCGTACTGCCGCGTGGTGAGCCCGTACGGCCGCAGGGCGGCGTCGGAATAGCGGGTGGCGAGCGCACCGGCGTGCGCGAGCAAATACGCGAGTGGATGTCTCACAGTCAGGGATCCTGACAGTTATGTGATATGTAGGCCTACGCTTCTCGAGCTTCCGGCGCCGGAAAGCCGACCAAATCCGCACCAAGCCGTCTCGAACGGCGGCTCCCGCATGCCCAAAACACGGAGGTTCCGCATGATCCACGCGCGTGGCCTGACACGACATTTCCGGCTACGGCGAGGGCAGATCGTCGAGGCCGTCCGCGGCATCGACCTCGACGTAGCGCCAGGAGAACTCGTCGCGTTCCTCGGCCCGAACGGCGCCGGCAAGTCGACGACGCTCCGCATGCTCACCACGCTGCTCCCGCCGACCGCGGGAACGGCCACCGTCGCCGGATACGACGTCCGGACCGACCCGGCCGAAGCGCGCCGCCGGATCGGCTACATCGGACAGGGACACGGTGCCGGCGACTACTTCCGGGTACGGGACGAACTCGTCACCCAGGGGCGGCTCTACGGGCTGACCAGGACAGAAGCCGGCGAGAGGGCGGACCAGCTCCTCGCGGTCCTCGACCTCGAATCGCTCGCGAAGAGGACGGTGTCCACGCTCTCCGGTGGGCAGCGGCGGCGCCTGGACATCGCGATCGGGCTCATTCATCGTCCACCGTTGTTGTTCTTGGACGAGCCGTCGACCGGCCTGGACCCGCAGAACCGGGCGAACCTCGCCGAGGTCATCCGGCGTCTGCACGCCGAGTTCGCGACCACGATCTTCCTGACCACCCACTACCTGGAAGAAGCGGACGCGCTCGCGGACCGGGTCATCGTCATCGACGGCGGCCGAGTCATCGCGGACGACAGCCCGATGACGCTCAAGGCGGAACACGACCGAACCACCCTCGACGGCGTCTTTCTGGCGCTCACCGGAAGGAGCCTTCGGGATGAGTGAGATCTCCGCCGCGACGACGATTTTCACCAGGGAAATCGTGCCGGTTCTGCGTAACCCGTTCGGCCTGCTGTTCACGATCGCGCAGCCGCTGGTGTTCCTGCTGCTGTTCGGCCCGCTGCTCACCGACGTTCCGGGGACCGGGGACGAGTCGCCGTGGCAGTGGTTCGTGCCGGGGATCCTCGTGATGACCGGTTTGTTCGCCACCGCCGGCGCCGGATACGCGGTGCAGACCGAGCTGTCCGGCGGGTCGATGGAACGGATCCTCGTGACGCCGGTCAGCCGGGCGTCGATCCTCACCGGCAAGACGATGAAGGAGGTGTTCTCGCTGCTGGTCCAGGCGGTGATGATCGTCCTGGTGGCAATACCGTTCGGGTTCCGGTTGTACCCGTTGGAGGTGCTGGCGGGTCTGGCGCTGCTCAGCCTGACCGGGATCGGACTCGGTTCGCTGGCGATCGCACTGGCGGTCGTGATGCGCAAGCAGCAGGAAGCGTTCTGGGCCGCACACCAGTTCTTCCTGTTCCCGCTGGTGTTGCTGTCCGGGGTGTTGCTGCCGGTGGACCAGGCGCCGGGATGGCTGGAGACCGCGAGCCGGCTCAACCCCCTGACCTACCTGGTCGAGGCGGAGCGGGCGTTGTTCGCCGGTGAGTTCCTGCACTCGTCCGTACTCTGGGGCACCATCGGCGCGGGGGTCACGGCAGTGATCGGCCTCGTCGTCGGCACCCGCACGATGCGCACCGCAACCCTGTAGAGCGTGGGGGCCGGTGACCAACGCCGGCCCCCACCACCTCACATCGGGGGAGCGACGAAGAGGCCGCGGTCCACGTCGTTGAACGACTCCTTGGCCACCAGCTCGTTCATCGGGTTGGCCGTGCCCCACTGGTCGGTGACCTCGGGCTCCGAGAAGTCGTAGATGTGCGGGTGCCAGGTGTCCTCGTCGAGCAGCTCGAGCTCGGTCGTGTACTCGATCGTGTTGCCGTGCGGGTCGAAGAAGTACGAGAACGTGTTGTCCCCGGCCATGTGGCGCCCCGGGCCCCAGATCTTGCGGACGCCCGCGCGCATGAGCCGCCCGGTGCCGAACATGTACTCGTCGATGCCGCGCATCTCGAACGACGCGTGGTGCAGCGACGCGTGCGGGCCCTGCGCGATCGCCAGGCTGTGGTGCTGCGGGTTGCAGCGCATGAAGTACATGACGTCGCCGATGTGCGGGTGCGACAGCGTGTCCGACAGCGCGAACGACAGGTGCTCGGTGTACCAGTCCCGGGTCGCCGACGCGTTCGGCGAGTTCAGCACGACGTGCGAGAGCCGCACCGGGATCGCCTCGCGCTCCTCGATCTTGCGGTGCGCGCGAGCCGAGACGTCCGCGGAGATCTCGATCGTCCGGCCGTCGATGTCGAAGAACCGGAAGCCGTAGCCGCCGCCGGGGGTGTCGATCTTGCCCGGCTCGGAGATCAGCCGGGACCCCAGTGAGGCGGCCAGCGTGTCCACATCGGCCGGTGTGGCGACCCCGAACGAGACCAGGTCCAGCCGCTTCTCCTCGGCCTTCCGGATCCGCACGATGTACTGCTCCGGCGACCCTTCGGCGGCGAGGAACACCACGCCGCTGTCGTCGGCGACCCGGGTGAGCCCCCACAGGTCCTCGTAGAACGTGACCTGCTTGTCGAAGTCCGGCACCGCCAGGTCGACGTGGCGCAGGTGGGTGATCAGCCGATCAGGCATCGGTGCCTCCAAGGGATACGCACCGGGTGCGCTGCGCGCCAAGCCCGGTGATGGTTCCGTCCATGACGTCGCCGGCACGCAGAAGTCGTCCCCAGTGGGCGCCGTTGCCGGCCGGACTCCCGGTGAGCACCAGGTCGCCCGGGTTGAGCGTGGTGATCTGCGACGCGGCCGCGACGAGCGCGGCTACGCCGAAAATCATGTCCTTCGTCGACTCGTCCTGCATCGGCTCCCCGTTCAAACGAAGCGTGATGCGGACGTCGTCCGGGGCGCCG
This sequence comes from Cryptosporangium aurantiacum, assembly GCF_900143005.1. NCBI lineage: Bacteria > Bacillati > Actinomycetota > Actinomycetes > Cryptosporangiales > Cryptosporangiaceae > Cryptosporangium > Cryptosporangium aurantiacum. The sequence continues at coordinate 67,746 of NZ_FRCS01000001.1, forward strand.
AACAGCGGCGCGGGCACCAGCCACGGGCCGGTCGGCAGGAAACCGGGCGCGTTCTTCGCCCGGAACCAGTCGGTGCCGATCTCCGGCATGTCGCGCCGGAACACCAGGTCACGAGTCGTGAGGTCGTTGACGATCGTGTAGCCGGCGACGTGGTCGAGCGCGTCGGCGCGGTCGACCCGGAACGCCGGTTTGCCGATCACCGCGGCCAGTTCGAGCTCCCAATCGTGCTGGTCGCTGTACGGCGGGAGCACGACGTCGTCGTACGGGCCGGTCACCGCGGAGGGGAGCCCCAGGAACAGGTAGGGCGTCCCGCTCTCGGCCCGGCGGTCCATCATGGCCCCGATCTCGGCCCGGTGTTCGTCGATCGGCCGGGGGTCGTCGGCGGCGCGGTGGGCGATCGCCAGGTCGATGACGTGCGTCCGGTAGTTCGCGCCGCACTGGAAGATCTGCCCCGGCTCGACCGGGGCGTGAACGGTCAGGCCTTCCAGCGGCTGCCAGGCCTGCGTCGGGTCCTCGGCCAGCGTGGTGAGCAGCGGATACGCGGTCTCCCACTGTTGGAGGACGGCTCGCACTGACGGAGCGACGAAGGACAGGTCCAAGACGCGGTCGTCCACGACCAGGGCCGGGAACGGGCGGCCGGCCGCGCTCACCGTGCCCAGCGCGAGAACCCCTGGTTGCAGGAGCGTGTCCATGGCGTTTCCCCTCGACGGATTGACCCTCACTATGCGAGCCTCGTCACGCATGAAGGAAATCGATAATCAGCATGGGGGTCATAGGTGGCATCGATGCAGGGTCGGGTCAATCTGTCAGGACTGGACCTGAATCTGCTCGTCGCCCTCAACGCGCTGATCGAAGAGCAGAACGTGACGCGAGCGGGGGAGCGCGTCGGCCTCACCCAGCCCGCGATGAGCGCCGCGCTGGCCCGGCTCCGGCGCCATTTCGGCGACGAGCTGATGGTGCGCCACGGAAACCGCTACGAGCTGACACCGCTCGGCGCCGCGCTGCGGCACCGCGCCGAGCTCGCGGTCGCCGCCGTCGAGCGGGTGTTCGGCGCGCAGCCCGACTTCGACCCGCTCACCGCGGAGCGCGAGTTCACGGTGCTGCTCAGCGACTACGCGCTGATGGTCCTCGGGCCGATCCTCGCCAACCTGCTGGAAACGCGCGCGCCGCGCGTCCGGCTGCGCCTGGAGCCGCACGGCCCGACCGCGATCGACGACGCCGAGACGACGCTGCGCGGCGTCGACCTCCTGCTGCTGCCGCACGGTTTTGTCAGCGGTTACCCGTCCCAGGACCTCTACCGCGACGGGTGGGTGTGCGTCGTGGCCGCCGACAACGACGCGATCGGCGAGGCGCTGACCGCCGAGCAGCTCCGGACGCTGCCCTGGATCACCCAGTACCACCGCCCGACCGCGGCCACCACCGCCGACCGGCAGCTCGCGCTGCTCGGCTTCGAGCACCGCGTCGACCTGGTGATCGAGAGTTTCCTGCCGCTGCCGTTCCTGCTGGCGGGCACCCGCCGGATCGCGCTGATCCAGCGGCGGCTCGCCGAGCGGCTCGCCCCGGCGGCTGGCGTCCGGGTGCTGCCCTGCCCGATCGAGGTCACCGACCTCGTCGAGGCCGCGTGGTGGCACCCGTTGCACGCGACGGACCCCGCCCATCAGTGGTTGCGCTCCCTCTTCGCGGACGCCGCGGCGACGCTGAAGTGAGTCCATCCAGCCGGTTGATCCGAGCTATGTGAAGTTCTGATTTCCGGCGGAGCAGTGGCGGCTGCTTCCATGGCGTCCAGCCGTGACGCGGGTCACCGAACCGGTCGGCTGTCTTCCTCTTCCTCGTGGCAACCCGGTCGGGTCGCCGCTGTCGCAAAGGTGCGCTGCCCATGACAACGATCTCTGCGCCGGTCGCCGCCGGGCCGCGGCAGGCCGGCCGCTTACAGGGCGTCCTGCTGCTGCTCGGCAGCTGTCTGCCGATCCTGGGCGCGGTCCTCATCGCGCCGGTGCTGCCGGACATCGAGGATCACTTCGCCGGTGTGGCCGGCGCAGAGGCGCTGGTGCCGATCGCGCTGACGATCCCGGCGCTGGCCGTGGGTCTGCTGGCGCCGTTCGCCGGACGGATCGTGGACGCCGTCGACCGCAAGCGCCTGCTGCTCGTCGCGCTGGTGGTGTACGCGATCGTGGGTACCGCGCCGCTCTGGCTCGACTCGCTGCCCGCGATCGTCGCCAGCCGCGCGCTGGTCGGCGTCACCGAGGCGGCGATCATGACCTGCTGCACCACGCTGCTCGGCGACTACTTCTCCGGTAAGGCGCGCGAGCGGTGGCTCGCGCTGCAGACCGTCTGCACCGCGATCGCCGCGACGCTGTTCTTCGTGCTCGGCGGCGCGCTGGGGTCGGCCGGGTGGCGGACACCGTTCTGGGCCTACGCGGTGAGCCTGGTGCTGCTGCCGCTGATGGCGGCGTTCATCTGGCAGCCCGCGCGGCCGGCCGACGCCGAGCGGCGCACCAAGCTCGCGCCGGTGCCGTGGAAGCTGCTGTCCGCCCCGCTGGTCGTGACGCTGTTCGGTGCCGTCGTGTTCTACGTGATCCCGGTCGAGTTCAGCTACGTCCTGGACGAGCTGGGTGTCACCGAGACTCAGACGATCGGCCTCGCCACCGCGATCACCAGCCTCGCGACCGTGGCCGGCGCGCTGACGTTCAGCCGGGTGGCCCGCCGTGGACCGGTCGTGCTGCTGCCGGTGGCGTTCGGCCTGGCGGCGGTCGGGCTCGGGATCGTGGCGGTGTCCGGCTCGATGCCGGTCGCGGTGGTCGGCGCCTCGATCTCCAGCTACGGCACCGGGCTGCTGCTACCGACGCTGGTCACCTGGGCGATGAGCGTCCTGACGTTCGAGCAGCGCGGACGCGGCACCGGGACCTGGACCGCGAGCTTCTTCATCGGGCAGTTCGTGTGTCCGCTGATCGTGCTCGCGCTGCAGGGAGGTGTCGGCGGGCTGCTGGGTGCGATCGGCGTCCTGGCTGCGGCGTCCGCGGTGGCGGCGGTGGCTTCCGTCGCGGCCGGTCGTGGTGGTCGTCTCCCGGCAGGCACTGAACACTGACGCTGTTCGCTCTCGTCGCCGCCCGGGTACGCCCGGGCGGCGACTTTGAATTGCGTTGTCATCGTCACCTTTGCGCCATATAGCGAATCCCGCATATGTTGGATGACATGCACGATCATCGGGGGCACGACCACGGCCACGGCCATTCCCATGCGATCGGCCCCAACGCCGACCGCCGCTGGCTGATCGCCGCGCTCGCGCTGATCCTGGCGTTCATGGCCGGTGAGGTCGTCGTCGGCCTGGTCGCCGACTCGCTGGCGCTGCTCTCCGACGCCGCCCACATGCTCACCGACGCGGCCGCGATCGTTCTCGCACTGATCGCGATGCGGCTCGCCGCCCGCCCGGCGAAGGGCAACTTCACCTACGGCCTGCGCCGGGTGGAGATCCTGTCCGCGCAGCTCAACGGCGTGACGCTGGTGGTGCTAGCGGTAGTCTTCGCGATCGAAGCCGTGCACCGGTTCCGGCACCCGCCGGACGTCGAGGGCGGCCTGGTGCTGGTGACCGCGGTGATCGGCATCGGCGTCAACGCGCTCGCCACCTGGTTGCTATCTCGCGCCGACCGGCGTTCGCTCAACGTCGAAGGGGCGTTCCAGCACCTGCTGAACGACCTGTTCGCGTTCATCGCGACCGCGGTCGCGGGTGCGATCGTGCTGCTGACCGGCTGGGCCCGCGCCGATGCCGTGGCGACGATGCTGGTCGCGCTGTCGATGGCCTACGCCGGCTGGGGCCTGGTGCGGGACTCGTGGTGGGTGTTCCTCGAGGCCGCACCTCGTGGGCTCGACGTCGCGGCCATCGATGGTGACCTACACGCGGTGGAGGGCGTCGTCGACGTCCACGACCTGCACGTCTGGGAAGTGACGTCCGGGTTCCCGAACCTGTCCGCCCACCTGTTGCTCGCGCCGGACCAGAATTGTCACGCCCGGCGCGAGGAGATCGCGGCGCTGCTGGCCGACCGGTACGGCATCCAGCACACCACGCTGCAGGTGGACCACTACCGCGAGCCGCTGATCGACCCGGAGGAACTGCGGTCGGGCGGCCGCGTCACACCGCACTAGGGCTTGCGGGCGACCCCGCCGTACTCGATCCACTCCAGGCTGGTCTGCTTCGGCCCGGCGAACGCCGGATCGGGGCGCCATGTCGAGATCTCAACCAGCCCGGGCTCGATCACGTCGAGGTCGCCGAAGAGCGTCGCGATCTCGGCCGGCTTCCGCACCCGGCCCCAGTTGCCGCCGGTGCTCGTCAGCATGAACTCGGTGAGGTGCTCGCGCACCGCGTCGTCGTCGCTGGCCAGGTGCGAGATGACCAGGTAGCTGCCGGAGGGCAGCCGGTCGAAGACGCGCGCCACCAGCGCGGCGGGGTCGTCGCCGTCGGGGATGCAGTGCAGCACCGAGACGAACAGCGCGGCCACCGGCTGGTCGAAGTCGATCAGCTTCGTGAGCTCGGGCTGCGCGAGGATGGCCGCGGTGTCCCGCATGTCGGCCTGGATCACGGCCGTGTTGCCGTTCTCGGCCAGCAGCGCGCGGCCGTGCGCGAGCACGATCGGATCGTTGTCGATGTACACGACCCGTGCGCCGGGGTCGACGCCCTGCGCGATCTGGTGCACGTTGTCCTGCGTCGGGAGCCCGGATCCGTGGTCGATGAACTGCCGGATGCCGTGCTCGGCGGCGAGCGTCCGGACCGCGCGCTGTAAGAAGCGGCGGTTGTTGATCGCCAGGGCCTTGGTGCCGGGCGCGGCGGCGTCGAGTTGCCGCACCGCCTCCCGGTCGACGCCGAAGTTGTCCTTGCCGCCGAGGTAGTAGTCGTACATCCGAGCCACGCTCGGAACGCTGGTGTCGACCGGGTCGGCCATGCTGGTCTCTCCTGGTGGGAAGGGCACCGCGGGGCGGTGCGTCACCCGGTGCAGCGCCCTGACCGGTGGACGACCGCAGTGTATCCACACTGGACGAATTCCGATGGTTGCATCACGACACCTGTGTGAACGTCTGTTCGATGTTCGGGTGTGAAACACGTGTTCTGCTCAGACCGGCCCCGGAGCGGTCGATGTCGAAGTGGTTCCTCACCCCGGCCACGGCCGTTCGAGCGTGGATTTTGAAGGAGCAACGGTGACGCAGCCCGCGAGTCTCATCGACGCGAACGCGAGCTCCGCGATCAAGGCGGCGACCCTGGCGCTTCTGGTCCAGGAGCGGCTCGTCCTGACCGTGCACGCGAAGACCGGCGCCGTGCTGTCGGTCAACCAGCGGGTCGTCGAGATGGCCGATCGCCCGATCGAGGCACTGATCGGACAGCGCCTCGACGCGATCTGGTCGATCAGCAGCGTGGCCGTGGAGAAACTGCTCAGTACCGGCCGCCGTGGCGAGTTCGTCGAAGAGGTCATGCAGATCTCCGACGGCCAGGGCAAACCGCGGTGGCTGCGGCTGAACTGCGGCCCGGTCGCGACGCCGGCGAACGACCCGGAACAGGTGCTGGTCACCGCGTACGACATCACGAAGGACCGCGAGCAGATCGGGGAACTGCGCGGTCGCTACGCCGCGATCGACCGCGCGCAGGCCGTCATCGAGTTCGACCTCGACGGGGTGATCCTCACCGCCAACGAGAACTTCCTCGAGCTCACCGGCTACGCGCTGGCCGACATCGTCGGTCAGCACCACCGGATGTTCGTGCCGCCGGGCCACGCTGAGTCGGAGGAGTACGAGCGGTTCTGGGAACGGCTCCGCGCCGGTGAGGTGGAGAACGGCGAGTACAAGCGGATCGGCCGGAACGGACGCGAGGTCTGGATCCGGGCGACGTACAACCCGATCTTCGACCTGGAGGGTCGTGCCTGCAAGATCGTCAAGTACGCGATGGACGTCACCGACACCAAGCTCGTGAACGCCGAGTACGAGGGCAAGGTGAACGCGATCAGCCGCGCGCAGGCGGTGATCGAATTCGACCTCGACGGCAACGTCCTGTCCGCGAACCAGAACTTCCTCGACGTGACCGGCTACGAACTAGAGGAGATCGTCGGCCAGCACCACCGGATGTTCGTCGACGACGAGCACGCCCGGGGAAGCGCCTACCGGATGTTCTGGCAGAAGCTGGCCCACGGCGAGTTCGAGGCGGGCGAGTACAAGCGCTACGGCAAGGACGGCAAGGAGATCTGGCTGCAGGCCACCTACAACCCGATCTTCGACCTCGAAGGTCGTCCGGTGAAGGTGATCAAGTACGCGGTCGACGTCACCGCGCAGAAGCTGCGCAATGCGGAGTTCGAGGGCAAAGTCAGGGCCATCGACCGCGCGCAGGCGGTGATCGAGTTCGACCTCGACGGCGTCGTGCTCGACGCGAACAAGCTGTTCCTGGAGACCACCGGCTACAACCTGGACGAGGTGGTCGGCCAGCACCACCGGATGTTCGTCGAACCGCGCTACGCGACGACCGACGCCTACCGGTCGTTCTGGAAGCGGCTCGCGCAGGGCGAGTACGAGGCGGGCGAGTACAAGCGCGTCGGCAAGGGCGGCACGGAAATTTGGCTGCAGGCCTCCTACAACCCGATCTTCGACCAGGACAACCGGCCGCGGAAGATCGTCAAGTACGCGACCGACGTCACCGCGCAGAAGCTCCGCAACGCGGAGTTCGAGGGCAAGGTGAACGCGATCGACCGGGCCCAGGCGGTGATCGAGTTCGACCTGGAAGGCCGCGTCCTCACCGCGAACGACAACTTCCTCCGGCTCACCGGCTACCGCCGCGAGGACGTCATCGGCAGGCACCACCGGATGTTCGTCGAGCCGCAGGAAGCCAGCTCCGACACCTACACGAGCTTCTGGGAGCGGCTCGGCCGCGGCGAGTACGAGGGCGGCGAGTTCAAGCGGATCGGCCGGGACGGCACCGAGGTCTGGATCCAGGCCACGTACAACCCGATCTTCGACCTGGACGGCAAGCCGGTGAAGATCGTCAAGTTCGCGATCGACGTGACCGCCCAGAAGCTGCGCAATGCGGAGTTCGAGGGCAAGGTCAAGGCGATCGACCGGGCGCAGGCGGTGATCGAGTTCGACCTCGAGGGCACCGTGCTCGAGGCGAACGAGAACTTCCTGCGGACGATCGGCTACTCGGCGCGGGAGATCAAAGGCCAGCACCACAGCATGTTCTGCACCCCGGAATACATCACGTCCGAGGCCTACCGCGATTTCTGGCTGCGGCTGCGCAAGGGCGAGTTCATGTCCGGCCGCTTCCACCGGGTGGGCAAGTACAACCGGGACGTCTGGATCCAGGCCACGTACAACCCGATCTTCAACCTGGCGGGCGAGCCGGTGAAGGTCGTGAAGTACGCGACCGACATCACCGAGCAGGTGCAGCTGGAGCAGTTGCTGACCAACAAGACACGCGAGCTGGCCGAGACCGTCACCGCGCTGGCCGCCTCGATCGACGAGATCGTGGTCAGCGCCGGAACGGCCAGCGGCATGGCCGGTACGACCCAGGAGAACGCCGAGACCGGCTTCGAGGAGCTGCGCAAGTCGATCGAGGCGATCGACCTGATCGAGAAGTCGTCGGAGGAGATCGCGTCGATCGTCAACGTGATCGGGGAGATCGCGAGCCAGACCAACCTGCTCGCGTTCAACGCCTCGATCGAGGCGGCGCGCGCCGGCGAGCACGGTGTCGGGTTCTCGGTCGTCGCGGGCGAGGTGCGGAAGCTCGCCGAGCGGTCGTCGGACGCCGCCCGGGAGATCAGCAAGCTCATCGCGGAGTCGGCGAGCCGGGTGAGCCAGGGCTCGACGGTGTCGCGAAAAGCGCAGGAGGCGTTCACCGAGATCCTCAAGAGCGTCCGGCAGACCAGCGACTCGATCCAGCGGATCGCGTCGACGACGCAGGAACAGCAGGCCGCCTCGCACCGGGTCAGCGAGATCATCACCTCGCTCACGGCGGCCGGTGAGCGGAAGCCGGACGGTTCCCGGTGACGGTGCTGCTCGAGCGCCCGGACGCGGTGGCACAGCGAACCAGCGGTCCGGGCGGCACCGACACGACGGTCTACGGCATGTTCACGGTGGGCCCGACCCAGGTGGCCCTCCCGCTCTCCGAGCTCCGTGAGGTCATCCCGTGCCCGCCGACGTTCGCCCAGCTGCCGGCCCGCGCGGTCGGGCTGGTCGGGGCCGTGAACCTGCGTCACCTCGTCATCCCGGTGCTCGACCTCCGTGAGCTGTTCGGGCTCGAGGAGGACGGCGGCAACGACGTCATCGTCATCGTCGCGCGCGAGGGGTACATGTTCGGCCTGCTCGCGGACGAGATCCGCGGCGTCTCCCGGATCCCGGCCGACAACCTGATGGAGATGGCGGTCGGCGGTGAGGCGACACCGCTGTTCCGCGAGACGTTCGAGCAGCCCGAGGACGGGACCGTCGTCTCGGTGCTGGACTCGGCCGCGATCCTCGCGCTGCCGGGCTTCCCGGCGGTCCGTGATGCCGGGACGCCGAGCGCGGCGCTGGCCACCCTGGCTGCCGATCCGGACGCGACCGTGCGCATCGGCGACACCCGGCGCCGCGTCGTCATGCTGCTGCGCTGCGGGAACATCGGGCTGTCGATCGAGGTCAACCACGTGCACTCGGTCATCCCGAAGCTCGTCGTCCGGCCGTCGCCGCTGGTGGGGGACCGGTGCCTGGGGGTCGTGCCGCTCGGCGGGGTGTCGGTGCCGGTCGTCGATTCGCTGCAGGTGCTGGGCCTGGGGGAGCTGCCGAAACACGACACCGACCGTGGCCTCGTGCTGAGCATGCCGCGCGGGCTCGTCGTCCTCGCGGTCTCGGACGTCACGAACATCGAGTCGGTGCCGGAGACCGACGTCCTCCCGCTGCCGGCGGCCGGCATGGCCGTCAATCCGTTCCTGCAGGGAGCGTTGCTGGTCCCGGGCAAGGGACAAAACCTCGTGCTGGACGGTGAGGCGTTGCGCGCCGACGTTCAGCTGGACAACCTCGCGAACATGGGCATGCCGCTGGCGGGGGCTGCCGACGACGAGCCGCCTGCCCGGAGCGGCCGGCGGACCGACGACGCGCCGGAGGGGCGGCGGGTCGTGCCGGTCGTCAAGAAGATGCTCACGTACAACGCGGGGGTCGACGTCGCGAGCCCGCTCGTCCAGATCTCCGAGATCCTGCCGTACCCGGACGACTACATCCCGCTCGACGGAGTGGGGCGAACCATCCAGGGGGTCTTCACCCACCGGCAGTCGACCGTGCCGCTGATCTGCCTGACCACGCTGCTCGGGCGGGACGACGAGGTCGATCGCGCCACCGCACGGGTGCTGCTGGTCGACGCGGCGGGCGGGTACGTCGGGTTCATCGTCCCGGCGCTCAACGCGATCGAGGAATCGGTCTGGGAAGAGGTGGAGGACACCGAGCGCGGGGTCGGAACCGACGCGCTCAGCCGTCGCCTCGTGAAGGTGGGTACGCGGATGCTCCCGGAGATCGACCTCCAGCGCCTCGCGGCCGCCGCCTGACCGTCAGGGCGTGGGCATCTGGCGGCGGCGGGGTCCGTCGAGGGGGACGGCGTCGAGCATCTTCGTCGACCAGCTGATCGCCGACAGGTAGGCCTCGGTCGGTTCGACCGGCCCGGTCAGCGCCGCCAGCTCACCCACCGCGCCCTCCTCGTAGTGCCGGACGGCGGTGAGGATCTCGCCCAGGTCGCCGGCCCCCTCGGCCAGCGCCGACCGCACCTCCTCGGCGAGCGGCAGTTCCTCGGCCAGCGCCGCGACCGGACGTCCGACCAGGTCGGCGATGCCGGAGAGCAGGCCGATCGTGAACGCCGTGCTCCCGGGCAGGTGCTGGTACTCCGCGGTGGTCTGGCAGAGCCTGGCCCGCGTCATCGTCGTCGCCAGCTGGTCCTCGGTGGCGTCCGAGAGGTCGGTCAGCAGCATCAGCGTCACCCACTGCCGCACCTTGTCCAGCCCGAGGAACACCGCGGCCTCGTGCACCGACGAGACCCGCACGGTCAGCCCGGACGCCGCCGCGTTCGTCGCCCGCAGCAGCCGGTAGGCGAGCGTCGGGTCGAGCGCGACCCGGTCGACGACGTCGTCGTAGTTCACTTCTTCGGCGCTCAACGCCGCGAGCAACTGGAGCCGGCTGACCCGGGCGGGAGAGAGCCCGGTGGTCGACAGCGTGTGCGGCCGCCCGAGGATGTTGCCCCGGAACAGGTCGAACCCGAGCAGGAACGCGACCTGGAGCTGCTCCTCGGTCTCCAGCCGTTCGGCGATCAGCCGGAGGTGCGGATAGTCCCGGCACCGCTGGATCGTCTCGTCGACCTTGGCGGGGTCGGCGTCCCGCATATCGATCATCACGTAGCTGGCGATGTCGAGCAGCCGTTCGTGGCCGCTGCCCCAGACGAACGCGCTCAACGCGATCGTGAACCCTCGCTCGACCAGCGCGGTGGCGCCCCGCACCACCTCGTCATCGACCTCGACCGCGGGCACGATCTCCAGTGCCGCGTGGCCGGAGTCGAACGGGATCGGCAGCTCACCGACCAGGAATTCCCTGGTCACGTTGATGAAGCACGCCTTGGAGCCGACCAGCTGTTCCAGACCGAAGTCGGTGAACGCGCCGATGATCACCCGGCTGGTGGCGTACGGACCGCGACTGGTGGCCCGCGGTGCGTCCGCGGCATCGCGGAACGACAACTCGTAGGCCACCACGTCGCCGGTCTGGTCGTAGATCCCCTGTCGCCCGACGTGGACGAGCGGTGCCGACAGGTCGGTCGGCGGACGGACGAGCATGAAGGAAAGACTAGGACAAAAACTACAAAAACCCTATTACGGACGCTATGCGCGCGCCCCTTTGTGAATTCCGGCCGTTCACACCGGAGCGGGCACCGCCGGGGCGGCGTCGGTGATCGGCGGAACCTCGGTCTCGCGGGTCGGCACCAGCCACGGACCGGCCGAGCCGTGCACCGCCCGCGGCTCCGGGAACACGAACAGCAGCAGGGTGTAGAGCACCGCGGCCAGCCCCAGCGAGAGCGGCAGGCTGATGTCGACGCCGTTCGCGAGGTCGCCGAGCGGGCCGACGAACTGCCCCGGGATGTTCGTGAACAGCACCGCGACCGCTGCGGACACCAGCCACGCGGTCAGCCCGCGCCAGTTCCAGCCATGGCTGAACCAGTACCGCCCGCCGCGCTGCCGCCGGTTGAACACTTGCAGGGCGTCCGGGTCGTACCAGCCGCGCCGGGTCACGTAGCCGACGATCATCACGACCATCCACGGCGCGGTGCACGTGACGATCAGGACCGCGAACGTGCTGATGCTCTGAACCAGGTCGAACGCGAACCGGCCGAGGAAGATGAACGTGATCGAGAGCGTGCCGATCAGCAGCGTGGCCTGCACCCGGGAGAACCGCGGGAACACGCTGGAGAAGTCGAGCCCGGTGCCGTACAGCGCGGTCGTCCCGGTGGACAGGCCGCCGATCAGCGCGATCAGGCACAGCGGCAGGAAGTACCAGGTCGGTGCGATCGCCAGCAGCCCGCCGACGTAGTTCGGCGCAGCCGGGTCGACGTACTCCGCCGCCTTCGTCGCGATGATCGACGCGGTCGTGAGCCCGAACAGGAACGGGATGATCGTGGCGACCTGGGCCAGGAACGCCGCGCCGATCACCCGGCGCTTCGGCGTCTCGGCCGGGATGTACCGCGACCAGTCGCCGAGGAACGCGCCGAACGAGATCGGGTTCGAGAGCACGATCAGCGCCGCGCCGATGAAGCTCGGCACGAACAGTTCCGCGTTCGCGCCGTCGACGAAGATGCCCGGGTACGACGCGTCGAAATCGCCGGCGAACGCGATCGCTCCGAGGACGAACAGCGCGGTGGCGCCGGTGATCGCGACCTTGTTGACCAGCAGCATGAACCGGAAGCCGTAGACGCAGACCACCAGCACCAGGCCCGCGAACAGCGCGTACGCGACCGCGAACGCCGGGGTGCTCTCGGGTAGCCCCACCAGCCGGTTCGCGCCCCCGACCAGCGCGTCACCGGAGCTCCAGACCGAGATCGAGAAGAACGCGACCGCGGTGAGCAGCGAGAGGAACGAGCCGACGACGCGTCCGTGCACGCCCAGGTGGGCCGAGGACGAGACCGCGTTGTTCGTGCCGTTCGTCGGGCCGAACACGGCCATCGGCGCGAGGATGACCGCGCCCACGAGGAGCCCGAGCAGCGTCGCGGCCAGGCCCTGCCAGAACGACAGGCCGAACAGGATCGGGAACGCGCCCAGGACGCAGGTCGCGAACGTGTTCGCGCCTCCGAACGTCAGGCGGAAGAGGTCGAACGGGCTCGCGGTCCGGTCGACGTCCTGGATGCGGTCGACGCCGTACTGCTCGACCTCGGTGACTCTAGGAGGTTCGGAACGGGTGGTCTCAGCGGACATGGCGATCCTCCGGGAGGGGGTTGAGGGCGCCGGACTGGGTTTTCAGGCGAGCCGGTTGCGCGCCAGCACGGAAAGCAGTTCAAAGGCGATGTGGGACGCGGCGACACCGGTGATCTCCGCGTGGTCGTACGGCGGCGACACCTCGACCAGGTCCGCGCCGATCACGTCGAGCCCGACCAGGCCCCGCAGCGTGTTCAGGAGTTCGCGGCTGGTCAGGCCGCCTGCCTCGGGGGTACCGGTGCCCGGCGCGTGGGCCGGGTCGAGGATGTCGATGTCGACCGAGACGTAGACCGGGCCGTCCCCAAGACGCTGGCGCATCCGTGCGACGACGTCCGCGACGCTGCTCGTCTCGTAGTCGTCGGCCCGGATCACCTGGAAGCCGAGGACGCCGTCCGCGGTGAGGTCCTGCGCGGTGTAGAGCGGCCCTCGGATGCCGACGTGCAGGCAGCGCTCGGGATCCAGCAGCCCTTCCTCGGACGCCCGGCGGAACGGCGTCCCGTGAGTGGTGGGTTCGCCGAAGTAGGTGTCCCAGGTGTCCAGGTGGGCGTCGAAGTGCACGACGCCGATCGGGCCGTGGGTCGCGGCGGCCGCCCGCAGCAGCGGCAATGCGATCGTGTGGTCGCCGCCGAGCGTCAGCAGCCGGACGCCGTCGGCCGCGAACCCGCGGGCGGCGGCTTCGATCGTCGCGACCGCCTCGCCGATGTCGAACGGGTTCACCGCGAGGTCACCGGCGTCCACGACCTGTTGGACCGCGAACGGAGCGACGTCGAGCGCCGGGTTGTACGGGCGCAGCAGCTTGCTCGCGGTGCGGATGTGCCCCGGGCCGAATCGCGCGCCGGGCCGGTAGCTGACGCCGGAGTCGAACGGCACGCCGAGCACCGCGACATCCGCAGCCGGGACCTGGTCGATGCGCGGCAGCTGAGCGAACGTGGGCGGACCGGCGTAGCGCGGGATTCGCGTGTTGTCGACGGGGCCGACCGGGGGCTGCGGGGTGGACATGCGGGAACCGTAGACGTCCGGCGGTCCGGCGGATATGGACGCGTCGTACAAGTTGCCTGCGGTTCATGGACACTGGGGCCATGCCGTTCACGCTGGCCGAACTGCTCGCGACCCCGGCCCTCCGGCTCTCCCTCGCGGCGGGGGCCGGCAGTTCGTCGCTGGGCCGGCCGATCAGCGCCGCCCACGTCTCCGAACTGACCCGCCCCGGGTCCTGGCTCCAGGGTGGCGAGTTGCTGATGACCGTCGGGCTGCTGCTGCCGATGGACGCGCCGTCCTGCCGGGCCTACGTGGCGGACCTGCGCGCGGCGAACGCGTGTGCACTGGGCCTGGGGCTGGGCCGCGAGCTGCCGTACCAGGTCGCACCGGAGCCGCTGGTGGCCGCCGCGGCGGAGGCCGGCCTGCCGCTGCTCACGGTGCCGGAGGAGGTGCCGTTCATCGCGGTGACCAAGGCCGTCTTCGCCGCGCAGGCCGCGGAGGAGCGTCGGGCGCTGGAAACCGCGCTGGAGGTGCAGCGGCGGCTCACCGCCGCCGCGGCCACCGGCGGGGTGACCGGCATCCTCGACGCGTGGCACCGCGCGACCGGGTTGGCGGCGGGCGTCCTCGACCTGCTGGGGCGACCGCTGGTGACGGCCGGGGACGCGGCCGACGCACTGGTCGACGAGGCCGCCGTGGTGCTGCCGACGATGGCGCGGCACGGCTTGCGCGGCAGCGCGGTCGTCGACCTTCCCGGACGGCGGGCCAGCGTGCAGCCGGTCGGGGCGGCTCGCCTGCGGGGGTACGCGGTGGTGGCCGGGGTGCCCGGGCCGCTGCTGCCGGTGCTGGTGTCGCTGCTGTCGCTGGAGATGGAACGGCGGCACCTGGCGGGCGACCCCGAGCGCCGTCGGCGGGCCGCCGTGCTCGGCCGCCTGCTCGCGGCGGACGCCGGACGGGCAGCCGAACTGCTCGCCGGACTGGGCGTCCGCACCCGAACCCTCCGCGGCGTCGCGATCTCGACCATCCCTCCGCGGGCCGCGGAAGGCGCCGCGGGCTCGGCCGCGGAGACCGCCGCGGGAACGGCGGCGGGAACGGCCGCGGGGGCGGCGGGGGCCGGGGACCTGGCGGCGGATCTGGCGCTGGCTTTGCCGGGCGGGCTGGTGCGGGTCGCGTCCGGTGGGGCGGTCGTCGAGCTGCTCGCACCCGACGACGCCGACGTCGCCGCCCTGCTGGCCCGGTTCGCGCCCGGACGTCCGGCCGGCGTCGGCGGCGCAGTGGACCCGGGCATCGCCGCGACCAGCCTGCGGCAGGCGTCCGCGCTGCTCCCGGCGAGCGCCCGCGCGGGCCGCCCGCTGTTCGCGGACGAGGGGGTCACCAGCCGCCTGCTCTGGGAGCTGGCGCCTCCGGAGGTGCTGCGCGGGTTCGCCGACACCGTGCTCGCAGCCCTGGACGACAAGCTCGCCGACACCCTCCGCGCGTGGCTGGAGCAGAACAGCTCGCTGGAAGCGGCCGCGGCCCAGCTCGGCGTCCACCGGCACACCGTGCGCAACCGGCTGGAGAAGATCGAGCGGCTCACCGGCCGATCGCTGGCCGTCGCCGCCGACCGCCACGAACTCTGGCTCGCCCTGCGACTTCGGGACGTCGCGGTTGCCGGAGCGGCTCGTGGGGAACGCGATCCGGAGAGGAGGTAATCATGTCTGTCACCGCATTCCAGGACCTTCCGCTCGGCGACCGGGACGCGCAGTGGGACGGCGCTGCGGCCGAGAAACACGTCCGAGCCTGGGCGAACGCCGAGGACGAGCCGAACGAGAAGTACCGGAACGCGCATGTCTGGTACGACAAGGACCGCAAGGACAAGTTCACCGGCTACAAGCTGCTGATCGCCGACGTCGTCGACGGAAAGCTCGTCGCGATGCCCCGGGGTGTGATGGCGGCGGCCGCGGTGATGCAGGGCTCCCGCGGCGGCGTCGACCTGCCGAAAGAAGACATCGACCGGGTGAAGAGCCATCTCGCCAAGTACTACGCCAAACTGGATGAAACTCCTCCCTGGGAGTAGTGCAGTCATGTGTCCGATGCCGCTGCGGACGGTGCCACGCAGCATTGCCGGTGAGCGCAGTCCGGCGCTGACCCGCAGAGGAGCACCACATGCCCACGATCACCACCACCGACGGCACCGAGATCTTCTACAAGGACTGGGGCACCGGCCAGCCGGTCGTCTTCAGCCACGGCTGGCCGCTGAACGGTGACGCCTGGGACAACCAGCTCAAGCTCGTCGCCGACAACGGCCTCCGGGGCATCGCGCACGACCGCCGTGGGCACGGCCGGTCCACCCAGACCTACGTCGGCAACCACATGGACACCTACGCCGACGACCTGGCCGCGCTGATCGAGAAGCTCGACCTCCGCGACATCATCCTGGTCGGGCACTCGACCGGCGGCGGCGAGGTGGCCCGCTACCTGGGCCGGCACGGCAGCGAGCGGGTCGCCAAGGCCGTGCTGCTCGGCGCGGTGCCGCCGATCATGCTCCAGTCGGACACCAACCCCGAGGGCACGCCGCTCGAGGCCTTCGACGGCATCCGGAACGGCGTCCTGGCCGACCGGTCGCAGTTCTACAAGGACCTGAGCGTCGCCTTCTACGGCGCCAACCGCGAGGGCTCGAACATCTCGGACGGCACCCGGGAGGCGTTCTGGCTCTGGAGCATGCAGGTCGGCGTCGCCGCCGCCTACGACTGCGTCAAGCAGTTCTCGGAGTCGGACTTCCACGACGACCTGGCGAAGATCGACGTCCCGGTGCTGGTCGTGCACGGTGACGACGACCAGATCGTGCCGATCGCCGCGGCCGCGCTGAAGACCGCCGAGATCGTCAAGGACGCGACGCTGAAGGTGTACGAGGGCGCGCCGCACGGCATCGTCGGCAGCTCCTACGAGCAGCGGTTCAACGCCGACCTGCTCGCGTTCGCCAAGTCCTGACGGCTCGCGGGCACGTGGCACGACCGCGTGCCCGCGGCACCCGTCAGACGCGGAAGCGGCTCACGATCGCCTGGAGCTGGGCCGACATCCGGGCCAGCTCCTCAGCCGACTGCTGAGTGTCGGCCACGGTCGCGCTCGTGGTCTGCGCCGCCGCCGCGACGCCCGCCACGTTCGCGGCGATGCTAAGCGAACCGGTCGAGGCCTCGGCGATCGAGCGGCTCATCTCGTTCGTGGTGGCGGTCTGCTCCTCGACGGCCGAGGCGATCGTCATCTGGTAGTCGTTGATCTGCGCGATGATCCCGGAGATCTGCTCGATCGCCGCGACCGCGGAATCCGTGTCGGCCTGGATCGCCTCGACGCGCTTGGAGATGTCCTCGGTCGCCTTCGCGGTCTCCTGGGCCAGGTCTTTCACCTCGTTGGCGACGACCGCGAAGCCCTTACCGGCCTCACCGGCGCGCGCGGCCTCGATCGTGGCGTTGAGCGCCAGCAGGTTCGTCTGCTCGGCGATCGACGTGATGACCTTGACGACGTTGCCGATCTCCACCGACGACTCACCCAGCTTGGCCACCGTCGCATTCGTCGCCGACGCCGCGTCCACCGCCCGCGACGCCACCCCGGCCGCGTCGTTCGCGGACTGCGAGATCTCCCGGATCGCCGAACCCATCTCGTCCGTGCCGGCCGCGGCAGCGGACACGTTCCGCGACACCTCCTCGGACGCCGACGCCAGCACGCCGGTCTGTGCCGAGGTCTCCTGCGCGTTGCCCGCGATCGCCTCCGCCGACGCCGACAGCTGCCGCGACGAGTCGGAGAGCGTCCGGGCCGACTCCGAGAGCGCGGTGACCGTGCTGCGAACCGAGTCGGTGGCGCGGTTCACCGCTGCGGCCATCGAGCCGACCTCGTCGTTCGCGTCGACCCGCGCCTGGCGCGTCAGGTCACCGTTCGCTACCGCGTCCAGGACGTCACGGACCCTGCCGAGCCGCCGCGCGATCGTCTGGCCGATCCACAGCGCCAGGGCCACGGCCACGATCAGACCGGTCACCAGCACGATCGCGATGAGCGTCCGGGCGCCGGACGCGGTCTCGGTCGCCGACGTCGCGGCGGCCTCCGCCTGTGAGCGCTCCAGCGCGCCCAGCTCCGCGATCGCGTTGTTCATCGCGGTCTCGGCGTTGTTGAACGCGGGGACGATCGCCGCTCCGGTCGGCAGCGTGAAACCGGACGGTGGCGCGTCACCGAGGATGAACGTGTTCGCCAGCGTCTTGTAGTTCGTCCAGGCCTCTTGGAACGTAGCGACCTGGGTCTTCCACGTCTGCGACTTGTCTTCGGTGGAGGAGTAGGCCGCCAGCGCCTCGTCCAGCGACGCCTCGGCGTCCTTGGTGGTCTGCTTGTGGGCCGCCTTCTCCGCGGCCGGAATGTTGGGCAGGTTGTAGAGGAAGAAGCCGCGGAACATCGCGGCGACCGCGCTCTCCATCTCCACCAGGTTGTTCAGCCGCGAGATGTTCGTCGACTTCACGTTCTGGACCTTGTCGTCCAGCGTGCCCAGCCGAGACCAGGCGACGGCGCCGGTCACGACCGCGACCAGCGCCATCACCGCGACGGCGACCAGAATTTTCGGCCCGACGCCGAGGCTCGAAAACCCACCACGCCGTGCCTTTGTTGCCTGCGTCATCTCGGCCGCCCCCGCGTCGAAGAGATTCCTCGGTGTCATCCCATCGGCGGCGCGGTAAAGGATCTGAGTTACGACGAGTAACCGTTCAGAAACGCCCGCACGCCTTCGGTGACCGCGATCTGTGTCTCTTCGGCGCTCAGATGACCGACCGGGCGAAGGCCGCGCGGGCTCGCCTCGGCGGTGGCGAGCGCCATGAAGTGCAGCGTCGCCCGCTCGAGGTCGGGGACGACGAGCAGCCCCCGGTCGGCGAGGCGACGGAGCCGACCGGCGACCTCGGCTTCGACGCGCAGCGGCCCGGCTTCCTGCCACGCCGCGAGCACAGGCGCGGGGAAGTGGGTCGACTCGGCGACGATCTGCCGCACCATCGCGAAGTGCTCCGGGTGGTCGATCGCCTGCCGGACCAGCGCGTGCGCGACCCCGGCCAGCTCGGTCAGCACCTGGTCCGCGGTCTCGGCGTACGGCACGGCGGCCGCGCTCTCGACGAGCGTGTCAGCCACCTGGGTCGCGCTCGCCTCCAGCACCGAGGCGAACAGCTGCTCCTTGCCGCTGAAGTGCTTGTAGATCGTCCGGGTGGAGACGCCGGCCTCGGTGGCGATCGCGTCGATGCTGGCGCGCGCGTAACCGTCGCGGCCGAACACCCGGCGGGCGGCCCGGGTGATCGCGTCCCGCTTCTGCGGCTGCAGCCGCCCCAGCGGCACGGCGGACGGCGAACTCATGCGCGGAAGCCTAGACGACGGGGCGATCTGTAAAGTAAAACGAGTACTGTACTTTCTAGCAAAGGAGTTCCCATGGAGTCCGCCCCCCTTCGGATCGCCGTGATCGCCGGGAGCACCCGCCCGGATCGGAAGTCGCGCGCCGTCGCCCGCTGGGTGACCAACCGCGCGGCCGCCTCACCGGCTGACTTCGTGCTCGTCGACCTCGCCGACCATCCGCTGCCCTTCCTGGACGAGCCGTTACCGGCGATCCACGGGAGCTACGCACATCCCCACACCCGGGCGTGGGCCGCGCTGATCGACTCGTTCGACGCCTACGTTTTTGTCGTGCCGGAGTACAACCGGTCGATCCCGGCCGTGCTCAAGAACGCGCTGGACTTCCTGCACGCGGAGTGGCGGGACAAGGCCGCGGGCTTCGTCGGCTACGGCGCCGACGCCTCCGGCGCGCGGGCGGTCGAGCACCTGCGCTTGATCATGGGCGAGCTGCAGGTCGCGGATGTCCGCTCCCACGTGCTGCTCTCCGCGTTCACCGACTTTGATCGGGACGGCGCGCCACGGCCGCCGGAGCACGCCGAGGCGCAGCTCCACACGATGCTCGAGCAGCTGCTCTCCTGGGGCACGGCCCTCCGGTCGGTGCGGACCGAAACGGCGGCGGTGGCCGGATGAACGTCGCGGACGTCTCCTCGCCGGCGCGGCCGGACGCGCCGATCTCCCCGCAGGTCTGGCGGCTGGCCGGCGTCATCGCGTCCGGCGCGTTCCTGAGCGGTCTGGACGCCTCGGTCGTCAGCGTCGGGCTGGACACCCTCACTCGCGACCTCGACACCACGCTCGCCACCGCCCAGTGGGTCGCAACCGGGTACCTGATCGCGTTTGCGGCCTCGCTGCCGCTCTGCGCCTGGCTGGCCCGCCGGGCGGGAGCGGGCCGGCTCTGGCTCTGGTGCCTCGTCGCGTTCACGATGGCCTCGGCGGCGTGCGCGGCCGCACCGAACGTCGAATGGCTCATCGGCCTCCGCGTCGTGCAGGGCCTCGCGGCCGGGATGTTGATCCCGGCCGGTCAGACCGTCCTCGGCCGCGCCGTCGGCCCGCATCGGCTGGGCCGGGTGATGGCGACGCTCGGCGTCGCGGTCACGCTCGCGCCCGCGCTCGGACCGGTCGTCGGTGGCGTGGTGATCCACGTCGGTTCCTGGCCGTGGTTGTTCCTGCTTAACGTGCCGATCGGCCTCGTCGCGCTCTGGCTCGGACGGCGCTGGGTGCCGCGCGGCGAACCGGTGGATCCCGGACGCCTGGATTGGGTCGGGCTGCTGCTGGTCAGCGTCGGCTTGCCGCTCGTGGTGTACGGCTGCACCCGGTGGGGCGAGACCGGCAACGTCACCGGCGCAGGCGTGGCCGGGCCGCTGGTGGGCGGCGTCCTGGCACTGCTGGCCTACGGTGTGCACGCCGGCCGGTCCGCCAACCCGATTCTCGACCTCGGGCTGTTCCGGAACCGGATCTACCGCGCGGCGACGGTCACCGCCACGTTCACCGGCGCCGCCCTGTTCGGCGCAGGGCTGCTCTTTCCGCTCTACTACCAGCTCGGCCGCGGTGCCGGTCCGCTCGAATCCGGCCTGCTGCTGATCGCGATGAGCCTGGGCAGCGCGCTGGTCCTGCCGCTGTCCGGCCGGCTGGTGGACCGTTTCGGCGGGGGGTTGGTGAGCTTCGCCGGTGGTCTGGCGACCGTCGTCACGACGGTTCCGTTCGCGGTGATCGACGTGGACGCCGCGGAATGGCTCGTCCAGCTGCTGTTGCTCGTCCGGGGTGCGGCGCTGGCGTGCGCGGTGGTGCCGGCGATGAGCGCGGCCTTCAAAGCGGTCACGGCCGAGCAACTGCCGGACGCCACCAGCGAGGTCAACATCGTGAGCCGGGTCGGCGGCGCGCTGGGCGGAGCGATCTTTGCGATCGTGGTCGCCACCCATCTGCCGGACGGCGTCGACGCCGCGTTCCACGCGTCGTTCCGATGGCTGCTCGCCGCCTCGGTGCTGGCCACCCTGGCCGCCGCCTGGCTCCTGCTCGCCGAGCGCGGCGCCCAGCCCGAGGCCCCGGCCCCGGCGCGGGCACCGGCCCGGTAGCACTCAGTACACGTCGCGGACGTAACGCTTGTCGGCGGCCAGCTGCTTCACCCAGGCGGCGGCGTCGTCCGCGGACATCCCGCCGTGCGCGGCGACCACCTCGCGCAGCGCCAGGTCGACGTCCTTCGCCATCCGGCGGGCGTCACCGCAGACGTAGAAGTGGGCGCCGTCGCGCAGCCAGGCCCAGAGCTGAGCGCCGCGCTCCCGCATCCGGTCCTGGACGTAGACCTTGGCGCGCTGGTCGCGGGAGAACGCCAGGTCCAGCCTGGTCAGCGTGCCGTCGGCGCGCAGGTCGCCGAGTTCCTCCCGGTAGTAGTGGTCGGTCGCCTGGCGCGGCGCCCCGAAGAACAACCAGTTGGGGCCGGTGGCGCCGCGGGCGCGGCGGTCGTGCAGGAACCCGACGAACGGCGAGATCCCGGTGCCCGGCCCGACCATGATCGCCGGGGTCGCCGCGTCGGCGGGCGGCTTGAACTGCGACGCCCGCTGGACGAACACCGACACCGGAGCGTCGGGGTCGGCGTCCGCGAGGTACGTCGAGCAGACGCCCTTGCGCTCCCGTCCGGCCTCGTTGGCGAACCGGACCACGGACACCGTCGTCCGGATCACCTCCGGGTCGACCAGCGGGCTGGACGAGATCGAGTACAGCCGCGGCTGGAGCTTCGGCAGCGCGTTCACCCACTCCTGCGCGGCCGCGCCGACCTCAAAAGCACCGATGACGTCGGCGGCCTGGCGTCCCCAGGTCCACTGGGCCAGCTCGCCCTTGTTCTCCGGCCGCAGCAGCTTGCCCAGCTCGCGGTCGTGCGTCCGGTCGAGCAGGAACCGCAGCAGGCTCGGGCTGATCGCTGCGATCTCCAGGTGGTGCCGCAGCGCGGTGGCGAAGTCGACGTCACTGGTCCCGGGCAGCGTGACCGGCGTCGCCGGGTCGAGCCCGGTGAGCGTCAGCCACTCGTCGACCAGGTCCGGGCAGTTCACCGGCCAGACGCCGAGCGCGTCGCCGACCTCGTACTCCAACCCGTCGGCCGCGAACGCGAACTCGCGGACCTCGCGAACCGCGCCCGGCCGGCTCAGCAGCCGGTTGCCCACCAGCCGCGCGGTCGCCGGCGAGGCCTTCGACGGCCGCGTCACGGTCGTGACCGCGGACGGCGGTGAGAGCGGAACGGACGGTGCCGCGGCGGATTGGGCCGGGGCGGATTGGGCCGGGGCGGATTGGGTCGCGAGTGCGGCGAGCACGGCTTCCGCCCAGGCCTCCGCCGCCTCGGCGTAGTCCGGCTCGCAGTCGACGCGTCCGACCAGCTGCTCGGCTCCCAGTTCCGCGAGCCGCTCGTCCAGCCGGCGTCCGTGGCCGCAGAAGTTGTCGTAGCTGGAGTCACCGAACGCCAGCACCGCGTACCGCAGCCCCTCCAGCCGCGGCGCGTCGTCGGCGACCAGCGCGTCCCAGAACGCCCCGCCGTTGTCCGGCGCCTCACCGTCGCCGTACGTGCTGGTGACGAACAGCAGATCGGACGCTCGGCGCAGCAGCGTCGGCGAGCAGTCGGCCATCGGGAACACGGTCACCGCGCGGCCGGACTCCGAGAGCCTGCCCGCCACCGACAGCGCGTACTCCTCCGCGTTGCCGGTCTGCGAGGCCCAGAGCACCATCAGCTCCCGGGTCGCCGCGGGAGCCTCGAGAACCGCCGCCCCGCCGCGCGAGTACGCCCCGGCCAGCGCCCCGTTGATCCAGAGCGCGTTGTCCGGCGCGAACGGCGCGGTCGGCGGCAGCACTGGCACGGTGTCGCCGGGCGGGGTGGTCCGCAACCCGGTGACGAACCCGGCCAGGTAGTGTCGCTCGGCCTCGGACAGGACCGGTGGCGCCACCGCACCCAGCCCGAACACGTCGGTCAGCCCGTCGACGATGCCCGGCGGCGTCACGTCCACCTGAGTACGAGGAACCGAATCACCCACGGACGCGACCACCGTGAGCGCGACAGCGCACACCTTGAACTCGGGCTGGAACGAGATCGGGTCGACGGCGTCGTTCGTCACCGCGTTGACGCTCAGGTACTCGCCGAAGACGTCGTTCCAGTGGAACGGCGCGAAACAGCTGCCGGGAAGCACCCGGTCGGTGACGACGGCGGGCAACACGGCCCGTCCACGCCGGGACGCGACCTCGATCCGGTCGCCCTCACGCACGCCGAGCGCGTCGGCGTCCGACGGGTGGATCTCGACGAACGGCTCCGGGTTGAGCTTGGTGAGCGCCGTGACCTTGCCGGTCTTGGTGAGCGTGTGCCAGTGGTGCGGGAGCCGCCCGGTGTTGAGGACGAACGGGTAGTCGTCGTCGGGCAGCTCCGCCGGTGGCAGGTGCGGACGCGGGAAGAACGCGGCCTTCCCGCTGGCGGTGGCGAACGTCAGCTCCGAGCCGGACCGGTACCGGATCGGGTGGCGGTCGGCGTCGTCGTCCGGCGGGGCCGGCCACTGCACCGGACCGTTCCGCAGCCGCTCGTAGTCGACTCCACGCAGGTCATAGCCGGTCTGCGGGTTCCAGAACGCGGTCAGCTCGGCGAAGACCTCTTCTGCGGACGTGTACGAGAACGCTTCGCCGAACCCCATCTCGGTCGCGATCCGGGCGATCAGCTGCCAGTCCGGCAGCGCCTCGCCGGGCGCGTCCACGGCCTGCCGCGACAGCGTCAGGTTGCGCTCGGAGTTGACCATCACACCGTCCGCCTCGGCCCACATCGCGGCCGGGAGCACGACGTCGGCGTACGCGTTGGTCTCGGTGTCGGCGAACGTGTCCTGGGTGACCACGAACTCCGCGGCCTCCAGGCCCTCGATCACCGTCCGGCGGTTCGCCACCGACGCGACCGGGTTCGTGCAGATGATCCAGCACGCCTTCACGTCGCCGTCGGCCATCCGGCGGAAGAGATCAACCGTTCCCGTACCGACGGACGACGGGATCGTGTCGGCCGGGAGGTTCCACTGCTCCTCGACGAACCGGCGGTCGGCCGCGGCGAGCACCGAGCGCTGACCGGGTAGGCCAGGGCCCATGTAGCCCATCTCCCGGCCGCCCATCGCGTTCGGCTGGCCGGTCAGCGAGAACGGCCCGGCGCCGGGGCGGCAGATCGCGCCGGTGGCCAGGTGCAGGTTGACCAGCGCGTTCGTGTTCCAGGTGCCGTGGGTGCTCTGGTTGAGGCCCATCGTCCAGCAGCTCACCCAGCGGTTTCCGGCGCTCCGGATCAGCTCGGCGGCCTTCCGCAGGTCTGCTTCCGGAATGCCGGTGATCTCGGCGACCCGGGCCGGCGGGTAGTCCCGCAGCAGCGCGGGCATCGCGTCCCAGCCCTCGGTGTGCGCGGCGATGAAGTCGGTGTCCAGGCCATCCGACTCAGCCAGCAGGTACATGAGCCCATTCAGTAGCGCGAGGTCGGTCCCGGGCTTGACCTGCAGGAACAGGTCCGCCTTCGCGGCGGTTGCGGTTCGCCGGGGGTCGACGACGATCAGCTTGGCGCCCTTTTTCACCCGATCGAGCAGACGCAGGAACAGGATCGGGTGGCAGTCGGCCATGTTCGACCCGATCACCAGGAACGCGTCGGCCTCGTCGAGGTCGGAGTACGAGCCGGGCGGGCCGTCGGCGCCGAGCGAGAGTTTGTAGCCGCTCGCGGCGCTGGCCATGCAGAGCCGTGAGTTCGACTCGATCTGGTTCGTGCGGAAGTACCCCTTGGCCAGCTTGGTGGCCAGGTACTGGGCCTCGAGCGACATCTGGCCGGACACGTAGAGCGCGATCGCGTCCGGGCCGTGCTCATCGAGGATGCCCCTCAGCCGCCGGGCGGTGGTGCGGATCGCCTCGTCGACGCCGGTGGGGGCCAGCGCGGCGGCCCGGTCGTCGCGGGTGAGCGCCGTGGCGAGCCTGCCGTCCGCGGACAGCACGTCCGCGCTGGTCGAGCCCTTGGTGCAGAGCCTGCCCCGGTTCGCGGGGTGCTCCTTGTCGCCGGACGCTTTCAGCGCGCGCCGCCGCCCGTCGGCGTCGCGTCCGATCTCCAGGACGACGCCGCAGCCGACGCCGCAGTACGAGCACACGGTCTTGACGCGGTCGAGGACTTCCGACGCCACCAGCACCCCTCCCGGACGGAACGTTCCGTACCGAGCATGCGAAGCAGCGATTTCATCGACGTGACGCGATCGGCGTAGACCTGGTTACACCTCCCGCACTGCGGCTCAGGCGCCTCGTGCGTGAACCAGCGTCTGCCAGACCACGTCGCGGGCCAGCGGGAGCTCGGTGAACCGGACACCGGTCGCATCCCGCACCGCGTTGGCCAGCGCCGGAGCCACCGGGTTGAACGGGCTCTCGCTCATCGACTTCGCTCCGAGCGGGCCGACCGGATCATGCACGTCTCTCACGAAGTGCACCTCCGTCTTCGGCACGTCGGCGAACGCCGGCAGGTGATAGGTGCGGAACGTCGGGTTCACCACCGCGCCGTCGGCATCCAGGCGGACCTTCTCGTAGAGCGTCGCGCCGAGCGCCTGGGCGACGCCGCCCTCGATCTGCCCCCGGCACTGCATCGGGTTCATCACCCGGCCCGCGTCGGCGGCGTGGACGCTGCGCAGGATGCGGATCTCGCCGGTGCCGGGGTCGACCGCCACCCGGAACCAGTGCGCGTTGAACGCCACCGACCGCGGCGTGCCGTCGAAGTGGCCGTCGGCGGTGAACGGGGCTCCGGCCGCCTCGACGAGGTCCTTCAACGGAATGCGGGTGGCGCCGGCGAGCACCGCGTCCGCGTCCAGGCGACACGCCGCCACCGGGGTCTCGGCGCGGGCGGCCGCCGCCGCGAGCAGGCGGTCGCGGAGGACCCTGCTCGCGGCCAGCACCGCGTTACCCGCGACCGTCGTCCCGGTCGAACCGAACGCGCCGGTGTCGTGCCCGACCAGGTCGGTGTCGGACTGCCGGACCGTCACCCGGTCGGTGGTCGTGCCCAGCGTCTCGGCGACGATCTGCTGATGCACGGTCGTGCTGCCGTTGCCGAACTCCGCGGTGCCCACCAGCAGCTCGTAGCGGCCGTCCGGCAGCAGCGTGAGCTTCGCGTCGGCGTAGTGGCCGTTCGGGGGAGTGGTCGCGATCATCGCGATCGCCGAGCCGTCGCCGACGAGCCAGCCGTCGGGGGCTTCCGGTGCCGGATCGCGCCTGGCCTCGTCCAAGATCGCCAGGCACTGGTCGAGGCCGGAACTGGCGACGCTGATGTCGGCCTCCTGCCCGGCGGGTGTGACCAGCGGTTCACCGACCCGGATGGCGTTCCGGGCCCGGAACGCCACCGGGTCGAGGCCCAGCGTGCGCGCCAGCTCGTCGATCGCCGACTCGAGCGCGAACAGCACCTGCCCGAGGCCGTAGCCGCGGAAGGCCCCGGACGGCAGCGTGTTCGTGTAGACCGCGTACCCCTCGACCTTCTTGTTCGCGCAGCGGTAGACGGCCATCGACTCGCCGCAGGCGTGGAACAGCACCCCCGGACCGTGGTTCCCGTAGGCGCCGGTGTTCGAGACGACCCGCAGGTCGATCGCGGTGAGCGTTCCGTCCTTCTTCGCGCCCAGCCGGACACCGACCGTGAACGGATGCCGGGTGGTGGCCGCCTCGAACTGCTCGGAGCGGGTGTACTCGTACTTGACCGGGCGCTTCACCGTGAGCGCGGCCAGCGCCACCAGATCCTCGGCCAGCATCTCCTGCTTGCCGCCGAACCCACCGCCCACCCGCCCGGTGACCACCCGCACCTGGTCGAGCGGCAGGTCGAACAGCGCGCACAGCGCCCGCCGGGTCAGGAACGGCACCTGGCTGCTCGACCGGACGACGAGCCGGCCCGCGTCGTCGAACCAGGCCATCGAGCCGTGGGTCTCCAGGCTCGCGTGCTGCACCCGCTGGGTGACGAACGTCCCCGCGAAGACCTCGTCGGCCTCGGCGAGGCCCGCCGCGACGTCACCGATCTCGCCGTGCACCTCGCCTGCGACGTTGCCCTCGGCGCGGGCGATTCCATCGCCGGGCCCCTTGTCCGGATGCAGGACCGGTGCGCCCGGTTGCAACGCCTCCTCCGCGTCAAAAACCGCAGGTCGGACGTCGTACTCGACGACGATCCGGCGGCAGGCCTCCTCCGCGGCGCCCTCCGACTCGGCCACCACCGCCGCGACCCGCTGACCGCGGAACCGGACGACGTCGTCGAGGACCCGGGTGTCGAGCGGGTCGTCCTGCGGGCGCTCGTGCCGACCGGTGGAGAACCGTGCTCTCGGGGCGTCCTCATGGGTGAGTACGGCGTGCACTCCCGGGACGTTCGTCGCGGCGCTGGTGTCGATGCGGACGATCCGCGCGTGGGCGTGCGGCGACCGGAGCACCTTGAGGTGCAGCAGCCCGGGGACGTCGAGATCGAACGTGTACCGCGCGGCGCCGGTGACCACCTGCGGACCGGCCGGTGCCGGAGCGTTACCACCGACGGCGGCGTCCTCGGTGTGTTTGACGCCGCACACGGCGTCGGAAATCGCGCGGTAGCCGGTGCAGCGGCAGAGGTTGCCCTTGAACGCCCGCGGCAGGTCGTCGAGCTGCCGTTCGTCCAGCGCGGCGGTCGTCATCACGAAGCCCGCGGTGCAGAAGCCGCACTGGAATCCCTGCGCGTCGAGGAAGCGCTGCTGGATTTTGTGCAGGCCGCCCTCGGGGGCCAGGCCCTCGATCGTCGTGACCTCGTGCCCCTGGGCGCGGACCGCCGGATAGACGCAACTGTGCACCGGCATGCCGTCGACGTGCACGGTGCAGGCGCCGCAGTCACCCGCGTCGCAGCCCTTTTTGACGCCGTAGTGGCCCAGATCGCGCAGGTGGGTGCGGAGGCACTGGCCGGGCCGGGGCTTCTCGTCGTAGGGCCTGCCGTTGACCGTGACGCTCATCGTCCCACCGCCAGCTCGTCGCGGACCTCGGCCGCGAACCGCTCGGTGAGGTGCCGCCGCCACGCGGGGGCGCCGTGGACGTCGTCCACCCAGACGTCGGCCGGGAGCGCGTCGATCGCCGCCCGGAGTTCGGCGGTGGTCGGCAGCTGCGCGAACCGGAACTGGATCGGTCGGCAGGTGGACGCGGTGACCGTGAGGACGAGTGTTTCCGTGCCGGCGTCGATCCGGCCGATCACCAGCGCCGCCGAGCGCCCGAGCGGGTGCAGCGAACCCTGCCGGAACGCTGCCCGTCCGGTCAGCGCGGTCGCCGGGAGGACGATCGAGCGGAGAAACTCCCCGGGGCGGAGTGCGGTGGTGCCGTCGCCCGTGACGAAATCGGTCACTGCGAGCTGGCGGTGGGTGCCGTCCAGCGACTCGAGCGTGCACCGGCCGTCGAGCGCCGCGGTCAGCGACGTCATCGGACCGGCCGGCAACGCCGCACAGAGGTTGCCACCGACCGTGGCGACGTTCTGGATCTTGAAGCTCGCGAGGAACGCGTCGGCGCACTGCCGGAACAGCGGGTCGCAGACCGGCCAGGTCGGCGCCGCCAACCTCGCTAGCTCGGCAATAGTGCAGGTCGCAGCGATCTGCAGGCCGTCGGGCGTCGCGGTCAGCGCGGGCCAGCCGAGCGTCGTGAGGTCCCGCAGGCGGTGCAGGTGCGGCTGCGGCTCGGAGAACAGGTACGTGCCTCCGGCCAGCCAGCCGTCACCGGCACGCCAGACACCGGCGTCGGCGGCGCCGGTGATCTCGTCGATCGTGTTCAGGTCCACAAGTGCACCTGTTTCATCGTATTTGTCGCTGAGGGCCCGCTCGGCGTCGTCGCCGGTCGACGGGGAGGGGGCACCGATCGCTACCGGACGCGCGGCCTTCTGTTCACCATCAGATCACCGGGTGCGGCGGCGGGCTACTGGCGTTCTCTCCAAACGCGTCCGGCGTCGCGGTGACGGTCGCTGGGTGATCCCACAGGCCCCGCTGTTGGAGGAATCCCACAAGCCAGCGGACGTGACGTTCGTCGCGGAACGCGCTGGAAGGTGCATTCACCGTGTAATTAGCCTGCTGACGGTTGTTTTAGGCAGGAGGCTCATGACCACCCTTAGCGTCACCCGATCCCCGCGGGTCCTCGCCGATGTTCTTCCCGGTGGGCTCGTTCGGGATGCCGCCCTCGTCGGCGGGTCGGCACTCTTCGTGGGGCTCTTCGCGCAGATCGCGATCCCGCTCTCGTTCACCCCCGTCCCGCTCACCGGCCAGACGTTCGCGGTGCTGCTCTCGGTCGCCGCGCTCGGTCCGGCCCGCGGCGTCCTGGGCATGCTCGTCTACGCCCTGGTCGGCATGGCGGGCGTGCCGTGGTTCGCCCAGCAGACGTCCGGCTGGTCGATGCCGTCGTTCGGGTTCGTCCTCGGCTTCATCCTGGCCGCGGCCGTCGTCGGCGCGCTCGCGAAGCGCGGTGCCGACCGGACCCCGCTGCGGGCGGTGCCGCTGATGATCGCCGGCAACCTCGCGCTCTACGCGATCGGCGTGCCGTGGCTGATGGCGTCGCTGGACGTCAGCTTCGCCAAGGCCGTCGACCTGGGCCTGACGCCGTTCCTGATCGGCGACGCGATCAAGATCGTGCTCGCGGCGGTGCTCCTGCCCGGTGCGTGGGCGCTGGTCCGGCGGTTCGACCGAGGCTGAGCCGCCACCCCCGACTGCCCGCCCCGGCGCTGCGAAGACGCGTGCCGGGGCGGGCTGCTTCTCCCGGGCACCTCGGGGCGAGCTTAGGATCGGGTCCGTGACCGAGACGCTCGCACCTGAGATCGACAGTCGTGATCCGGCGTCGTTCCCGTGGAGCGTCTTCCATCGCCGCCATCCGGTGCTGATCGAGCGGGTCGCGACCGCGTTCCCCCGCCCCGCCGCCCAGCGCGCGGCGTTGGACACGCTGCTCACCGAGTCGACGTCCGGGGTGGTCACCGCGCCCGACGTCGAGGCACTGCGGCACGAGCCGTGGCCCTGGTGGCGCCCCGAGTACCGCGGCGTGCCCTGGGGCGAGACGCCGTTCCTCTGGGCCGAGAGCTACTTCTACCGGCGGATCCTCGACGCGGTCGAGTTCTACCGGCCCGGCCCGTGGCGCGGGATCGACCCGTTCGGCCCGACGAAGGCCGCCGAACTGGCCGGCGATGCCGTCGACGAGGAAATGGCGGCGCTCGACACCCTGGCCCCCGACGAAACGTGGGACGCGCTGGTCCGGTCGTCGCTCTGGGGGAACCGCGCCGACCTGAGCTTCCGCGCGGGCCCGTCCGCCGGGTCCGGCACCGGCGGCCTGATCGTGGACGAGAGCGCGGAGTTCCGTGCGCTGCTGCACGACCGGCCGCCCGGCCAGGCGCACCTGATCGCCGACAACGCCGGCCAGGAACTGCTGCCGGACCTCGTCCTGCTCGACCACCTGCTGGGTGCGGGGCTGGCGACGAGCGTGGTCCTGCACGTCAAACCGCATCCCTACTACGTTTCGGACGCCACCCCGGCGGACGTTCTGGCCACCGTCGCCCGGCTCGCGGCCGCCGACGGGCGAGCGCGCACCATCGGCGAGCGGCTCGGCGAGTCCCTGCGTGACGGGCGGCTCGAGCTGCGGGCACACGAGTTCTTCTGCGGGCCGCTCACGTACCACGCGATGCCGGTGGACCTCCGGGCGCAGTTCGCGCAGGCCGCGCTGACGATCGTGAAGGGCGACCTGAACTACCGGCGGCTGGTCGGCGACCGACTCTGGCACCCGACCGCGCCGTTCGCCGAGCTGACCGCGCACTTCCCGGGTCCGCTGGTGGCGCTGCGGACGTTGAAGTGCGACGTCGCGGTCGGGCTGACCGAGGCGACCGTGGAGACGCTCGACGCCACCGGCAAACCCTGGCGCACGACCGGCGAGTACGCGGTCGTCCAGACGCGTTCGTAGGCCGGGCTCAGCCGCGCGGACTGCGGCGCAGGACGCAGAACTCGTTGTCCTCGGGGTCGGCCAGCACGACGAACGGCTCGGAACCGGTCTGACCGACGTCGACGCGGCGGGCGCCGAGCGCCTCCAGCCGACGGACCTCGGCGTCGACGTCGTCGGTGACCAGGTCGGGGTGGAAGCGATTCTTGCCGACCTTGGCCCCGCCGGAGTTCTGCAACCAGATCGTCGGCTCGGCTTCGGACGGCGGGAAGAGCTTCGCCGAACCGTCGTCGCCCCTGTTCACGACCTCGTAGCCGAGCGCCTGCGACCAGAACTCCGCCATCACGCCGACGTCCCGGACGTCGAGCGTCCACTGCGCGAAGCGGCTGACCATGGGCGTCCTCCTCCGGAGCGCGGATGACACCCGGGGTTCCCGCGCCGGCCGAACGGAACACATGCGTCAGGCCGACCCCAGGTCGTGGCGCGCGATCAGGGCCTTCGCCCTGGCCCGGACGCCGGGAAGGATCGCCAGGCCCTTCTCGCCCGGGCAGGCGGTGCGGCTGGTCTCCTGGTGCGGGGAGATCGCCGGGACCCGTACCGTCGTCCGCTGCCGGTACCGGGTGGACGGACCGCCGGTGAGCTGCTGCCTCGACATCGGATCGACGCCGTTCGTCCCGAGCTTGAACGCGGCGTACCGGGCGATCGCCTCGCGGGCCGCCTCGGTGACCCGCCGGTCGGCGTGGTCGCCGATCAGCGCGACGCCCGAGGTCCCGGTGTTGAACCCGCCGGCGTGTACGCCGATGACCGCACGATCGACGCCGCCCGCCCGCCCCTCCCAGATTCGGCCGAACTTGTCGACGAGCACGTTGTAGCCGATGTCGCCGTACTCCTCGGTAACGGACATGTAGTAGTAGATCGACCGAATGATCCGGGGGACGTCGCGCGCCTCGTAGTTGTTCGTCGTCGCGGTGTGGTGCACGACGACGGCCTTGACGCCGGGTGCGTACCGCGCGGAGCGCCGGAGATACGCCGGGCTGGCGCCCCACGCCGCCCGGCTGAAGATCCGGACGACGCCGTTGCCGTAGCTGGTGGGCTGCCGCCCCGCGGTCGGGAGGCCGGCGAGCAGCGTGGTGGCGCCGAAGGCCGGTTTTCCGCCGGCCGGGAGCGCTGCCGCGGTGTCGGCCGCCGCGGTGCCCGGGTCGATCAGGTCAACGGTGACGTCGGTCGGCTGCGGTCCGCTCAGGCTGGTGAGCACGATCTCCAGGGTGTCGGCGTCGCCGGTCCAGAGCAGACCGGGCCCGGTGCGGCCGGACTGGTTCTTGGCGCCGTGGTACTCGGTCGTGCTCCAGGCGGTCCACTTAGCGACGTCGCGAGTACGCGTGCGGACCGCGACGCTCACCTCGCCGATCCGCGGGTCGCGTCGCCAGTTCACGCCGACCGCGGCGAACGGCACACCGCCGGTCGTCGCCCGCAGGACGCGAGGCGTACCGCTCGGCGCGAGCCGATGGCCGTCGGAGAGCGGAACCTCGCGTGGCTGCGCGCGTAGCGACCGGACGCCGTCCTTCGGCGCTGCGGCGCTGCCGAGCACCAACCGCCGGGCGAGCGTGACCGGCGCGTCGGCGGCCGCCGCTCGAGCGTCCCAATAGGCCGTGTCTGGTGGTCGGCGGCCGTTCTCGGCCGCGGCCTCGCGGCCGGGCAGCAACACCCCACCCGCGAGCGCGGCGGCCGTCAGCAGACCGCCCGCCAGAGTTACGCTGCTCGTTTTTCTGCACCGTCGCATGTCCCTCACGCCCCCGCGCCGAGGATCAGCTGTGGGGCGCCCGCCCCGATGCAATTCCCGTCGGCTCCGGGGCCTCGCAAATGAGCGAGACTCCGGTCCACCCGGGCGTTTATTGGGAGAGCGCGGGGCTACTCAGAATGTTCGGCCGCGGACGGTGTCGCCGGGATGACCCGCACTTCGGTCAGCTGGGTGAGGCCGCACACCGTCAGCAGGTACTCGTTGAGCGGTGCGATCAGGACCTCGATCCGGTCCGCGTGGGTGAACAGCGCGGCGAGCGCGGCACTGTCCAGGTACTCGACCCCGGTCAGGTCGACGATGAGCCGCGGACCGGGGTGCACGGCGGCGGCGAGCTGGTCCCGGAACATGGCGGCGTTGCTGAGGTCGATCTCCCCGGTGGCCGTCAACTGCCACCTGCCGTCCGCGGACTGACCGGTGGCGATGTGGAGCGGGGTACTCATGGCGTGATCCTCGTGACCATCTCGACGACGGTGCCGGTGGCACCGGTGTGCAGGGTAACTTCGCCCATCAGCGACCGGATGAGGTGGAGGCCGTGACCGCGGTGCGGATCCGGCGGGGTCTGCTCGTCGCGCCAGGTCCCCGCGTCGGTGACCGTGACGTCCAGCTGCTGCCCCCCGGCCCTGGCCACGAGTCGCACCAGTCCGGAGGCATCGCGGTAGCCGTGCTCGATGGCGTTCGCGCAGGCCTCACCGGCCGCGACGAGGACGCTCTGCGTGGTCGCCTGCCCCACTCCTGCGCGGGCGAGCCACCGCCGGAGAGCGGCCCGCACCCGCACGAGCTCACCGGCGTCGGCGTCGAAGCAGAGGTCGAGCGGAGCCGGATGCCCGTAGAGGAGCAGCGCGACGTCGTCGGAGCCGCCGTCGACCGCCGCCATCCGGCTCAGGAGCTGCTCGGCGAGGTCCTCGACCGGGAGCGTGCGGTGGTTCCGCAGCGTGTCGGCGGCGCGCCCGATCCCGAGGTCGATCGATCGCCCACGACGTTCGACGAGCCCGTCGGTGTAGAGCAGCGTGACCGCGCGGGCGGGGAGCATCGTGACGGCCTCGGTCCGGGGAAGCCTGCGACGCACGCCCAGCGGCGTTCCGCGGCCGCCGTCGAGCAGCTCGGTCCGGCCGTCCGGGTGGGCGAGGATGCCGGGCGGGTGGCCGGCGCTGCTGTAGACCAGCCGGCCGCTTTCGGCGTCGAGAATGCCGCAGAACGCGGTCGTGCACGACGCTCCGGGCAGCAGCGCAGCGAACCGGTCCAGCGAGGTGAGAACCTCGGCGGGGCCGCTCGCCTGCAGGAGCAGCGCGCGGCCGGCGCTGCGGAGCTGCCCCATCACGGTCGCGGCGACCAGACCGCGGCCGACGCAGTCGCCGACCATGATCCCGATCCGGCCGTCCGGTAGCTCGACCGCGTCGTACCAGTCACCGCCGACCTCCAGCGGCCGCCCCGCGGGTTGGTAACGCACGGCGAACCCGTCCGGGAGGACGGCCGGCCCGAGGATCGATCGCTGCAGGGCGACGGCGACGTCCCGCTGCTGGTCGAACGCGTACGCGCGGTGCAGCGCCTGGGAGAGCGAGCCGCACAGCAACAGCAGCAGCGTCTGGTCCTCGGTGCCGAAGCCCCGCGCCGGGTTGAGCACCAGCCAGAGCGCGACCGGACCGGACGTGGAGTCGATCGTCGCCCCGACGCCGGTCGGCCGTCCCTCGGTGGCGTCGATCCGGATCCTCGAAGCTCCCGGGCCGCGCAGGTCGTCCAGCGCCGCGGGCGGCCGGTCGCCGCCAGGGACGGCGGCGGTGACCGTGTCGCTGCGGGCGAACGCCGCGGTCGCCTGCCACTGCCGACGCAATTGTTCGACGCCTGCCTGCAGCACCTCCGGCACGGTCCGGGCCACCGCGAGCCGTTCGTTCATCGCATTGAGGGCGGCGTCGCGTTGCGCTGCGTACCGTTCGGCGGTGACGTCCCGGATCGTGCCGACGACCATCCGGGCACCCCGGTCGTCGTTCACCGAGCTGATCGACACCGCAGCCCAGAGCCGGTGGCCCTTCCGGTGCTGCAGCGGGACGATCAGGTCGCCGTACGGGCCGTCGAGCACCCGCCGGTAGGCCTCGAGCACCTGCCCGTGCGCGGCCGGGTCGTCCTGCGGATCCGGCCACCACGGCTGGGGCGCGGGATACGGCAGGTCCTCCGCCGGGTATCCGAGTATCTCGCTGAACGCCGAGTTGACCTCGACGACCGAACCGTCGGCGTCGGCGACGAAGAAGCCCTCCTGCAGGGAGTCGATCAGCGCGGTCCGCCACTGGGCGTGGTGGTTGCGGAGCCGGGCCAGGTCGACGTTCGCGCGGACGCGAGCCAGCAACTCCTGCGCGGCGAACGGCTTGACCAGGTAGTCGTCAGCCCCGGCGGACAGGCCCTCGACCGCGGCCTCCTGACCGGCGCGGGCCGACAGCAGCACGATCGGGATGCCCGCCGTGCGCGGGTCGGCTCGCAGGGCGGTGACCAGCTCCAATCCGTCCAGGCTCGGCATCATGACGTCGCTGACGATCAGGTCCGGGGGTTCGCTGCGGGCCGACGCCAGCGCGGCGACGCCGTCGGCGACCGTCGTCACCGCGTACCGGCTGCTCAGCAGGCGCTCCAGGTAGTCGCGCATGTCGGCGTTGTCGTCGGCGACCAGGACCCGGCCTCGCGGCACGTCGGAGCCGGCGGGCGACGGGACGACCGGCGTCGGTTCCGCGGTGCTGTTTGTGGCGCTGTCCGTGGTGCCGTCCGAACCCTCCGGGAGCCACCGCAACGCCTCCTGGACGAACGGCTCGGCCGCGTCCGTCGGAGCGTCGGCGCCGGTCGTCGGGGTGAGATGCTCGGCGGGCAGGTGCGCGGAACCGAACGGCAGGCGGATCGTGAACGTCGTACCGACGCCCGGATCGCTCTCCGCGCCGATGGTGCCGCCGTGCAGCGCGACCAGCTCCTGCACCAGCGCGAGGCCGATGCCGCTGCCCTCGTTCGACCGTGAGCGAGTCGTCGGGATGCGGTGGAACCGCTCGAACAGCCGCGGCATCTCCGCCGCGGGCACCCCGATCCCGCTGTCAGCGACCCGGACGACGGCGCCGGCTTCACCCTGAGCGACCGACACCCGGATCGCGCCGTCGAACGTGAACTTGAGCGCGTTGCTCAGCAGATTGAGGACGATCTTCTCCCACATGCCACGGTCGAGATACACCGGCTGGTCGAGGCGCGGGCAGTCGACGTCGAACGTCAGGCCGGCGCGTTCGACGGCGGCGCGGAACACGCTGGCGAGCTCCGCGGTGAACAGCGCCAGGTCGATCGGCTCGTAGCGGGCCTGCATCCGGCCCGCTTCGATCCGGGAGAAGTCGAGCAGCGTGTTCACGAGCTTGGTCAGCCGCAGGCCGTTGCGGTGGATCATCTCCACGTCGTCGCGGGACCGCTGGTCGTCGGCGGGCAGGCGGTCGCGCAGCTCCTGCAGCGGGCCCGTGATCAGCGTCAGCGGGGTACGAAACTCGTGGCTGACGTTGGAGAAGAAGGCGGTCTTCGCCCGGTCGAGCTCGGCGAGCTCTTCGGCGCGCCGCTGCTGCGCCTGGTAGCTGCGGGCGCTCGCGATGCCCGACGCCACGTGCGTCGCGGTCAGCTCGATGAACCCGCGGTACCCCTCGTCGTAGGGCCGGTAGCGGTTCAGGGCCGCGACGAGGAACCCGTGCGGTGCGGCACCCTGGCGGATGAGCGGCACGAGCAGGGCGTGGGTGGGTGGCTCCGGCCAATCGCCGCTCGGCGTTTCGGCGTCGAGCGGCACCAGCAGCGTTTCCTGCCGGGCCAGTGCCGCCGTCGGCCACACATGGTTTGCGCCGTCGGCCGCGAGTGTCCTCGGGGCCATCGGGTGGCCGGACGGGATCCCGGACGCGGCGGCCAGCTCGGCGTGGGCATCGTCGGTGAACAGATAAACGAGCGTGAACGGCAGGTCCCGGAGGTTGCGGGCGAGCTGCCTGCTGGAGAACGCGAGCGTCTCCTGCACGGTCCGGACGACGCTCGGATCGGAGCCGAGGTCTCGCAGCGTCGCCATCCGCCGCTCGCCGATGACCCGCTCGGTGTCCTCGCTGACGACGCACAGCATGCCGACCAGCGCACCGGCGTCGTCGCGCAGCGGGCTATAAGAGAACGTGTGGTAGGACTCCTCGGGGAAGCCGGAGCGCTCCACGAACAGCAGGAGCGCCTCGTCCCAGGTGGCCTTTCCGGTGGTCAGAACGGTGTCGATCCGGGGACCGATGTCGTTCCAGATCTCCGCCCACACCTCGCTGGCCGGGCGGCCGAGCGCCCACGGGTACTTCCGGCCCAGCGTGTCCCGGCGGTAGGCCGCGTTGCAGAAGAACGTCAGCTCGGGGCCCCAGGCCATCCACATCGGGAAGCGGGACGAGAGCAGGATGCTCACCGCGGTGCGGAGGCTCTGCGGCCATCCGGTGGGCGGTCCGAGCGGCGTGGCCGACCAATCGACGTCGGCGAGATCGGCGCCGATCTCGTCATCAGCGGCAAACACGTCGGGGGTGCTGGCGCCATGTTCCGGGCCGTCGCGTTCCGGGCCGTCGCGTTCCGGGCCGTCGGGGGTGTCGCCGTCTGGGGTGTGGCTGTCCGGGGTGGTGTCGTCCGGGGTGGTGTCGTCCGGGGTGGTGTCGTCCGGGGTGTCGCCGTCGGGTTCGGGGTCGTCGGATCTAGCCCCGGGGTCGTCGGGCCCGGCCGCCGATGGGGATGCTCGGTTGCTGCTCATCGTCCTCGCATCCCTCTCCGCCGCAGGGTGACTCGATCGACGAAACAGCCGACGAATGAGCTTCACGCTACCGCGCGGGGGATGCTCCGGTGTGTCCTCGAACGACGCGGCGCCGAACGGCGCGTCGGCGCTGCTCGCGCGGTGTCCACATCCGTTAGCCGGGGACCGATCTGGGTGCCGCCGCTAAGCAAATTGCATTTGGAAGGGCTATACGTCTTCTAAGTGCAATCCGCCTGGGCGGCCGGGCATCGTCGACGCGCCAAACGGCGCGGATTCGTTGTAATGAGTGCCCCCGGCAGGATTCGAACCTGCGCCCCCGCCTCCGGAGGGCGGTGCTCTATCCCCTGAGCTACGGGGGCTCAGGAACGGCTAAAGCCTAGCAGCCGTCCGCGAGAGCTTATGCATCGGGCCGCTCGGCATCCGCGCCTCTGCGCGGGCGGGAAGCGCGTGCGTTCGGGCGGGCTATCACCGCCCGAACGCACACACTTCAGGGCGGACTCGTCAGTCGGCGACGGTGGTGCCGTTACTGCACGGGGCGCCGGTCTCGATCGACGCCGTGATCCGGTACTCCTCCAGGAACTTGTCGATCCGCTCGTCGTCCGCGTCGTTGACCTTGAGCTGGTAGCCCCAGGCCTGCAACGAGATCGGGCTTTCGAGGCCTGGGTACGGACTCAGGAACGTGTAATCCTTGCCGGTGACCCGGGCCTTCAGGGAGTCGACTTGGTCGGGCGTGAGGTCGGGGCGATAGGTGATCCAGACCGCGCCGTGCTCGAGGCTGTGGACGGCGTGCCCGTCGTCGATCTTCGTCGCGTAGACATCGCCCTGGCAGTTCTGCCAGACCGCGTCGTGGTCGCCACCCACCGGCGGCTTCACGGCGTAATTGGAGTCGCCGGCGACGTGCTGCGTGGTGAGAATCTCCGGCTGGGTGGTGCGATAGTCGACGACGCCCTCGATCGCGACGCTGCTGGTTCCGCCGTCGGAGCCGTCGCGCACGATGTAGATGCCGGCGGTCACGCCGCCGCCGCAGAGCAGAATCAGGACCACCACGCCGACGACCAGACCGGCGATGAGCTGGCCCTTGCCGCCCGACTTCCCACCCGGCGCGCCCGGTAGGGGGCCGCCCGACGCTCCGGGCGGCACGAAACCGGGCGGTGGCGGGAACCCACCTGCCGCACCGGGAGGGGGGACAAACCCGGTGGGCGGCGGGAATCCGCCGTGCACGGGCGCCGGCGACGCAAAGCCGCCCTGCCCCGGTGCGGCGGCGTATCCGCCCTGGCCAGGTGCGGCCGGGAAGCCGGGCTGACCGGGCGCAGCGGGGTATCCGTGCTGACCGGGCGCGCCCGGGGCGCCGGTTTGTGGGGGTGTAGCAGGGTAGCTGGGTTGGCCGGGTGCGCCCGGGGCGCCGGTTTGTGGGGGTGCGGCCGGGTAGCTGGGTTGGCCGGGTGCGCCCGGGGCGCCGGCTTGTGGTGGTGCGGCCGGGTAGCCGGGCTGGCCGGGCGCGCCCGGGGCGCCGGGCTGGCCGGGCGCGGTGGGGTAGTTGGGTTGGCCGGGCGTGGCCGGGATACCGGGCTGGCCGGGCGCGGTGGGGTAGTTGGGTTGGCCGGGCGTGGCCGAGGGGCCGGTTTGTGGGGGTGCAGCGGGATAGCTGGGTTGGCCGGGGCCGGCGGGCTGCCCCGGCGCGCCGGGATAGCCGGGCGCGGCGTGGTAGCCGGGAGCCGCGTGGACGCCGGTCGGTGCCCCGCTGGCGTAGTACGGGGAGGGAGAACCGGGCGGCGGAGGCCAAGCCGCGCCAGTGGCAGGAACTGCGACGGGGCCGGTGACGTGGCCGGACGAAGGCGGGAACGGGCCGGCGGGAGGGAAGCTCGCCGCCGGTTCGGCGGGATCGCTCGATGCCAGGTGAGCAGGCGGAGGTGGCAGGACCGACGGCTCTGCCGTAGCCGGCGGTGCGGAAGTGTCGCTCGCGGCGCCCTCGCTAGCCTGCGCCGCCACCGTGGACGGCGGTACCTCAGCTGACGGCGCGCCCTCGGACGGGGACGTCCCCTCGGTCGGCGTTGCCCCACCGGACGGCGCTGCCCCCTCGGGCGGTGCTGCGCCCTCGGGCGGTGCTGCGCCCTCGGGCGGTGCTGCGCCCTCGGGCGGTGCTGCGCCCTCGGGCGGTGCTGCGCCCTCGGGCGGTGCTGCGCCCTCGGGCGGTGCTGCGCCCTCGGGCGGTGCTGCGCCCTCGGGCGGTGCTGCGCCCTCGGGCGGTGCTGCGGCCTCGGGCGGTGGTGCCTGTTCGGGCGGTGATGCCTCGTTGGGCGTTAGTGCCTCGGCGGGCGGGGACGGCGGGCTGGGCGGGGGTGCGTCGGTCGGCGGCGAGCCGTCCGGGGAGGTTCGCTGGGGCGGCACGGCCCCGTGCGGTGGTAACTCGCCGGGCGACGTCCAGCTCATTTCTCTCCGCTCAACCGGTTCTTCTGCTGTTGCAGCGCGTCGATCTCCGACTGCTGCGACGTTTTTATCTGACGGGCCAGGTACAGCACCTGGTCATCCTCCGCCTGTTTCAGCGCGGAGTCGGCCATGTGGATCCCGCCCAGATGGTGCTGGATCATCAGGTCGATGAACAGCTGGTCCCTGACCGTGCCGGTGGACGTGCGCAGCTTCTCCAGCTGAGCATCGCTGGCCATGCCGGGCATCCGTCCGTCGACGATCAGCGCTCGCCCCCCGTCCGGCATCCACGCCATCGCGGGGTCCGTGCTGGTCGGGTTGAGGTCCCAGTTGCGCAGCCAGCCGATCATCAGGCCGATCTGCGCCTGCTGGGTCAGCGTGATGTCGATCGCGATCTGCCGCAGCGCCGCGTCGTCGGTGACGCGGTACTCCAGCGACGCCATCGTGACGGCTTGGGCGTGGTGGGTCATCATGTCGCGCGTGAATCCGGCGTCCGCGGAGTCGTCGGCGGGCCGGTGCGGGCTACCGACCCAGAATCCGATGCCGAACCCGACGGCCAGCACCAGGATCGCGGCCATCACCGCACGGTAGATGCGCGTGCGACGCCCGGCCCGGACCCGCGCGCTTCCGGCGACTGCGGCGTCCTCGCCGTAATCGTCCCCACCGTCATCGGCCTCGAAGGAGGTGATCCCAAAGGAGCCGGCCTCGCCGACCCGGGCGCCATCGGACCTGCCGCGCCCGGCGCTGCTGGCCCTCGCGGGCCCGGCGCCATCGGACCCGCCGCGCCCGGCGCCATCGGACCCGCCGCGCCCGGCGCTGCCGGCCCTCGCGCGGCCGGCTCTACCGGCCCCGCTGTGCCTGCCGCCCCCGGCCCCGGTGCCGCCAAGCTCGGCGCTGTCAACGCCCGCGCCGCCGAGCTCGGGGCCGCCGGACCCGCTGTCGGCGGCCTCGGGGCCGCTGACGTCCGCGGCGGCTCGCGGGTCAGCGTCCCCATCGTCGTTAATCGTGAGCTCGGCCGACGACTCGTCGGCGGCGTCGTCACCGACGCCGGCCGACCTGTCCTCCGCGTCGAGCTCGTCGAGCCGACGCCGTGCGCCGGCGAACCCCCGTCCGTGCGCCACTGGTTCCCCAATCGCTGTCCGGCGTCAGCTGCCGGACTGCATCCCGTCGGTCGCCGAGGCTTCCTGCGGCGTGTCACCGGTCACGGTGACACCGTTGGAGCAGGACGCGCCGGACTCGACGCTCGCGTTCACCCGGTACTGCGTGATGAACTCGTCGATCCGCTTGTCGTCGACGCTGTCGACCTTGAGCTGGAAGCCCCAAGCCTGCAGCGAGATCGGCTTGTCGAGGCCGGGGTAGGGGCTCATGAACATGTAGTCCTTGCCCTTGACCTTCTCGGCCAGCTTGTCGATCTGCGCCTGCGGCAGGTCGGGGTTGTAGGTCACCCAGACCGCGCCGTGCTCGAGGCTGTGCACCGCGTGCTCGTTCGGGATCTGCTTGGCGTAGACGTCGCCGTTGCAGTTCTCCCACGAGCCGTTGTGGTTGCCGCCCACCGGCGGGCTGGTCTCGTACTTCACCTTGCCCGCCACGTGGTTCTGGGTGAGCCACTTGACGTCCTTGGCGCGGTAGTTCGTCACGCCGTCGATCTGCTGCGACCGCCGCTCGCCGAACGGCTTGCTGGCGTCCCAGGAGTACCAGACGCCGTAGCCGATGATGCTCAGCGCGACGATCGTGACGATGCCGCCGAGCACGATGTTGCCCCAGGGCAGACCCGTGCTCTTGACCTTCACCGGCTGGCGCCCGCGGCCGCCGCCGCTCTTACCGGCCGGGCCTTTGCCGGGGCCCTTGCCCCCGCCGGAACCGCCACGGCCCGGCGCGGACTTCCCGGCGCCCGGCTTGGTCGCACCGGCCTTGCTGGCGCCGACCTTGGCCGCCGCGCTCTTGGCGCCGGTCGACTTCGCGGCGGTCGACTTCGCACCAGTCGATTTGGCGGCGGTCGACTTCGCGGCGGTCGATTTGGCAGCGGTGGATTTCGCGGCGGTCGACTTCGCCGCCGTCGACTTCGCCGGTGGAGCCTCAGCGGCCGCCGTCTCGGTCTCGGTTGCCTCGGTCTCAGTCGCCTCGGTGGTCTCGGTCGCCTCGGCGTCGGACTCGGCGGTTGGGTTCTCGACCTTCTCGGTCGAGGCCGACTTACCGGACGAGTCGCGCTCGGGCCGCTTACCGGAACCGGACCTGCGCTGCGTGGTGTTGGACGGCATGGGACCTTTCATGGCTTCCGTGCGCGGGCCCGCCGTTCTGGCGGAAGCCCCGGGGAGGGTGCGGACCGTGCGTGCGGGCCGGCAAACCAGGCAACCGAGGCCCGACCAGGTAACGATCCATGATCTCGCCTCGTTCCGCGCGCTCGGCCCGCGGGGCACGCGTGCGCTCGCCCCCACGGTAGCGGGCGGGGCTGCCCCGCGACGCTCGATAGCATGACGTAGTGACTCCCGATGCCCTCTCGGCCGCGATACTCACTGCGGCGCGCGCTGTCTTCACCGAGCGCGGACTCGATTCCGCGAGCCTGCCCGACGCGGTGACGGTGGAGCGACCCCGCAACCCGGAGCACGGCGACTACGCGACCAATATCGCGCTCCAGATCGCCAAGCGAGCCGGGGTGAAGCCGCGCGACCTGGCGGGCTGGCTCGCCGAAGCGCTCGCGACGACGGATGGCATCAAGACGACCGACGTCGCCGGTCCCGGCTTCCTCAACATCACGCTGGAGGCCGCCGCGCAGGGTGAGCTCGCGCGGACGATCGTGCAGGCCGCGGAGACCTACGGTCGCACGGACACGCTGGACAAGAAGCGCATCAACCTCGAATTCGTCTCCGCGAACCCGACCGGACCGGTACACATCGGCGGGGTGCGCTGGGCGGCGGTCGGCGACACGCTGGCCCGGTTGCTGGAGGCGGCCGGCGCCGACGTGACCCGCGAGTACTACTTCAACGACCACGGTGCGCAGATCGACCGGTTCGCCAAGTCGCTGCTCGCGGCGGCGCGCAGCGAGCCGGCGCCCGAGGACGGTTACGGCGGCGCTTACATCGCCGAGATCGCCGCCGAGGTCCTGCGCCGGCGTCCCGACGCTCTGGAGAGCCCGGACCCGCAGGAAGTGTTCCGCCAGATCGGCGTCGATCTGATGTTCGACGAAGTGAAGCGCAGCCTGCACGACTTCGGCGTCGATTTTGACGTGTACTTCCACGAGAACTCGCTGTTCGAGTCCGGCGCGGTCGAGCGGGCGGTCGCCACGCTGCGTGAACATGGTCACATCTTCGAGCGGGACGGCGCGGTGTGGCTCCGCACCACCGACTTCGGGGACGACAAAGACCGCCCGATCATCAAGAGCAACGGCGAGGCCGCGTACATCGCCGGTGACGCCGCCTACTACCTCGACAAGCGCGCCCGCGGGTTCGAGGTCTGCATCTACATGCTCGGCGCCGACCACACCGGGTACGTGCGGCGGCTCAAGTCGCTGGCGGCGTGCGCGGGCGACGACCCGAACTACAACATCGAGGTACTGATCGGGCAGCTGGTCAACCTGGTGAAGGATGGCCAGCCGGTCCGGATGTCCAAGCGCGCCGGCACCGTGGTCACGATGGCCGAGCTCGTGGACGCGATCGGCGTCGACGCGTCCCGGTACGCGCTGGCGCGCTCCAGCGTGAACCAGTCGATCGACATCGACCTGAACCTCTGGGCCCGGCGCAC
This sequence comes from Cryptosporangium aurantiacum, assembly GCF_900143005.1. NCBI lineage: Bacteria > Bacillati > Actinomycetota > Actinomycetes > Cryptosporangiales > Cryptosporangiaceae > Cryptosporangium > Cryptosporangium aurantiacum. The sequence continues at coordinate 111,133 of NZ_FRCS01000001.1, forward strand.
CAACGACAACCCGGTGTTCTACGTCCAGTACGTCGCCGCACGCACCGCAAACGTCACGCGAAACGCACGTGACGTCGGGATCACGCTGGACGAGACTGCGTTCAAGCCCGAGCTGCTCACCCACGAGTACGAGTCGGCGCTGCTCGGCGCCCTGGCGGAGTTCCCTCGTGTCATCGCAGGCGCCGCCGAACTGCGCGAGCCGCACCGGGTAGCTCACTACCTGGAGTCGCTCGCGGCCACCTATCACCGCTGGTACGACGAGTGCCGGGTGATCCCGAAGGGAGACGAGGAGATCACCGACGTGAACCGGACCCGGCTCTGGCTCAACGTGGCCACCCGCACGGTCGTCGCGAACGGGCTCCGCCTGCTCGGCGTGACCGCACCGGAGCGAATGTGAGGGCGCACCCGGCAGGACCTCGCCACGCCGAGGTCCTGCCCGTTCCCCACCTCGGCGGCCCGGCGGGAGACCTCAACGCGCTCGACCCCACGATCTGGCCGGCGAGTGCGACCCGGAAGGACGGCGTCCTGCAGCTCGGCGGCGTCGACGTCCGTGACCTCGCCGCCGAGTTCGGCACGCCGGCGATCGTCCTCGACGAGGGTGACTTCCGCGCGCGGGCCCGCGGGTACGCCGAGGCGTTCACCGGCGGTGACGTGTTCTATGCGGGCAAGGCGTTCCTGAGCAAGGGCGTGGCCCGCTGGGTCGAGGCGGAAGGCCTCCACCTCGACGTCTGCACCGGTGGTGAGCTGACGGTCGCGCTGGCCGCCGGGTTCCCGCCGGAGAAGATCGCGCTGCACGGCAACAACAAGTCCACCGCCGAGCTGCGGCGCGCGGTGGAGTCCGGTGTCGGCCGGGTCGTGCTCGACTCGCAGGTGGAGATCGTCCGGCTCGCCGACGAGGCACAGCGAGCCGGGAAGACGATCAACGTCCTCGTCCGGGTCACGGTCGGCGTCGAGGCCCACACCCACGAGTACATCGCGACCGCCCACGAGGACCAGAAGTTCGGCTTCTCGCTGAGCGGCGGCGAAGCGGCCGAGGCGGTGGCGCGCGTTCTGCGCCAGCCCGGCCTGAAGCTGGTCGGCCTGCACAGCCACATCGGCTCGCAGATCTTCGACACGTCCGGCTTCGAGGTGTCCGCGCACCGGTTGGTGGGGCTGCTGCGGCAGATCCGCGACGAGCACGGCATCGAGCTCCCCGAGCTGGACCTCGGCGGCGGCTACGGCATCGCCTACGTCACCGGCGACACGCCGATCGAGGTCGGCGTCGTCGCGAAGGAGCTGCGCCGGATCGTCGAGACCGAGTGCGCCGCCGCCGGGCTCCCGGTGCCGCGGCTCGCGGTCGAGCCCGGCCGCGCGATCGTCGGCCCGGCCGGCGTGACGCTCTACGAGGTCGGCACCGTCAAGCCGGTCGACACCGGAACCGGGACCCGCACCTACGTCAGCGTCGACGGCGGGATCAGCGACAACCTGCGCACCGCCCTCTACGACGCCGAGTACACGTGCGTGCTGGCCTCCCGTGCGAGCACGGCACCACCGATGCTGGCCCGGGTGGTCGGCAGGCACTGCGAGAGCGGTGACGTGGTGGTCAAGGACGTCTGGCTGCCGTCCGACACGGTCCCCGGCGACCTGCTGGCCGTTGCCGCGACCGGCGCGTATTGCCGGAGCATGGCGAGCAACTACAACCACACGCCGCGGCCGCCGGTGGTCGCGGTGGCCGACGGGACCGGAAACGTCCTGGTCCGGCGCGAGACGGAGGACGACCTCATGCGGCTGGATGTCGGATGACCAAGGAGCCTGCCAAGCGACCCTTGCGGGTCGCGATCCTCGGCTACGGCACGGTCGGCCGTGAGGTCGTCCGACTGCTTCATACGCAGGCGGACGATTTGACGGCGCGCATCGGCGCACCGCTGGAGCTCGCCGGCATCGCGGTGCGCCGCGGCGGCCGCGATCGCGGGGTGGATCCCGCGCTCCTCACCACCGACGCTCACGGGCTGGCCGTCCGCGACGACGTCGACCTGGTCGTCGAGGTCGTCGGCGGGATCGAGCCCGCCCGCAGCTGGCTGGTCGACGCGCTGAAGGCGGGCAAGTCGGTGGTCAGCGCGAACAAGGCGCTGCTGGCCGAGGACGGCGCGACGCTCCAGGACGCCGCCGCGGCCGGGGGCGCCGACCTCTACTACGAGGCCGCCGTCGCCGCCGCGATCCCGATCATCCGCCCGCTGCGGGAGTCGCTGCACGGCGACCGGATCACGCGCGTCACCGGCATCGTCAACGGGACGACGAACTACATCCTTTCCCAGATGGATGCCACCGGCGCCGGGTTCAACGAGGCGCTCGAAGAGGCCACCGAGCTGGGTTACGCCGAGGCCGACCCGACCGCGGACGTCGAGGGTTTCGACGCCGCCGCGAAGGCCGCGATCCTCGCCTCGCTCGCGTTCCACACCCGGGTGACCGCCGCGGACGTCCACCGCGAGGGCATCACCGAGATCACCGCGGCCGACGTGGCGAGCGCGAGGGCGATGGGCTGCACGGTGAAGCTGCTCTGCATCGCCGAACGGCATCGCGACGAGGACGGCGGCGAGTCGGTCAGCGTCCGGGTGCACCCGGCGATGCTGCCGCGGACCCACCCGTTGTCGTCGGTCGGGGACGCGTTCAACGCGGTCTTCGTCGAGGCGGACGCCGCCGGTCAGCTGATGTTCTACGGACGCGGAGCAGGCGGCGCGCCGACCGCCAGCGCGGTGGTCGGTGACCTGGTCGCGGTGGCTCGCAACCGACTGGCCGGCGCCCGCACGACGGCCGAGTCGCCCTACGCCGACCTGCGGATCCGCACGGTTGCCGAGGCGCTCACCCGCTACCACATCTCGCTCGACGTCGCGGACAAGGCCGGGGTGCTCGCCGAGGTGGCGGCCGCCTTCGCCGGGCACGATGTCAGCATCTCCACGGTCCGGCAGGAGGGGCGTGGCGACGACGCGACGCTCGTGATCGTCACGCACACCGCCACCGACGCCGCTCTCGCGGCCACCGTGGACGCGCTGCGCGAGCTGCCGATCGTCCGGAACGTCGTCAGCGTCATGCGGGTCGAAGGGGGAGAGGCGAAGTGAACGCGCTCGGCGTCCAGCCGGCCGGAGTCACCCGGAGCGGGTCGAGACCGGCCTGGCGGGGGCTCATCGAGGAGTACCGGGAGCACCTCCCGGTGTCGGACTCCACCCCGGTAATCACTCTGCGTGAGGGCGGTACGCCGCTCTTCCCGGCTCCGGTCCTCTCCGAGCGCACCGGGTGCGACGTCTACCTGAAGATCGAGGGCGCCAACCCGACCGGGTCGTTCAAGGACCGCGGGATGACGCTGGCGATCTCCAAGGCCGTGGAGGAGGGCGCGAAGGCCGTCATCTGCGCGTCCACCGGCAACACGTCGGCCTCGGCCGCCGCCTACGCCGCGCGCGCGGGCCTGGTCTGCGCGGTGCTGGTCCCGCAGGGCAAGATCGCGCTCGGCAAGATGGCCCAGGCGCTGGTGTACGGCGCGAAGCTCCTGCAGGTCGACGGCAACTTCGACGACTGTCTGCAGCTGGCGTCCAAGCTCTCGCTGGAGTACCCGGTGAGCCTGGTGAACTCGACCAACGAGTACCGGCTCGAGGGCCAGAAGACCGCCTCGTTCGAGATCGTCGACGCGCTCGGCGACGCACCGGACGCGCACTTCCTGCCGGTCGGTAACGCCGGCAACATCACCGCGTACTGGCGCGGGTACGTCCAGGCGCACGCGAAGGGCTGGGCGAGCCACCGGCCGGTCATGCGCGGGTTCCAGGCCGCGGGCGCGGCGCCGCTGGTGTCCGGCGAGGTCGTGCGCGAGCCGTCGACGATCGCTACCGCGATCCGGATCGGCAACCCGGCGTCCTGGACGAAGGCGATCGCGGCCAGGGACGAGTCGGGCGGGGCCATCGAGGCCGTCACCGACCGGCAGATCCTCGCCGCGTACCGGCTCCTCGCCCGCTCGGAAGCCGTGTTCGTGGAACCGGCGTCGGCCGCCTCGGTGGCCGGTCTGCTCGCCGCGTCCGAGGCCGGGACGCTCGAGCGTGGCCAGCGGGTGGTCTGCACGGTCACCGGCAACGGCCTGAAGGACCCAGACTGGGCGATCTCCGGTGCTCCGGCACCGCGCACGGTTCCGGTCGACGCGGCCGTCGCCGCCGCCGAGCTGGGCCTCGCGTGAGCGCTGCAGTCCCCTCGAACGACCCGGCCGCCGCCTCAGGCCCGGCCGCCGGGCGCGGTCCGGCCTCGGCCGCCGGGCGCGGTCCGGCCTCGGACGCCGGGCGCGGCCCGGGCGGCGGCGCGCCGGTGTTCCGGCGCGGGCCGGTGGTCGTGCGGCCACCGGCCACGACCGCGAACCTCGGCCCGGGCTACGACGCCCTCGGGGCCGCGCTGACCTGGTACGACGAGGTCGAGATGGCGATCGTCGACAGCGGTCTGACCGTCGAGCTCGAGGGTGAGGGCGCCGACGACCTGCCGCGGGACGAGCGTCACCTGCTGGTGCGCGCCGCCCGGACCGCGTTCGACCGGCTCGGCGGCCAGCCGTCCGGCCTTCGGCTGCGCTGCGTGAACAGGATCCCGCAGGCGCGTGGCCTCGGCTCCTCGTCCGCCGCGGTCGTCGGCGGCATCGTCGCGGCCCGCGGGCTGGTCGAGGGCGGCGACGAACTGCTCGACGACGCCGCCGCGCTCGCGCTCGCCGCCGAGATCGAGGGCCACCCCGACAACGTCGCGCCCTGCCTGCTGGGCGGCGTCACGATCGCCTGGACCGACGACGCCTCCGGGGTGGCGCGCGCCGCCCGGATGGAGCCGGCGGCCGGCGTCCACCCGGTCATCTGCGTCCCGAAGACGCGCGGGTACACCGCGGCGAGCCGCGGGCTGCTCCCCGCGGAGGTACCGCACGCCGAGGCCGCCGCGAACGCGGGCCGGGCCGCGCTGTTGATCCGCGCGCTCACGTCCGACCCCGCGCTGCTGCTTCCCGCGACCCGGGACTGGCTGCACCAGGACTACCGCCGGCCGTCGATGCCGCAGAGCCTCGACCTCGTCGACGCGCTCCGCGCCGAGGGCATTCCGGCGGTCGTCAGCGGCGCCGGTCCGACCGTGCTGGCGTTCGCGACGACTGCCGCCGCCACGGAGTCCGGCTCCGGAGCGGAGGCGGTGGAGGCGGTCGCAACCAAGATCGCCGGTTCCGATACCTTTGCGGTGTCCGCGGTCGGCGTTTCGAACCTCGGCGCGGCGGTTATCCAGCGCTGAGCTGTGACCAGCGGTGATACGAGTGTGACGTATCCCGAAGGACTTCCACGACGTCATCCGGACGCCGCTGGGAACACGCCGGTGGCGGGATGTGTTGCTGCGAGTGGACGTGGGCGTCTACGCTGCTAGGCAGCACAGCCGCCCTCGGGCGCGCGATCACGCCGGGCCGAGTGTCTTCTGAGCGCTCCCGCCGGCAACTCCAGCCGATGCAGCGGGGGCGGTACCTGACCGCAACCGGCGCTGAGGTCGAGCCAGAGAGCGCTCCACCCCGGCACCCTCATGAGGTCAGGCGCGGTTGTCCCCGAGCCATCCGTCTCCGACGGGTGGTCAAGACCGGTCGTCAGACCGGTGCTCCATACCCGGCCGTGCGGCTAATTCAGCCGTCGCCCGTCGCAGGGAAGGACCCCCATTGAGCGACACCACCGATATCGCCCCTCAGTCGCAGGACGCTTCTGCGGCGGCGGGCACCCTGGCCCCGGCGCCGGAAACCGGTGCTGACCGGGCCAGCGCGCCGGCGGCCAAGCCCCGCCGCCGGGCGGGGGGTTTGTCCGCGAAGCTTCTGACCGAGCTGCAGTCGATGGCCGCCGAACTCGGCATCCCGAGCACCGGTCGGATGCGGAAGAGTGAGCTCGTCGCCGCCATCGAGGCTCGCCAGGCTGGTTCCGGGGCCAGTGCGGAGCCCGCCAAGGCGGCCACTGTGCCGGCGCCCCGCGCCGCCGCCGCTACCCCTGCTGAGCAGCCGACACTTCCGGTGGACGCGGAGCCGGCCGTAGCCGCGGCCGCCCCCACCCGTCGCCGTCGCGCCGCCAGCCGCGCTGCGGGCGCACCCGCCGCGGCCGAGCCCGCGCCGACTGCGACTCCGGTAGCCACCGCGGACCCGTCGCCTGCTCCGGTGCAGGTCACCGCGGCCGCGCCGACGCAGGAGGCACCCGAGACCCCCAGCGGCGACGTCCCCGAAACGCCGTCGAACGACGAAGGCGGCCAGCGCACCCGCCGTGACCGTGGTGACCGCGGTGACCGTGGCGAGCGCGGCGACCGCGACGAGAACCAGGGCAGCGAGCGCCGTGAGCGTTCCCGCGACCGTCGTCCCGCCGCCGACGGCGACCGCCAGGGCGGCCGCTCCGGCGAGGAGGGCGGCGAGCGTTCGCAGGGCGAACGCGGCCAGCGCAATCGCGACCGCAACGCCCAGCAGGGCGAGCGCCAGCAGGGCGACCGTCAGCAGGGCGACCGGACCCAGAGCGACCGGACCCAGAGCGACCGGAACCAGAACCAGAACGTCGACCAGGACGGCGACGACGACGGCGAGGGTGGCGGTCGCCGGCGCCGCGGCCGGTTCCGCGAGCGGAACCGCCGTGGCCGTGACCGCAACGAGCGGTTCAGCGGCGACGAGCAGCAGCCCCAGGTCGCCGAGGACGACGTCCTGATCCCGGTCGCGGGCATCGTCGACATCCTCGACAACTACGCGTTCGTCCGGACCTCGGGATACCTGACCGGCCCGAACGACGTCTACGTGTCGATGTCGCAGGTCCGCAAGAACGGCCTGCGCCGCGGTGACGCCGTCACCGGTGCGGTCCGCCAGCCTCGCGAGGGCGAGCGCCGCGACAAGTACAACGCGCTGGTGCGGCTCGACACCGTCAACGGCTTCCCGCCCGAGGAGGCCCGGAAGCGGCCCGAGTTCCACAAGCTCACGCCGCTCTACCCGCAGGAGCGCCTGCGGCTGGAGACCGAGCCGAACATCATGACGACGCGGATCATCGACCTCGTCATGCCGATCGGTAAGGGCCAGCGCGCGCTGATCGTCTCGCCGCCGAAGGCCGGTAAGACGATGGTGCTGCAGTCGATCGCGAACGCCGTCGCGAAGAACAACCCCGAGTGCTACCTGATGGTCGTGCTGGTCGACGAGCGGCCCGAAGAGGTCACCGACATGCAGCGGTCGGTGAAGGGCGAGGTCATCGCCTCGACGTTCGACCGCCCGCCGTCCGACCACACGACGGTCGCCGAGCTCTCGATCGAGCGGGCGAAGCGGCTGGTCGAGCTGGGCCACGACGTGGTCGTGCTGCTCGACTCGATCACCCGTCTGGGCCGCGCCTACAACCTGGCGGCCCCGGCGTCCGGCCGGATCCTCTCCGGTGGTGTCGACTCGACCGCGCTCTACCCGCCGAAGCGGTTTCTCGGCGCGGCGCGCAACATCGAGAACGGCGGTTCGCTGACGATCCTGGCGACCGCGCTGGTCGAGACCGGTTCCACGATGGACACGGTGATCTTCGAGGAGTTCAAGGGCACGGGTAACGCCGAGCTCAAGCTCGACCGGAAGATCGCCGACAAGCGGATCTTCCCCGCGGTCGACGTGGACGCCTCGAGCACCCGGAAGGAAGAGATCCTCCTCGCGCCGGAGGAGATGGTCATCGTGCACAAGCTGCGCCGGGTGCTGCACGCGCTCGAGCCGCAGCAGGCGATCGAGATGCTGCTGGACCGGCTGCGCAAGAGCTCGACGAACATCGAGTTCCTGATGCAGGTCCAGAAGACGACGGTCTCGAACGACTGACCCTCGTTCTCCGAAACGGCCGGCCCCTCCGGGGTCCGGCCGTTTCGCGTTTCTCATGCACGTTTTGGGTAGTCTGCGGGCATGTGGCGGGGGCTGGGGCTGGCGATGGCCGTCGTACTGACCCTTCCTTCCTGTGGGACGACGTCCGCCGGCGACGTCGCGAGCGCGATGCCGACCGCGGACCTGGCCGGATGGCGGCGGGTGCTCAGCGACGACTTCACCGGAAGTTCGCTGAGCAGTCGCTGGGCGGCCTACGACGGCCAGCCGTCGGGCGACCCGGCCGGGTGGTTCGATCCGGCCCGCGTCACGGTCACCGAGGGCATCCTGACGATTCGTGGCGCGTACGTGAAGGCGCGCGGGAAGTGGGTGACCGGCGGCGTCTCCACCAAACACACGCTGAAGCAGGTCTACGGCAAGTACGAGGTGCGGTTCCGGGCCGACCGCGGCACGGGCATCGCGTACGCGTTGCTGCTCTGGCCGGTCGACGACAGCTGGCCGCCCGAGATCGACTTCGCCGAGGACAACGGCGCCGGGCGTGACCGGCTCTACTCGACGCTGCACGCGATCGGCGGGTCGCAGATCGAGCGCTCCACGACCGGGGACTTCACCGACTGGCACGTCGCCGGCGTCGAGTGGACCCCCGGGCGGCTCGCGTACACGTTGGACGGAAAGGTCTGGGCGACGCTCCTCGACGACCGGGTGCCCGACCGGCCGATGGCGCTCGCGCTGCAGTCGCAAGCCTGGTACTGCGGACATACCTGGCAGAAATGCCCCGACTCCACCACCCCGGAGACGGTGGATCTGCAGGTCGACTGGGTCGTGGCGTATGCCCGCCGGTCGGCGTGATCGGCGGCGGGCAGGAGTGAACGATGGCGGATCGCGACACGCAGTGTGATTGTGGTCACGCGGAGTGTGCTCATCGCCACTACCGACGGGGCACCGACTGCGCGCTCTGCGACTGCCCCCGCTACCGCCCGCGCGGCGGCCTCTGGACCCGGTTGCGCGCTCGGTTTCCCAAGCGCTGAGCCGCGCCGGGAATGGGCGCGCGGGCCGGGCGCGTTGGGAGATACGGCAATCCGTCTGACACACTGGACCTCATCGGTACCGGTTCACGCTGCTCTCCGTCTGGGGGCCGGCGACCCGGCGACCACGAGAGAAGAGGAACCATGAAGCCCGACATCCACCCGCAGTACGTCGAGACGCAGGTCGTCTGCTCGTGCGGGAGCACCTTCACCACGCGCAGCACTGCGACGGGTGGCGTCATCCACGCCGACGTCTGCTCGCAGTGCCACCCGTTCTACACGGGCAAGCAGAAGATCCTCGACACCGGTGGCCGCGTCGCCCGGTTCGAGCGTCGCTTCGGCAAGCGTCAGGCTGCCAACTAGCGACCTGCAAGCGCCCGTCCGCCCCTGCCCAGGGGTGGACGGGCGCTTGCTTTTGCCGCCGAGCCCCCATCGACCCGGAGCCCCTGATGACCGACACCCGCACCGACCGGCTGACCTCACTGCTCGACGAGTACGCCTCGCTGGAGCAGCAACTCGCCGACCCGTCGGTCCACGCCGACCAGGCGCGCGCTCGCGAACTCGGCAGGCGGTACGCCGAGCTGGGTCCGGTCGTGGCCACGGTCAGGGAGATCGAGGCGGTCCAGGGTGACCTCGCGGCCGCGCGGGAGCTGGCAGCAGACGACCCGGCGTTCAGCGTCGAAGCGGACGAGCTGGCGGAGCGGCTCCCGGCGCTGGAGGCGAAGCTGCGCGAGCAGCTGCTGCCGCGCGACCCGGACGACAGCAAGGACGTGATCCTCGAGATCAAGGCCGGTGAGGGCGGTGAGGAGTCCGCGCTCTTCGCCGGCGACCTGCTGCGGATGTACCTGCGGTACGCCGAGCGCGAGGGCTGGAAGACCGAGGTGATCGACGCCACGGGCTCCGACCTCGGCGGCTACAAGGACGTGTCGGTCGCGGTGAAGAGCCGGGCGAGCGCCGGGGACGGCGTCTGGGCGCGGCTGAAGTACGAGGGCGGCGTCCACCGGGTGCAGCGGGTGCCGGTGACCGAGTCGGCCGGGCGGATCCACACGTCGGCCGCGGGTGTCCTGGTCATGCCGGAGGCGGAGGAGGTCGACGTCACGGTCGACCCGAACGACCTGCGGATCGACGTCTACCGCTCGTCCGGTCCGGGCGGGCAGAGCGTCAACACCACCGACTCGGCGGTCCGGATCACGCACCTGCCGACCGGGATCGTCGTCTCCTGCCAGAACGAGAAGTCGCAGCTGCAGAACAAGGAGTCCGCGCTGCGTATCCTGCGTGCCCGGCTGCTCGCCCAGGCCAGGGCCGACGCCGACGCGGCCGCCAGCGACGCCCGGCGCTCCCAGGTGCGGACCGTCGACCGCTCGGAGCGGGTGCGGACGTACAACTTCCCGGAGAACCGGATCTCCGACCACCGGGTGAACTACAAGGCCTACAACCTCGACCAGGTGCTCGACGGCGACCTGGGTGGCGTCCTGAACGCGCTCGTCGAGGCCGACAACGAGGCGAGGCTCGCCTCCGCCGAGTAAGAGCGTTCTCTTCCGGTTTGGGTGGCCGGGTGGGGGTGAAGGCGCCGGATTCATTTGTCCGTCACCGGGCCGCCACTCTCTCGCCGTCCGACCTGCTCACTGATCTGGCTGGGTGTTCCTGCCGACTGCTGAGCACGTCGTGGGGAGAGCCGTGGCCGCGCCTGTCGAGGGTTCAGGACCGCCTGCCTTAACGCTGGTTACCTGGGGCGGCACCGCGGCGTCAGCCGCGATCGCGCTGGGCGTCACCCGGGCGGGCACCGCAGGCGGCGCAACACCGCCGGACGGGCCGCTGGGACTCTGGCGTCCGGACGCGGAGCACCCGGTGGGCTGGGCCGTGCTGGCGCTGCTCGGGCTGACCGTGCTCGCGCTCGCGTTCCTGCAGCTCTACCGGATCGTGCGGGCCCGCGGCGCGGACGTCCGGGCGGTGGCGACGATCGCCGCCTGGTGGAGCGCGCCGATGCTCGTCGCGCCACCGGTGCTCAGCCTGGACGTCTGGTCGTACCTCGCGCAGGGCACGATGGTCCACCACGGCATCGACCCGTACACCTACGGGCCGTCGCTGCTGGGACCCGGCACGATCCTGGACTCGGTGTCGCCGGTCTGGCGGGACACCCCGGCGCCGTACGGGCCGCTGATGCTGGCGACGTTATGGGGCGTGGCGATCGCGTCCGCCGGCCACCTGTCGATCGCGGTGCTCTTGTTACGGGCGCTGGTGGTGCTCGCGGTCGTCGCCGTGTCGCTGCTCGTCGTCCGGCTCGCGCCCGCCGACGAGCGTGCGCTCGGGTTGACGCTCGTCGCGGCGAACCCGCTGGTCGTCGTCCACCTGATCGGCGGGGCGCACCTGGACGCGCTGCTCGCGCTGCTGGCGGCGGTGACGATCTGGAGCGTGCGCAGGCGCTGGTACGTGCTGGCCGCGCTGGCCGCGGCGACCGCGTTCTCGATCAAGCTCCCGGGGATCCTGCTGATCGCGTACCTGGTCGCGCACCTGGTGCGGCAACGGGTCCCGCTGCGCCACACGCTGACTGCGGTGGCCGCGACGGGTGCGGTGGTGATCGGGTACGCGCTGCTGGTGCCGGACGGGTGGGGTTGGCTCGGCGCGATGGACGTCCCCGGCCGGGTACGCATCTACTGGGCCCCCGCCTCGCTGGTCGGGGGAGTGTTGTACCTGGTCACCGGCGCGGCGCTGCCGTTCACCGATGCGCTGGCGCTGGCCCGGTCGCTGGTCGGCGCGGCCGGGGCGATCACGGTCGCGGTGCTGCTCTGGCGGGCCGGTGCGGAACCGAGCTGGCGTCGGGCCGGGGCGCTCGTCGGTGCCGCGCTGCTCACGCTCGCGATCTCCGCTCCGGTGATGCACGCCTGGTACGTGGTCTGGGGTGGCGTCCTGCTCGCCGCGTGCGCGGGCCCGCGCAGCCGCCACTGGGCGGTGGTCCTGGGCGCGGCGCTCTGTTTCAGCGCCGTGCCCGATCACCTCGGTGGCACGGTCTGGAGCGTGCTCGCGGTGCCGGTCTGCCTGCTGATCGTCGTCGTGGACGCGGTCCGGACCGTGACTCCACCGCGCCTGGCCCGCTGGGTGCCGGCCGGAGCAGCCGTCGACACCGCCTAGGGTTTGTCCGGTGGAGACCGTATCGCTGGGGCCGGTACTGGCCGGTGCCGTTCGTCGGCTGACCGAGGCCGGTGTGGCGTCCCCCCGGTTCGACGCCGAGGAGCTGGCCGCGTTCGTACTCGGCGTCCCGCGCAGCCGGTTGCTGCTCGCCGAGGGGTTCGACCAGCCGCAGGCGGCCCGCTTCGACGACCTCGTCGGCGAGCGTGCTCGCCGGGTGCCGCTCCAGCACCTCACCGGCGTCGCCGGGTTCCGGCACCTGGAGCTGGCCGTCGGGCCGGGGGTGTTCGTGCCGCGGCCGGAGACCGAGCTGCTGGCCGGCTGGGCGATCGAGCGGGCTCGTGCGCTTCCCCGGCCGGTGGTCGTCGACCTGTGCAGCGGGTCCGGCGCGATCACGCTCGCGGTGGCGAACGAGTGCCCGGACGCCACTGTCTACGGCGTCGAGCGGGAGGAACTGGCGCTGGCCTGGGCCCGCCGCAACGGCGAGGCCCGCCGGGTGGCTGGCGACCGGTCGGTGACGTTCGTCCACGGCGACGCCACCGCGCCGGACGTGCTCGCCGAGCTCGACGGCACGGTCGACGTCGTCGTGACGAACCCCCCGTACGTGCCGGACGGCTCGACGGTCAGCCCGGAGGTCGCCGAGCACGATCCGGCCGCCGCGCTCTGGGGCGGCCCGGACGGCCTGGACGTCGTCCGGCGCCTGCTCGTGCGCGCGGCGGCGCTGCTGCGCCCTGGCGGCGTCCTCGGTATCGAACACGCGGACGTGCAGGGCGAATCGCTGCCCGCGCTGGTCAACAGGCACGAGGCGTTCGAGGATGTCGCCGACCACCGCGACCTCGCCGACCGTCCCCGCTTCACCACGGCGCGCCGCCGTAAGCTGGCCGGGTGACCAGGACGTACCAGTGCTCCGATCCGGCCGAGCGCACGGCCGGTATCGCCGCGGCCATCGACGCAGTCCGCCGCGGGGACCTGATCGTGATGCCGACCGACACCGTCTACGGCATCGGCGCGGACGCGTTCACACCGACCGCGGTGGACTCGCTGCTGACCGCGAAACAGCGCGGCCGGGACATGCCGGTCCCGGTACTCGTCGGCAACCGCCGGACGCTCGACGGTCTGGTGATGGCCGTGCCGCCGTCCGTGCACGACCTGGTGGACGCGTTCTGGCCGGGGCCGCTGACGATCGTCGTCGAGCAGGCACCGTCGCTGGCCTGGGACCTCGGTGACGCCGACGGAACGGTCGCGGTGCGGATGCCGCTGCACCCGGTGGCGCTCGAGGTGCTGGAGGCGACCGGCCCGATGGCGGTGTCCAGCGCGAACGTCTCCGGATCACCGCCGGCCACCACCGCCGAGGAGGCCTGGGACCAGCTCGGCTGGCTGGTCGAGGTGTACCTGGAGGCCGGTTCCTGCGGTGAGCCGGTCGCATCGACGATCGTCGACGTCACCGGCGAGGTGCCGCGCGTGCTGCGACAGGGCGCGCTCGACCTCGCCACGCTCCGCGGCGTGGTGCCGAACGCGCTGGACCGGGACGGTAACGGCCCGGACGACGAGCCCGCGGTCAGCCCGGTGGTCACCGAAGCATGAGCAAGCCGTTCAGCGTCCTGATGGTCTGCATGGGCAACATCTGCCGGTCGCCGATGGCCGAGCGGCTGCTGCGGCTCCGGCTGGAGGAGCACCTCGGCCCGGCCAACGCCGACCTCGTCGTCGTCCACGGCGCGGGCACCGGCGGCTGGCACGAGGGCGAGCCGATGCACCGGCAGGCGGCCGACGAGGTGCGGGCCCGCGGGGGAGACCCCGACGGGTTCCGCGCCCGCGCGCTGACCGCGGCGATGCTCGGTGACCCCGCGGTGCCGGACGCGTCGGTGCCGGACCCGGTTGGCCTGGTCGAGGAGGTGCCGGGCTCCGACCTGGTACTGACCGCCACGATCGAGCAGGTCGAGTTCGTCACCGACCTGCTGCCCGACGCCGCGCCCCGCACGTTCGTCCTCGGGGAGTTCGCCCGGCTCGCCGCCGCGGTGGACCCGGGGACGTTGCCGCCGACCGGCACCGACGTCGCCGCGCTCGGGACGCGTGGCCGGGCGCTGGTGTCCGCCGCGCACCGGCTCCGGGACGGTAGCCCCGAAGAGAAGGCCAGGTATGCCGACCAGGTGCCGGATCCGTGGGGACGGGCACCGGAGTACTTCACCGCGGTAGCCGACCAGATCGACGATGCGGTCACGATCCTCGCCAACCGTCTGGTGGACGGTTAGGCACGCCCACGCGGGTACCCGGTGGGGCATGCCCTGGGGCGAACGAGTACGGTTTTCCCCACGCCGCCCGGGAGGGCGGTCGTCCGGCGTGCCCACGGCACCCCGCGAAAACACGGTACGAGCGTTCGTGATACGTTTCACGAGCAAGTCAGATACGCGATTTGGCCCGCTGAACGCCGCCCTGACGACCCCGACCGACGAACTCGGCGCACCGAAGCGCCGCGCCGACCGGAGCCGCCTCATGTCCCGCATAGCGACGTCCCGTCCTACCCGTTCCACCTCTGCCGGTGGTTCCGGTGTCGTCGGACGCCAGTCGCTCCTCATCGGTCTGGCCGGCATTCTAGTTCTGCTCGGTGCGGCATTCGCGCTCGGCGGTACGGATGCGCTGGTCGGAGCCGCAGTCGGTGTGGCACTGGTCGCAGCGTTTTTGCTCTCCGGTCGTCTACCATTCCTCGTCGACGCTCAGCTGGCGCCGGGTCTGGCCTATCTGGTCCTCGGCATCAACTATCTGTTCCGAGTCGTCCTTCTCCTGGTGGCACTGGTCGCACTGAAAGACCAAACCTGGTTGGACGCGAGGGCGCTCGGCGTGGTCGTGATCACCGGCGCGCTGGTGTGGAATGCGATGGTGCTTCGGCGCCATCTCGGCGTCGCTCGGAATACGACCTCTGAGGTAATGGACGGCAAGTCGCCGGACGTGAACTCTGAAGAAACAACGACGGACTCTTCGGAGAGCTCTCCGTCCGGTACTCGAACTGTGGGAGGTGGCCGATGATGACCGACGCCGACCACGACAAACGTTCACCCGAGGTCGCGCCCGCGATACCGGAGAGTGACGCCGCGACGAGCGAGCGTAATCGCTGGGAGGAAGCCCGGAACGTGCCCACGGTCGACCCGTGGCAGGTTACGAGCTATCTCATTTCCGGCGTCACGCTTTGGGGCCTGATCGGGTGGGCAGCGGCGAGTTGGCTGGACATTCCCGCACTCATCGGAGTCGGATTTGTCATCGGGGGGGTGCTCGGAATCTGGCTGACTTACATCCGGTACGGTAGGCCGCAATCCGGGCCGTCGACTTCGATGCGCCCTGCCCAGCCTGACCTGCCCACACCTGATCTGCCACGCGCCTCGGCTCCGTCCAGCTCGCAAGACGCACAGAGCGCCCAGCGCGCCGAGCGTCCGTCAGGGCCGCCGTCGTCGTCAGACCCCACCGCCGAGGAGGAGAAGCCGTGAGCACCCAGCTCCTTGCCGCCGGGCCAGGATTCGAAGCGCCGGGCCCGGCCGACTTCGAGTTCCCGCCGCTTTTCACGGTGGCAGGCTTCGAGTTCACGAAGCCGATGCTGATCATCGTGCTCGGCACCATCGTGCTCGCTGCCTTCTTCTACGCCGCAGCCCGCAACCCCAAGCTGATCCCCGGCAAGCTGCAGTTCGCCGGTGAGCAGGCCTACGGGGCCATCCGCAACAGCGTGGTGCTCGACTCGATCGGCACCAAGCACGGCAAGAAGTTCGTGCCGTACATCGTGACGGTCTTCTTCTTCATCCTGGTTCTGAACATCTCCGGCATCATTCCGGTGCTGCAGTTCCCGGCCTCTTCGAAGATCGCGATTCCGGCGTTCCTCGCAGTGATCTCCTGGATCATCTACAACGCCGTCGGTATCCGTCGCCAGGGCTTCTTCGGCTATTTCAAGAACATGTGCTTCCCGCCCGGGGTGCCGTGGCCGATCTACTTCCTGCTGGCGCCGCTGGAGTTCTTCTCCACGTTCATCATCCGGCCGTTCACGCTCGCCCTTCGTCTTTCGATGAACATGTTCGCCGGCCACCTGGTGCTGCTGCTCTGCATCCTCGGCGGCGAGTACATGCTCACCGAGGGCACCGGAGCGCTGCCGTTCCTGAGCCCGATCGGTTTCCTCGGCGGGATCGTGCTGACCTTCTTCGAAGGGTTCATCCAGATCCTGCAGGCCTACGTGTTCGCGCTGCTGTCGGCGCTGTACATCGCCGGTGCGATGGAAGCCGAGCACTGACCTGACCTCCCCGCCGCCGCCCACCCACTCACCGCGGCGGCCATTAACCCAACGAGAAGGGAACGCAGCATGGAAGGCAACCTGAACATGGTCGGCTACGGCCTGGCCGCCATTGGTCCGGGTATCGGTATCGGCCTGATCTTCGCGGCGTACATCGCCGGTGTGGCCCGCCAGCCGGAGGCCCGTGGCACGCTTCAGGGCATCGCGATCCTGGGCTTCGCCCTGGCTGAGGCGCTCGCCATCATCGGTATCGGTCTCGCGTTCGCGCTCTGACGCCCATGTCTGCGACGACGGAGATCGTGACTTACCTCGCGTCCGAGGACGGCGAGGTGAACCCGCTCCTCCCGCACATGTCCGAGCTCATCGTCGGACTCATCGCGTTCGCGCTGCTGTTCTGGTTCCTCGCGAAGAAGGTCTACCCCCTCTTCGAGAAGACCTATGCGGAGCGATCGGAAGCGATCGAAGGCGGGATCAAGCGGGCCGAGGAGGCCCAGGCCGAAGCCAAGGCGACGCTCGAGCAGTACCGGGCGCAGCTGGCCGACGCCAGGGCCGAGGCAGGCCGGATCCGCGAGGAGGCTCGCGCCGAGGGCGCGCGCATCGTCGAGGAACTCCGTGCCGAGGCTCAGGAGCAGGCCGCTCGCATCGTCGAGCGGGGCGAGGAGCAGCTGGCCGCCGAGCGGCAGCGGCTGATCACCGAGATTCGCGCCGACATCGGCCGGATCGCGGTCGACCTGGCCGGCCGCATCGTCGGTGAGTCGCTGGCCGACGAGGCCCGTCGGGCCGGGACCGTGGAGCGGTTCCTCGACGACCTCGACACCACGACCAGCAGCGGAGGGCGGAGCTGATGCAGGGCGCTAGCCGGGAGTCCCTGGCCGGCATCCGGGCACAGTTCGCCGAGGTCACCCGGGCGGGGGCCGCTCCGGCGGGTGCGTCCCCGGCGGGCAGCGCGACGACCGGGGCCGCGACGCCGGCCGGGGTCGACCGCGTGGCGCTCGCCGCGGACCTGCGGGCGGTCGCTGACCTGCTCGGCCGCGAGCCGGGTCTGCGCCGTGCGCTGGCCGACGCCAGCAAGCCGACCGAGGCCCGCACCGGGCTGCTCGAGGCGCTGGTGGGGCAGCGGGTCGGTCAGAGCGCGCTGGACGTGCTCTGGTCCGTCGTCGCCGCCCGCTGGTCGAGCGCGCACGACCTGGTCGACGCGGTCGAGCTGCTCGCGGTGGACGCCGAGCTGGCCGAGGCCGACGCCAACGGTTCGTTGGCCGAGGTCGAGGACCAGCTGTTCCGCTTCGCGCGGATCGTGGACGGCCACCCGCGGCTCGGGCAGCTGCTGTCGGACGCCACGGCGCCCGTGGCACAGCGTGCCGAGCTGGCCACCGGGCTGCTCGAGGGCCACGCCGATCCGGTCACCGTACGGCTGGTGCGTCTGGCCGTGCAGGGTCTGGGCGGCCGGGGGTTCGACGCGTCGCTGGCGCGCCTCGTCGAGCTGACCGCCGCGCGGCGTGACCGCGAGATAGCGTATGTGACAGCGGCCTCACCGCTGTCTCCGGCGCAGGAGGAGCGGTTGACCGCGCGTCTCGCCGCGATCTACGGGCGAGCGGTCTCCTTGAAGGTCGAGGTGGACCCCTCGCTGCTCGGTGGAGTGACGGTTCGGGTCGGCGACGACCTGTACGACGGAAGTGTCGCTCGCCGACTGGAGCAGGCGCGCGGCGCGCTCACCAACTGACCCACCGCGCACCCGGACCAACCACGCGTACGACCAGGCAATGGGGAACCCGCCCGCTGACGGACGACGTGCAGGCTCGGTCAGCTCAGCCGCTGACCATAAGACGAGATCGAGGAATTATCAGATGGCCGAGCTGACCATCTCCTCCGAGGAGATCCGCGGCGCGATCGAGCGTTACGTCTCTTCCTATTCACCCGAGGTCTCCCGCGAGGAGGTCGGTGTGGTCGCCGATACCGGCGACGGCATCGCCCACGTCGAGGGCCTCCCCTCGACGATGACCAACGAGCTGCTGCAGTTCGAGGACGGCACTCTCGGGATCGCGCTGAACCTCGAGGCGCGCGAGCTCGGCGTCATCCTCCTCGGCGACTACAGCGGCATCGAGGAGGGCCAGACGGTCCGCCGGACCGGGCAGATCCTCTCCGCGCCGGTCGGCGACGGCTTCCTCGGCCGGGTCGTGGACCCGCTGGGCAACCCGATCGACGGCAAGGGCGAGATCCAGGCTGAAGGCCGCCGGATCCTGGAGCTGCAGGCGCCCTCGGTGATGCAGCGTCAGCCGGTGAAGGAGCCGCTGCAGACCGGCATCAAGGCCATCGACGCGATGACCGCCATCGGCCGGGGCCAGCGGCAGCTGATCATCGGTGACCGCCAGACCGGCAAGACCGCGGTGGCGATCGACACGATCATCAACCAGAAGCAGAACTGGGAGAGCGGCGACCCGAAGAAGCAGGTCAAGTGCATCTACGTCGCGATCGGCCAGAAGGGCTCGACGATCGCTTCGGTGCGCGGCGCCCTCGAAGAGGCCGGCGCGATGGAGTACACGACGATCGTCGCGGCTCCGGCGTCCGACCCGGCCGGCTTCAAGTACATCGCGCCCTACACCGGCTCGGCCATCGGCCAGCACTGGATGTACAACGGCCAGCACGTCCTGATCGTCTTCGACGACCTGACCAAGCAGGCCGAGGCCTACCGCGCGGTGTCGCTGCTGCTGCGGCGCCCGCCGGGCCGCGAGGCCTACCCGGGTGACGTCTTCTACCTGCACTCCCGGCTGCTCGAGCGCTGCGCGAAGCTGTCCGACGACATGGGCGGCGGCTCGATGACCGGTCTTCCGATCATCGAGACGAAGGCCAACGACATCTCGGCCTACATCCCGACGAACGTCATCTCGATCACCGACGGCCAGGTCTTCCTCGAGACCGACCTGTTCAACGCCGGTGTCCGCCCGGCGATCAACGTCGGTACCTCGGTCTCCCGGGTCGGTGGTTCGGCGCAGGTCCGCGCGATGCGGTCGGTGGCCGGCCGCCTGCGTCTGGACCTGGCCCAGTACCGCGAGCTGGAGGCGTTCTCCGCGTTCGGTTCGGACCTGGACCGCGCGTCCCGGAACCAGCTCGAGCGCGGTGCCCGGCTGGTCGAGCTGCTCAAGCAGCCGCAGTACTCGCCGTACCCGGTGCCGGAGCAGGTCGTCTCGGTGTGGGCGGGTACCACCGGCCAGCTCGACGAGATCCCGGTCGCCGACATCCGCCGGTTCGAGTCGGAGTTCCTCGACTTCGTCCGCCGGAACAAGTCCGAGATCCTCGCGACGATCGACAGCACCGGCAAGCTCGAGGACGACACCGTCTCCTCGCTCACCGACGCGATCACCGAGTTCAAGCAGCAGTTCGAGGTCGGGGCGAGCCCCGAGGAGACCGTCGAGCCGCAGGGCGAGGAGTCGGCGAGCACCGTCACGCGACACACCGACCAGGAGGGCTGATCCGTGGCCGCCTCGCTTCGGGTGCTGCGACGCCGGATCAAGTCGGTCCAGCAGACCAAGAAGATCACCAAGGCGCAGGAGCTCATCGCCACCTCGCGGATCGCGAAGGCGCGCGCCCGGGTCGAGGCGTCCCGTCCCTACGCGGACGAGATCACCCGGGTGCTCACCGCACTCGCGACGAACTCCTCGTCGCTCGACCACCCGCTGCTCACCCCGCGTGAGCACGTCAAGCGGGTCGGGATCCTGATCATCACCAGTGACCGCGGCCTGGCCGGCGGTTACAACGCGAACGTCCTCCGCCGGGCCGAGCAGCTCATCGCTCAGGTCCGGTCGGAGGGCCAGGAGCCGGTGCTGTACGTGATCGGCCGTAAGGGCGCCGCGTACTTCCGCTTCCGGAACCGGGAGATCGAGCGCAGCTGGACCGGCTTCTCGGAGTCGCCCGACTACGACGACGCCAAGGAGGTCGGCGAGTTCCTCGTCCAGACCTTCGTCGCCGGAGCGGACGACACGCTCGAGGGTCCGGGTCTGGACGGCGTCCACGGCGTCGACGAGCTCCACCTGGTCTCCACCGACCTGGTCTCGATGATCACGCAGCGCCCGGTCGCGCACCGGTTCGCGCCGATGGACGTGTCGGAGGTCGAGCACCCCGAGGGTCCGCGCCCGATCTACGAGTTCGAGCCGGAGCCCGAGCAGCTGCTCTCGGCGCTGCTGCCCAAGTACCTGAACACCCGGATCTACGCGGCTCTGCTGGAGTCCGCGGCCTCGGAGTCGGCATCACGCCGGCAGGCGATGAAGTCGGCGAGTGACAACGCCGACGACCTCGTCCGGAGCCTTAGCCGCGAAGCCAACGCGGCGCGCCAGGCCCAGATCACCCAGGAGATCAGCGAGATCGTTGGTGGCGCCAACGCCCTCGCCGCTGCAGGAAGTGACGACTGATGACTGCCACCACTGTTGAGAACACGGCCGGGACGCAGTCCGAGGCCGCCAGCGGCCGCGTCGTAAGTGTGCGCGGCCCCGTCGTGGACGTCGAGTTCCCCAAGAACGCGATCCCCGACCTGTTCAACGCCCTGCACGTGAAGGTCGACGCGGAGAGCATCGCGAAGACCCTGACCCTCGAGGTCGCCCAGCACCTGGGTGACAACGTGGTTCGGACGATCTCGATGCAGCCCACCGACGGCCTGATCCGCGGCGCGGAGGTGACCGACACCGGCGAGGCGATCAGCGTCCCGGTCGGTGACATCACCAAGGGCAAGGTGTTCAACGCCCTCGGCGACGTGCTCAACCTCAAGGAGGGCGAGCAGTTCGAGGTCACCGAGCGTTGGCCGATCCACCGGAACCCGCCGCCGTTCGACCAGCTCGAGAGCAAGACCGAGGTCTTCGAGACCGGTCTGAAGGCGATCGACCTGCTCACCCCGTACGTCAAGGGTGGAAAGATCGGCCTCTTCGGCGGCGCCGGCGTGGGCAAGACGGTGCTCATCCAGGAGATGATCATCCGTGTCGCCAACAACTTCGGTGGTGTCTCGGTCTTCGCCGGCGTGGGTGAGCGCACCCGTGAGGGCAACGACCTGATCCTGGAGATGGACGAGAGCGGCGTTCTGGAGAAGACCGCTCTGGTCTTCGGCCAGATGGACGAGCCGCCGGGCACCCGGCTGCGCGTCGCGCTCGCCGCGCTGACGATGGCGGAGTACTTCCGCGACGTCCAGAAGCAGGACGTGCTGCTGTTCGTCGACAACATCTTCCGCTTCACCCAGGCCGGTTCCGAGGTCTCGACGCTGCTCGGCCGCATGCCGTCCGCCGTGGGTTACCAGCCCACGCTGGCGGACGAGATGGGTGAGCTGCAGGAGCGGATCACGTCGACGCGCGGTCACTCGATCACCTCGATGCAGGCGATCTACGTCCCCGCCGACGACATCACCGACCCGGCGCCGCACACCACGTTCGCGCACCTCGACGCGACGACCGTGCTCTCGCGGGCGATCTCCGACAAGGGCATCTACCCGGCGATCGACCCGCTGGACTCCACCTCCCGGATCCTCGACGCGCGCTACGTCGGCGAGGACCACTACCGGGTGGCTGCCCGTACCAAGGAGATCCTCCAGCGGTACAAGGAGCTCCAGGACATCATCGCGATCCTCGGTATCGACGAGCTCTCCGAGGAGGACAAGCTCCTCGTCGGCCGGGCCCGTCGGATCGAGCGGTTCCTGTCGCAGAACACTTACGCGGCGGAGCAGTTCACCGGTATCCCCGGTTCGACCGTGCCGATCAAGGACACCATCGAGGCGTTCAAGGCGATCGCGGCCGGCGAGCTGGACAAGTTCCCGGAGCAGGCGTTCTTCATGTGCGGTGGTATCGAGGACGTGGAGAAGAAGGCAGCCGAGCTCGCCAAGGAGTGAGTTCGTCGCTCAACGTTTGACCGCGGGTCCCGAGCCGGCCGGTTCGGGACCCGCACCCCCACGAATGAAGGAGCCAGTGGTGGCGGAGCTGCAGGTCGAGGTCGTGTCCGTCGAGGAAAAGATCTGGTCCGGCGAGGCGTCGATCCTGATCGCCCGTACGACCGAGGGCGAGCTGGCCGTCCTGCCCGGGCACACGCCGCTGCTCGGCGAGCTGGTCGACCCGGGTGAGGTGCGCGTGCGCACCACGGAGGGCGAGCACACCTGGACGGTGCACGGCGGCTTCCTCTCGGTCACCGCAGAGGGCGTTTCGGTACTGGCCGAGACCGTGAGCAGCCCTGACGGCGCTCCCGCCGGACAGTACTGAGGTCCGGAGCGCGGAGAGAGGCGCGGCATGACGACTGTGCTCGAAGCGGTCGCGCTGCTCTTCGCGCTGGGTTTTGTCTTGCTGGCGGTGCTGTTCGCGCGTCGGGTGCTCATCGCCCGGAGCGGGGCCGTGGAGCTGTCGGTGCGCCTGTACCGGGCGCGCTTCGGTCGCGGGTGGGCCCTCGGGCTCGCCCGGTTCTCCGGTGATCAGCTGCGGTGGTACCGCCTGTTCAGTTTCTCCCCGTGGCCGCGCCGCGTCCTGACCCGCCGTGAACTGGTGGTGGTCGGTCGGCGTGACCCCAGCGAGCAGGAGACGCTCGCGTTGATGACCGGTTCGGTCGTGCTGGAGTGCGCCGACCGAACCGGCCCGGTAGATCTCGCGATGAGCGGCAGCGCCCTGACCGGGTTTCTCTCCTGGCTGGAGTCCGCTGCCCCGGGCTCGTTCCCTAGCCGTTAGCGCCCGGCTTCCAGAGGACGTCGTTCCCGTTGTTGGCGATGCGGGACAGGATGAAGAGCAGGTCGGACAGTCGGTTGAGGTATTTCGCCGGCAGCGGATGCGTCGCCTCGCCGTCCGTCTCGAGCAGCGTCCAGGTGGAGCGCTCCGCGCGCCGGACGACGGTCGTCGCCTGGTGCAGCAGCGCGGCACCGGGCGTTCCTCCAGGCAGGATGAAGCTGTCGAGTTTGGTCAGCCGCGCGTTGAACTCGTCGCACCAGCCTTCCAGCCGCTCCACCTGGCCCTCGGTGACCCGCAGCGGTGGGTACTTCGGATTCTCCGCGACCGGCGTCGCCAGATCGGCCCCGACGTCGAACAGGTCGTTCTGCACCAGCCGGAGGACGTCGGCCACCTCCTCGGCGAGCTGACCCAGGGCGAGCGCGACGCCGACGACGGCGTTCGCCTCGTTGACATCGGCGTAGGCCGCGATTCGCGGGTGTGTCTTCGGCACCCGGGTCATGTCGCCGAGTGCGGTCGTCCCGGTATCACCGGTTTTGGTATAGATGCGGGTCAGGTGGACTGCCATGCTCCGAGCATAGGGACGGGTAATCCACCGGACGGCCAGACCGTTGTGGACATGACACGGACCACTCCGCCGTGCCCCGTACGATGGCCGGGTGGAGCTTTTTCGTGTGACAGGTGGGACCCCGCTGATTGGCGAGGTCACGGTCAGTGGTGCCAAGAACAGCGTCCTGAAGCTGA
This sequence comes from Cryptosporangium aurantiacum, assembly GCF_900143005.1. Taxonomy (NCBI): domain Bacteria; kingdom Bacillati; phylum Actinomycetota; class Actinomycetes; order Cryptosporangiales; family Cryptosporangiaceae; genus Cryptosporangium; species Cryptosporangium aurantiacum. Next base: position 134,770 of record NZ_FRCS01000001.1, read on the forward strand.
TGGCGGCGTCGCTGCTCGTCGAGGGTCGTACGGTGCTGACCAACGTGCCCCGCATCCTCGACGTCACGATCATGAGCGAAGTGCTCCGTCGTCTGGGCTGTGAAGCGGCGCTCGAGGGCGAGACGCTGACGATCGACGTCCCGGCCCAGCCGGGCACCGAGGCCGACTACAACCTCGTCCGTCGGATGCGTGCCTCGATCAACGTGCTCGGGCCGCTGCTGGCCCGCCGCGGTGAGGTCCGGGTGCCGCACCCTGGCGGCGACGCGATCGGCTCCCGCGGTCTCGACTACCACATCGCGGGCCTCGAGCGGATGGGCGCCGAGATCACCAGCGAGCACGGCTTCGTGGTGGCCAGGGCGTCCCGCCTGCACGGTGCCCGGATCTGGCTCGACTTCCCGAGCGTCGGCGCGACCGAGAACATCCTGATGGCCGCGGTGCTCGCGAAGGGCACGACGGTGATCGACAACGCGGCCCGTGAGCCCGACATCGTCGACATCTGCTCGATGCTCACCGAGATGGGCGCCGAGATCAGCGGCGCGGGCACCTCGACGCTCGAGGTCGAGGGTGTGGAGGAGCTCCGGCCGGTGACCCACCGGGTCGTGCCCGACCGGATCGTCTCCGGTACGTGGGCGTTCGCCGCGGCGATCACCCAGGGCGACATCACGGTGCGGCACGGCGAGCCCCGGCACCTGGAAATCGCGCTCGACAAGCTGAACCAGGCCGGTGCGCAGATCGACCTGCTCGACCCGATGGAGCCGTCCGACGGCTTCCGCGTCCGGATGGACCGGCGCCCGCGCGCGGTCGACATCGTCACGCTGCCCTACCCGGGCTTCGCCACCGACATGCTGCCGATGGCGATCACGCTCGGCGCGGTGGCCGACGGCCCGTCGATGGTCACCGAGAACGTGTTCGACGCCCGCTTCATGTTCATCAACGAGATGCTCCGGCTCGGTGCGGACGTCCGGACCGATGGTCACCACGCGGTCGTGCGGGGCAAGGACTGGCTGTCCGGTGCGCCGGTGCGAGCCACCGACATCCGTGCGGGCGTGGGCCTGGTCATTGCGGGCCTGCGGGCGGACGGCGTCACCGAGGTGGCGGACGCGTTCCACATCGACCGCGGCTACCCCGACTTCCTGGCGCAGATGCGCGGGCTCGGGGCGACGATCGACCGGGTCACGGTCGAGGACGACGAGTTCGACGGCGTCGCGCTGTAACGAAGACTCAGTAGGTGCCCGGGCCGACCAGCGCCCGGGCCATTTCCAGGTCGGCGGCGAACACCAGCACGCGGACGCGCCCGCGCCCGGCGTCCGCGGTGGTCGACCGGATGTTGGCGTCGGAGAGCACCGCTCGGAGCGCGTTGGCCTCACCGGCCGAGCCGGCCACCGCCACTTCGTGGAGCAACCCGTAATCAGAGGTCTTTCCGTCCGGTGACGGACCCGGAACCCGGGTCGATCCGAACGTCCACCGCAACAACAAGGCTAGGAACGCCACCACCAGGAAAGCGACGACTATAGCCACGACACCCGTCACGGTCTCCAGTGTGCCAGCCGGGAGCCACCCTGACGACGGTCGTTGGCCGCCCTGCGCCCGGTCGGGAGACGTTCGTTACCGCCCCGTCCGGAGGTGACTCCTCCGTTTGGTGGACGTGACGCCCTACGCCGGTATTGTCGGAAATTAGACGTTTCGCTACGCGTCGGACGACTCGCGACGGGAATACCGTCGAATCAATCATTACTAGGTTGTTTTACCAAATTAGACTGTTAATGGATAATGCTGGTTGAGACGCTGTTAGCGAGCGCTGCCCTCTCGGTCCGAGCGGGCGGCCGTGGAGGGGGTCACCGGATGAGCCAGCTCGTCGCTGCCGGTCCGCGGCTCGACGCGGCCACCGTCGGAGCGCTGCGCGGGTGTCTGGACGAGGCGATCCGCTCGGGCTCGGGACCGGTCGTCCTCGACCTCTCCGCCGTCCAGACCGTCGACGCGATCGGGCTGGGCATGCTGCTCGGGGTGGAACGCCGGGCCGCGTCGGCCGGCCGCGAACTGCTGCTGCGTGACGTCCCGCCCCGGGTGGCCCGCCTGCTGCGCGCCACCGGACTCAGCCGCGTGCTCCGCAACGAAGAAACCTCCGCGTTCGCGAGCTGACCCCGAGCGGTGGCAAATCGTCGGCGCCAGGGCACGGAGGATTTGCCACCGCTCGGACGCGCCCGCGGCCCCCTCTCAGGCCGTGACCCACGCTCGATTCGGGACGTCGGCGGGGCTGCCCGCGACGTAGGAGAGGTTGCCCGTCACCACGTCCAGGGCGATCGTCAGCTTCGTCTCGTACGCGTCGACGAGCGGTGCCCCCGCGGCGGGCGCCATGCACACCGGGCCCCGGACGCCCGTCGCCGCGTCCACGCCGAACGCCGCTGCCCGCTCGCGCGCGTCGGCCAGGCGCAGCGCGTCGCCGTGGGTCGCCAGCCACCGGTACCTCGCGCTGCTGGTGGACGATGGTTCGACGACGTTGCCGGCCGCGAGCTCGGCGTCCAGAAAGTCGTTCGTATGAAGCAGGGCCCCGTCGGGCCCCGGCCCGACCACCGCGACTCCGGCGGGCGCGACCTCCAAGGTGGCCGCCCGACCGGGCTCGATCACCGTGATGGCGCTGGACGCGCTCACCCGTGCGGAACGCGCCAGCGCGAGCGCGTCGTCCACTCCGGTCGCCTCGTCGAGGATCCGCCGGGCGACCGCGTGCACCGGGACGCCCGGCGCGCCGCCGTCGGAGACGTGGCCGAGGATGTTGAAGTGGACGCCGAGCCCGCGCGTCGCCCCGATCTTGCCGAGCACCCCGAACTCGGTGAACGTCCGCACGCGCCGCCCGTCCGGCCCGGGAATGTCCAGCACGACGGTCTCGTTCGCCACGGTCGTCAGCCAGTCCCAGGTCTGGACGGTGTGCGGCGGCCCGCCGTCCGGCGGCAGGTAGACGCCAGTGGAGCACTCCGTCGCGGGCACGCCGGCCCTGGCCAGGATCTCGGTGCGTCCGGTGAGCGCGGCCACCCGGCCGAGCGGTAGCCGCGCGCCCTCCGCGATGCCGACCAGCTCGTCGGCCAGGTAGGGTGCCCACTCCCGGAGCGCGTCGAGCAGGGCGATCCCCAGACCCTCGACGTCGGCGACGCCACGCGCGGCGAACAGCGTCGAGTAGTCGCGCCACGCCCCGGCGACGTTGTCGGCCCAGCGCGTGCCGAACCGACGCCCCCGGGTGCGCGGCGAGGTCTCGTCGTCGTGCCAGGTATGAACGATCACGGCGCGTACCGTTCCATGAACCGCACCATCTCCTCGTCGCCGCGCTCGGCGGCCGCCGCCCGCACCCGGGCGTGGATCTCCGGTGGCATGTCCTGACTCAGTTTGAACACCGTGCGGACGCCGGTCACCCGGAATCGGAAGCCGACCACGAGGTGCGCGAGCCGTTCGAACTCCGCCAGCGATCCGCTCATGTCCCAGGGCTTGCCGGTCAGGCTCTCGATCCGGGTCACGGTCTGCCGGACGATCTCCAGGTTCGCCGCGTCGTCCAGCACGACCTCGACGTCGGTCTCCAGGTGAACCGCGGCGTAGTCCCAGGTCGGAACCATCTCCGGCTCGGCGTACGTGGTCGGGGACACGTACCCCTGCGGCCCCTGGAACACCAGCAGCGCCCGGCCGGTCGGGGTGATGCCCTCCCACTGTGGATTCACCCGAGCCATGTGCCCGACCAGCGTGCCGCCGACCAAGGCGTCATCGGCCCAGGAGGAACCGGTCGGGATCACCGGCGTGTGCGTGACGACCGGGACACCGTTCCCGGCAGTGACGAGCAGCGCGAACGGGTGGTCCTCGACCAGGACGCGGGCGGCCGACGGGCCGTGGGGGCGAAATCTGTCGAATTCGTACATCAGGCTGCCCCCCTCATTTGGCAGACGCCAAGACTGCGTCCCAGGCCACCTCGGACGCCACCGCGCCGAGCGCGGTCGGGGTGACCGTGTACGTGCCGTGGACGGAGGCCTCCTCGGCGCCCAGCGACACCTCGTCGGTGGTGAGCGCGAACAGGATGTCGCCGTCGACCGCGGTGTGGAACGGCTGGATCGCCCGGTGCATCGAGCTGTGTACCTGCTTCGCGAACTGGTTCAGCTCGATGTCGTTGAGCCGCACGTTCGTCACGACCGCGGTGATCGTCGTGTTGCCCGACGGGATCGCGGGCATGCGCCCCGCGGCCAGCGCCCGCTCGTAGTCGACGACCGGCAGCCGCCGCTCTCCGCTCGCCCGGTCCCAGTTCCCGCGCACGATCGAACCGTCCCGGTCGACGACGACGCCGACCGCGTTGACGATCGTCACGACCAGCACCCGGATGTCGCCGAGCCGGCGGAACGCGACCCCCTGCCCGGCGTACTCGGATCGGTCGTGATCGAGTTTGCCGACCGTGGCGCTCACCCCGGCGCCCACCCGTCCGGACGCCGCCCGGCCCGGCACCGCCGCCCGCAGTGCGGCGCGGCCGAGCTCGACGTCCGGATGAATCGCGTTGCCGCGCGCGGGGAAGTCGTAGACGACCGCGCCGGAGATCAGCGGAAGCTGATCGAACCCGGTCTGGTTTCCCCCGCGCTGCAGCAGCTCGGCGGTGACGCCCGCGGCGGCCTGCAGCCCGTGCGAGGACCCACCGGACAGCAGGATCCCGTGGTTGTAGCCATACCGGCCGCTGGCGCCGATCGCTCCGCCGCGTTCGTCGACCGCGGTCCGGGCGCCGGCGGGCACGTACACCAGCGTGCAGCCGGTCGGCCCCTCGGCGTACTCGGCGGTGCCGATCTCGACGCCGGGGAAGTCGAACTCGATCGGGATCCCGGGCTTGTTCGACACGATCGTGAGCGGCTGGCTCTCGTTTCCCCGGCCGTCGGAGGGCAGGTGCGGTGCCCGGCGTGCAGCGGAGTTGACGGTCACAGGGCCTCCAGCAGGCGTCGTGAGTAAGGGTGTTCGGGAGTGGAGTAGAAGCGCTCGGTGTCGGCCATTTCGACGACGACGCCGTCGTGCATCACCGCCACCCGCGCGGAGACGGCCCGGACGGCCGCCAGGTCGTGCGAGATGAACAGCGCCGCGAATCCGTGTTCGGCCTGCAGCCGGACGATGAGATCGAGGATGCGCGCCTGGACCGAGACGTCGAGCGCGCTGACCGCCTCGTCGAAGACCACGAAGTCCGGGTGCGTGATCAGTGCCCGGGCGATCGAGACCCGCTGCCGCTGGCCGCCGGACAGCTCGTGCGGGTAGCGCGTCGCCATCTCCGGTTCGAGGCTGACGTCGCGCAGCATCGCGTCCACCCGATCGCGGTGGCGGCGCAGGCCGCCGCCCTCCAGCACACCGAGCGGTTCGGCGATCGACTCGCCGATCCGCATCCGCGGATCGAGCGACTCCTGCGGGTGCTGCAGCACGGCCTGCATCCGGCCGGCCCGCGCGCGTGCCCGCCGTGGGAGCGGCCGGCCGTTGAAACGCACGACGCCGGAGTCGGGACGCCGCAGGCCGAGCGCGACCTTCCCGGTCGTGGTCTTTCCCGAGCCGGATTCGCCGACGACGCCCAGCGTCTGCCCGGCGTCGACGCTGAGCGTGACGTCGTCCAGCGCGGTCACGGGCGCCGCGCCGAGGCCCCGGCGGAACTGCACGGTCACGTTCTCGATCGCCAGCACCGGGGGTGTCATCGCACCGGCTCCTTCCGTGCGTGCTCCGGCTCCGGGCCTCCCGCGGTCGCGCGCCGGTTCCGTGGATCCGATGCGACCAGCTCCTGCGTGTACTCGTGCTGCGGGTCGTCCAGCACGTCCGCAGCCGGACCTTCCTCGACGACCCGGCCGCGGTGCATCACCGCGACCCGCCCGCACCAGCGCCGAACCGCCGCCAGGTCGTGGCTGAGCCACACCAGCGTGGCCGACAACTCGTCCGCGGTCGCGAACATCAGCGCCAGCACCTCGTCGCGTACCAGGCTGTCCAACGACGCGGTCGGCTCGTCGGCGACGAGGATCCGCGGGCGGCGGGCCATCGCGATCGCGATCACGACCCGCTGCGCCATGCCGCCGGAGATCTCGAACGGGTAGCGGCGCAGCACCTCGGCGGGCTGCCGGATCTTCACCCGGTCGAGCATCTCGGTCTGCGCGGTCCGGTCCCGCACGCCGGTCGCCAGCGCGAGCTGCTTCCCGATCCGCTTGGTCGGGTCCAGACTCGACACCGGGTCCTGCGGGATGAACGCCATCGTGTTCTGCCGCAGTTCGCGGATGCGGTCGCGGTCGGCTTCGAACACGTCGACGCCGTCGACCCGCAGTGCGCCGGTCTGGTGGGCGGAGGGCGGCAGCAGCCGGCCGAGCGCGGCGCCGAACGTCGACTTGCCGGAACCGCTCTCGCCGACGATCCCGAGCCGGTCGCCCGCTGCTATCCGCAGCGAGACACCGTCGAGAGCCCGGATCTGCCGCTTGCCGGAGACGTACTCGAGGACCAAGTCCTGGGCTTCGATCACGAGAGGCTCCCCGTCCCGCGGGGCTCGAAGCGGTCGCGGAGACCGTCGCCGAGCAGGTTGATCGCGCAGATCGCCACTACCAGGACGACGCCGGGCGCGAACAGCAGCCACGGAGCCGCGGTGAAGTACAGTGCGCCGTCCTGGACCAGCGACCCGAGCGAGGACTGCGGCAACTGGACGCCGTAGCCCAGGAAGCTCAGCCCGCCCTCGATCAGGATGCCCAGCGACAACGCGTAGCTGCCCTGCACGACGACGGTGCCGGCGACGTTCGGCAGGACGTGCCGCAGCATGATGCGCCAGGCGGGCACCCCGCTGATCCGGGCGGCGGTGACGAAGTCCCGGCGGGCGACGCTCGCGGCACCGATCCGCACCATCCTCGTCATCAGCGGCACCGTGATCAGCACGATGCTGGCCAGCGCCGCCGTCCGGCCCGGTCCCAGGAGCGCGGCGACCAGGATCGCCAGCACCAGCGCGGGGAACGAGTAGAGGACGTCGACGACCCGCATGATGCCGTCGCCGAACAGGCCACCGAAGTAGCCCGCGACGACGCCGAGCAGCACCGCGATGATCGACGTGAGCAGCACCGCGACGGCGGAGAGCACCAGCGTCGTCCCGATGCCCTGCAGCAGCCGGGCCAGCTCCGACCGGCCCAGACCGTCGGTGCCGAGCCAGTGCTCGGGGCTCGGTGGCTCGAGCCGGCCGCCGGCCAGCGCGGACGGGTCACCGCCCAGCCCGGTGAGGGCGGAGAGCGCGGCGACGATCACGAGCACGCCGAGCACCACCGCGGCGATCCGCGCGGAGAGGTCGAGGGATCTCATCGCCCCACCCCGGTCAGCTGAGCGCGCAGCCGCGGATCCAGCCAGCCCGCGAGCAGGTCCACGACCAGGCTGGTCGTGATGAAGATGGTCGCGACCAGCAGCGTCCCGGCCTGGACGACCAGGTAGTCGCGGCGGTCGAGCGCGGTGATCAGGTACGAGCCGAGCCCGGGTACGTCGAAGACGTTCTCGACGATCACCGTGCCGCCCAGCAGCGAGGCCAGGATCGTCGAGGTGACGGTGAGCACCGGGATCGACGCGTTACGCAGGACGTGGCGCCGGACCGTCTGCCAGGCCGTTGCGCCCCGCGCCACCGACGCGGCGACGTACGGCTCGACCGACACCTGGAGGACGGCGTCCCGGGTGGCCCTGGCGGTCGCCGCGATGCCGAACACCGCGAGGACCGCGCCGGGCAGCAGCAGGGCATCGGCGCTGCTGCCGCCGATCGTGAGGCCGAGCCCGTACCGGGAGACGACGAACACCACCGCGCTGCCGACGACGAACTCCGGCAGGCTGATCCCGAGCGCGCTGACCAGCCGTCCGGCCGGACCGCTCCGCCCCCGCGACCGGGTGGCGAGGAAGCCCAGCGGCACACCGATGGCGATGGTCAGCACCAGCGCGATCGCCGCGATGCCCGCGGTGATCGGCAACCGCTCGGCCAGCTCGGTCGCCACCGGACGATGGGTGACGAACGACGTGCCGAGGTCGCCCTGGAGGACGGTCCCGAGCCAGCGGACGAGCTGGGTCGGGAGGCCGTCGTCCAGGCCCAGGTCGGCGGTGACCTGGGCGCGGTCGTCCGCGCTGGCGTACGGGCCGAGCGCGAGCTGGGCGTAGCTGCCCGGCAACGCCCGGGACGCAGCGAAGACCAGGACCGAGACGGCCAGCAGAGTGAGCAGCGCGGTTCCGGTCCGGACCGCGAGCCAGAGGGCGGTACGCATTACTTCGCCGCGCGGAACTCGGTGAGCTTGCGGAGGAAGTCGCCGAAGCCCTCCTGGGCCTGGATCGTCGGGCTCACGGCGTCGGTGCGGTAGCCCAGGACGGTGGTGCGGGTGGTCAGCGGCACCATGCCCGCGTCCTGGTCGACGGCATCGCACAGGTCCTGCAGCACTGCGGCCCGGCCGTCACCGGAGGTCGTCCGGCCCTTCGTGATCAGCGCGTCGATCGCCGGGTCGTCCTTCAGGAACGACGCCGTCCAGCCGGCCACCTTCGGGTTCCACCAGCCGGTGATCATCGACGGCTCGACGTACCCCGCGTACCAGTTCAGCGCGAGCTGGAAGTTGCCGGGACCGGCCGTGTAGACCTTCGAGTTCCAGGTGGCGGCGTCGACCTGCTCGATCTTCACCGTGACGCCGTAGGGCTCCAGCTGCTGCTGGATGACCTGGGCCATCCGGCCGTCGACCGGGTCGCTGTTGATCAGCAGGCTCACCGTGCCGACGTTCTTCAGCGCCGCCTTGATGTCCGCGTCGTTCGCGGTGGCCGACGGGAGCTTCGACGGGTCGCACGAGCCCGGCAGGTTCGCGGGCGTGACGCCGGTGGACTGGCCCCGTTCGGCCAGCGCGACGTCGAGGAGCTGCTTCCGGTCGATCGCGGCGTTGATCGCGGCGCGGACCTTGGCGTCGGCGAGCGGGGACTTCGGGTCGTTCTCGTTCTGCATCAGCACGTAGTAGTCGGAGTTGTTCTGCCCGACGACCGTGATGTTCTTGCTGCCGGACAGCAGTCGGTCGGCGTCCAGGCTGTTGAGGACCGCGAGGTCGGTGCTGCCCTGCCGCAGCGCGGCCATCCGGTTGTTCTCGTCCGGGACGACGTCCACGTGCAGGCCGCTGAACCCGAGCTTCGCGGCGGCGGGGTTCGCCTTGTTGATACCGAAATCCCAGGAGCGGTCCTGCTGGTGCTTGGTCAGCGTGAGCGGGCCGCTGCCGAGCATCGTCGTCTTCGGATCGAAGCTTTTGGCGGTCAGCTCCTTCATCGGGAGGATCGCGGTCTGCGCGTGGGCGAGCGCGGTGAGGAACGGCGTCCACGGGCTGGCGAGTGTGACCGTGACCTCTCTGGCGCCGGTGACGTCGATCGACTTCACCGGACCGAGCTGCGACCGCCAGGAACCGGTGCCCTCGAGCATCCGGTCGAGGCTGCCCTTCACGTCGGCGGCTCCGACGGCGCGGCCGTTGGAGAACGTGGCGTCGGGGCGGAGCGTGAACACGTAGTGGGTGTCGTCGGGCTGGGTCCAGCTCGCGGCGAGCCCGGGCTTGACCTGGAACTTCTCGTCGACCGTCGTCAGCGTCTCGTAGACCAGCGAGAACAGCATCCAGCTCCGCGCGGTCTCGGCGCTGGCCGGGTCGAGGCCGTTGATCTCCGCGGAGTCGTAGTCGACCTGGACATCGAGCCGGCCGCCGGACGCGAAGCCCGGGTCGGCCTTCGCGATCAGCCCGGGTGCCACCTGCGCGGTCTCGGTCGCGGTGTCGCTGTTCTGCCCGTTGCCGGAGCAAGCGGTCAGCGTCAGCGCGAGCACGAGGGCAGCTGCGGTCGGTGGGAATTTCCTCATCGCGTGGTCTCCCGTCCTGGGGCGCCCATGGTGGGGGTTGACCGGAACGTTCCGGCAGACAATGCTGCCGGAACGTTCCGGCAGCCGCAGACTAGGGGGTACGCCGGTGCCGGCGCTAGATGGGTTACCGGACTTTTACGTGGGTGCGAACAAACTGGCCGGGATCGAGCGTCGCCTACGATGGCGCCCGTGACGAGGGCCCGAGCTGCCACGCTGCACGACGTTGCCCGTCGGGTCGGCGTCGGTAAAACCACGGCGTCGGACGCGTTGTCGGGCACCGGCCGTGTCTCGCCGGACACCCGTGCGGCGGTGCTGGCGGCCGCCGAAGAGCTGGGGTACGTGCCGAATCAGGCCGCGCGCAGGCTGCGGAAGTCGACGACCGAGACGATCGCGCTGTACCTGCCGGAGACGCCGACCCGCTCGCAGTTCTACATGCTGTTCGTGTTCGGGGTGCTCGAGCGGATGGCGCCGAGCGAGTACGACGTCACGGTGGTGTTCGGCGGGAGTGGGCGTCGCCGCGTACCCCGCGCCGACGGGCTGATCGTCAGCGACCCGCTGGCCGGCGACCCGTTCGCCCGCCGTCTGCTGGACGCCGGACTGCCGGTCGTCAGCGCCGAGCACGCGGTCGACGGTCCGGACCCGGGTGGCGTGGTGTGGACGCCGCACGACGCCGCGGTCCGCGAGTTGCTCGACCATCTCGCGTCAGCCGGCGCGCAGCGGCCCGCGCTGCTTGTCCCGGCTGCGGGCACCGACTGGGCGGCGCGGATCCGGCGCGGGTTCGACGACTGGTGCGCGTCGCGGGGAATCGATGGTCCGGTGCGGGACGTTAACTTCGTGCCGACGACGCCGGAGCTGGCGGCGACCGTCGGTGACCTGCTGCGTGAGCACCCGGAGACCGACGCGGTGGTCTGCGCGCCGACCGAGGGCGCGGCGATGATGCTGCCCGCGCTGCGGGAGCTGGGCCGTCGGCCGGGGGAGAACCTGCTGCTGGCGAACTGCACCGATTCGACGACGCTGCAGCTCACCGATCCGTCGATCACGGCGCTCGACACGCTGCCCCGTGAGCTGGGCAGCCGGTGCGCCGAGCTGCTGCTGGACGTGATGGCGGGGCGCGCCGACCCGCACACCGAGGTCGAGATGCCCTACCGGCTGATGCCTCGGGCGTCGACCCGCCGCCTCGCCCGCTGATCGACGCGAAACCGGGCTCTAAGCCGCGCTTAGACCCCACTTTCGCGTCACCCCGCGTTGCCCGCGGCGCGCGGCGCGGCCCGGCGGCCCGCGGCGGCGTGGCCCGCGGCGGGCCCGTCTTGTTCGATTCACCCGGCATTGTGTGGCGCGCGTCATGGGTACTTCCGTGTTACTCGCCAGTAGAATTCCCCGCACCGACGCCGGAGGTGCCCGATGCCGTACCCGTCTTCGCCGGAGCGCGACCGCCCGTGGGTGATGCGGACCTACGCCGGCCACTCGTCGGCCGCCGCGTCCAACGCGCTGTACCGCCGCAACCTGGCCAAGGGGCAGACCGGTCTCTCGGTCGCGTTCGACCTGCCGACGCAGACCGGCTACGACCCCGACCACGAGCTGGCCCGGGGCGAGGTCGGCAAGGTCGGCGTGCCGATCTCGCACGTGGGCGACGCTCGTGCGCTCTTCGAGGGCATCCCGCTGGAGCGGATGAACACCTCGATGACGATCAACGCCACCGCGATGTGGCTGCTCGCGCTCTACGAAGCGGTGGCACTGGAGCAGGGCGCGGACCTCGCGGATCTCACCGGTACGACCCAGAACGACATCATCAAGGAGTACCTGTCCCGGGGCACCTACGTGTTCCCGCCCGGGCCCAGCCTCCGGCTGATCACCGACATGATCGCCCACACGGTCGTCCACCTGCCGAAGTGGAACCCGATCAACATCTGCTCGTACCACCTGCAGGAGGCCGGTGCGACGCCGGTGCAGGAGGTCGCGTACGCGCTCTCCACCGCGATCGCCGTCCTGGACGCCGTGCGCGACTCCGGCCAGGTGCCGCAGGAGCGGATGGGCGACGTCGTCGCGCGCATCTCGTTCTTCGTCAACGCCGGGATGCGGTTCGTCGAGGAGATGTGCAAGCTCCGGGCGTTCGCCCAGCTCTGGGACGAGATCACCCGTGAGCGGTACGGCGTGGAGAACCCCAAGCACCGCCGCTTCCGGTACGGCGTCCAGGTCAACTCGCTCGGGCTCACCGAGGCGCAGCCGGAGAACAACGTCCAGCGGATCGTGCTGGAGATGCTCGGCGTCACGCTCTCCCGGAACGCGCGGGCGCGCGCCGTCCAGCTGCCCGCCTGGAACGAGGCGCTCGGCCTGCCCCGGCCCTGGGACCAGCAGTGGGCGCTGCGTATGCAGCAGGTGCTCGCGTTCGAGAGCGACTTGCTGGAGTACGACGACATCTTCGACGGCTCGACGGTCGTCGAGGCCAAGGTCGCGTCGATCATGGAGGGCGCCCGCGCGGAGATCGCCCGGGTGCAGGAGCTCGGTGGTGCGGTGTCGGCGATCGAGTCCGGCTACATGAAGGGCGAGCTGGTGCGCTCGCTGGCCGAGCGGCGCGCCCGGGTCGAGTCCGGCGAGGACGTCATCGTCGGCGTCAACAAATACACCGAGACCGAGCCGAGCCCGCTGACGGCGGGAGGCGGAACCGAGAAGGCGATCTTCACCGTCGACGCGAGCGTCGAAGCAGCGGCGTGCGAGCGGCTCGCGGCTTGGAAGGCCGAACGCGACCAGACCGCGGTCGACGCGACGCTGACCGCGCTGGCCGACGCCGCGAAGAACGGCACCAACCTGATGGAGCCCACGCTGGCCTGCGTGCGGGCCGGCGTCACGACCGGGGAGTGGGCGGACGTCCTGCGGGACGTGTTCGGCGAGTACCGGGCACCGACGGGGGTCTCGGCGGCGTCCGCGTCGCACCCCGGAGCGGAGACCGCCGACGCGCTGACCGCGCTCCGGGAGCGGGTGAAGCTCACCGGCGAGCGGCTCGGCGGGCGGCTGCGGATGCTGGTCGGCAAGCCGGGCCTCGACGGGCACTCCAACGGTGCGGAACAGATCGCGGTGCGCGCCCGGGACGCTGGCTTCGAGGTCGTCTACCAGGGCATCCGGCTCACGCCGGAGCAGATCGTGGCCGCCGCCGTCGCCGAGGACGTCCACGTCGTCGGCCTGTCGATTCTTTCCGGAGCGCACGCGCTCGCGGTGCCGTCGGTGATCGAGGGCCTACGCGCGCAAGGGCTCACCGACGTGCCGGTCATCGTCGGCGGCATCATCCCGGAGGACGACGCGGAGATGCTGAAGGCGGCCGGGGTCGCGCGGGTGTTCACGCCGAAGGACTACGGCCTGAACGAGATCATGGACGAGATCGTGACGGTGATCGATGAGGTCCACTCCGCTTGAGGCCTGGATCAGGGGCTCGCGACGGTCTGCGGTGACGGCGTCCCGGTGAGAGAGTCCAGAGCGGACGCCGGGCGGACCGCGCCGTTGGCGCCGGCCGGTGGCAGCGCGCCGACCGACGCGAGCAGGTAGTCCGCGAGGCGGGCTGCGCTGGTCCGGTCCAGGTCGTAGTCGGCGTCGTACCCGGTGACGCTCCACCCCACCAGCCCGGGTGTGGACAGCGCGGCCCGGGTCAGCGCGGTCAGCTGGTCCCAGCTCAGGCCACCGGCCAACGGTCTGTCGACGGTGGGCAGGGCGCGTGTCGAGAGCACGGTCAGGTCGACGTGCAGCCACCAGCTGTCGGTGGTGCGCCGGATGTGCTCGATCGCGTCGATCGCATGACGCGCCACGGTAGGACCGGTGGCGGGTGGCGACCCGACCGCGCCCAGGTCCTGGTCGGACCGGACGAGGATGCTGCCGGACAGCGACGGGATACCGGCCGCGGCCAGCTCGGCGCCGTCGCGGGCACCGAGCACCGCGACCGCGCCCGGCGGGACGAGCGGTAGGCGGCGGGACAGCCCGTTGGAGAGCACGGCGTTCGTCTGCGCGAGCAGTGCCAACCCGATCGTGCAGTCGGACGCCAGGCCGGTCGGCGACTTGTCCGGCGGCCAGGCGGCTTCCCGGCCGGACAGGACCAGCAACCCCGCCGGGCCGTCCGATCGGTGACCGGTGGCGACGAGACCGCCCAGCAGGATCGGGTTGTCGCCGCCGAGCAGCAGCGGGAAGTGCCCGTCGGTGTGGCTGGCGGAGACCGCGTCGGCGACACCGTCGATCATCGCGGCCAGCGCCGGCTCGTTCAGCAGTCCGGTCTCCGCGCTGCGAATCAGCGACCGCTCACCGCCGACGACCGGCGCCGTCTCGAAGGGGGTCCATCCGGTCGGCAGCGCCGAGCGCATCCGTCCGATCAGCCCTTGGGCGTGGACGGCGGCCGGCGCGGCGGCCGCGCCACCAGCGCGACCGGTCGCGCTGAACGGCACACTGACGATGTCGATCTCCATCGGACCCCCCTGCGGTCGTGCCCGGTCTCCCCGGTACCCGACCGTGACACGTTCCCCAGGCTCCGGCTACACCTGGAGGAATGGCGTGGCCCGAAATGTTACCTAAGTGACTTCCGTGTCGGAATCGCGGCACTCTGAGATAACGGGTTCTTCCGGGCGCGACTCTCGGCTTTGCGCCGTCGGCGCGCGCGAACCTTCCGAGCCGCCCACCAGAAGAACCCGACCATCGCCGCGAGCGCGACGATGACCAGGATCGGGGCCAGCAGCGCGAGCAGCGACAGGCTGAGGCTGGCCGCGTCCTCGAACACGCTGACCACCGGCGCCGCGGTACCACCGCTAGCGGTGTTCAGCGCGGGTCGCGCCGTGGCCTTGGCGGCGTGGACGACCAGGGCCAGGACGACACCGACGGCGATCGGCACCCACTGTCCGCCGGAGACGAAGCTGTCCGGGTCACTCACGGTCACCGCGTCCGACGTCGCGGTGGCTCCGAACGCGAGGCCGCCCGCCGTCGGGCGGACGACGGTCTGCACGACGTCGTTGAGCGAGTCGACGATCGGGACCTTGTCCGCGATCATCTCGACGGCCAGCAGCGCGGCGAGGATGACCAACGCCCAGCCGCTGTCCAGCCACTGCCAGCCGGCGGGCAGGCTGACCGTGTCGGTGTACCGCGACAGCACACCGAGCGTCAGCAGCGGAATGTAGGCGTTGAGACCGGACGACGCGGCGAGGCCGGTCCCAGTCAGCAGCTCAAACACATGTCCACGATTGCACGGCCCGTCCAGAACGACGCTGCCGAGCGGGCGAAAGGACTTGAGTACGACCTATGCGCGGCGCCCTTCCGCCCGATCGGCAGCGCCGCTCTGGACGGGCTCCAGGTTCATGCAACCTAGGACGGCGGGGGGACCGGGTCCGGGCTGGGCTGCGGCTCGGGGTCCGGCGGCACCGGTCCGGGCCCAGGGCCCGGAGTAGGGCCGGGGCCGGGCGGTACCGGTACCGGCGCGGGGGCAGGCGGCGGCACCGGCGGGCCGGGCACCGGCATCGGCGGCACCCGGCTCTGCGCGGGCTCCGGCCCTCGCATCGCAGGGACGCGACCGTGCATCTGGATCGGATCGGGCGTTCCGGTGACCATGGGCACGAGCCTGGCACGCCGGACGCGCCCTGTCGACGCGACGGGCGCTCAGTCGGTTTCGAAGATCGCCGGCAGGCGGCCGGCCTTCACCGCACCGACGAGCGCCGCGTGGTCAGCCTCGGTCTGGTCGGCGTACGCGACCGCGAACGTGGCGATCGCCTCGTCGAACCCGGCGCCACCCGGCGTACGGCTCGTCGCACCGTCCACGTAACCGGCGAGCAGACGCGGATCGGCCGACTGGGCGTGCGACCGGGCCAGCACCGCACCGACCACGCGGGCGTAGTCGTCCAGCTGGTTCGGTTTGAGCATCGCGGGCTCGATGCTGCCCTTCATGTCACGGAACTGGCGGACCAGGAACGGGCGCCCGTCGACGGTCGTCCAGCCGAGCAGGATGTCGCTGACCGTCTGCATCCACCGCTGACCACGGACGATGCGCTCGCCGTTGTGGGAGTACGGTGTTGCGTCGACGTACGGTGCCAGCGCGGACGGGCCCGCCTCCTTCACCTGTAGGACCAGCGCGTCGTCGCCGTTGCCGTGCAGCAGGACGATGTAGCTGCGCCGCCCGACGCTGCCCAGCCCCACCACCCGGTGCGCGATGTCGGTCACCGAGTACCGCGACAGCAGCGCCCGCAGCTCGTCGTCCAGGCAGCCCTCGGCGTAGGCCTCGAGCCCGTCGAGCACCGCCTGCTCCGCGGCCCGGTCGACGTGGGTGAGGATCGGCGGGGCGTCGATGAACCGCCAGTGCTCGGTCTCGGCGCGCTCCCCGAACTTCTCCACGACCCGGCGGCTGGTGTTCTTCCGCGCCTTCTTGCCGATCCGCTTGAACACCTCGCCGAGCTGTTCGACGTCGAAGTGCTCGACGGTCTTCTCGTCGGTGGTCTGGTAGTACGCGTCGAGGATCGGCATCCCGGCCTGCTCGCGGAGCGCGGCCCGGTAGATGCGGGCGGCGTCGGACGCGGCCGTGCGCGCCTTCTCCTCGTCCACGCCCGCCTCGCGCCCGGCGACGACGAGGCTCGCGGCGAGC
The DNA here is from genome assembly GCF_900143005.1 of Cryptosporangium aurantiacum. Taxonomy (NCBI): domain Bacteria; kingdom Bacillati; phylum Actinomycetota; class Actinomycetes; order Cryptosporangiales; family Cryptosporangiaceae; genus Cryptosporangium; species Cryptosporangium aurantiacum. The sequence goes on from NZ_FRCS01000001.1 coordinate 151,206, forward strand.
CGCTTGAGGTCCCACTCCCACGGCCCGACGACGGTCTCGTCGAAGTCGTTGACATCCATCACCAGACGACGCTCGGGCGAGGCGTACAGCCCGAAGTTCGATGCGTGCGCGTCACCGCAGATCCACGCCGCCACGCCGGACGTCGGGGTGCCTGCCAGGTCGGCCGCCATCAGACCGGCGCTGCCGCGGAGGAACGCGAACGGCGATGCGGCCATCCGACCGACTCGCAGCGCGATCAGATCGTCGACCCGGCCCTCGTTCGTGGCCTCGACGAACGCGACCGGATCCGGGCGGTCGGACCGCCGGACGTACTCCGCGCAGGCGCTGACCGGCGTCTTCTCACGGAGCGCCGCCCCTGCCGCATGCACCTCCAGCGGGTCGGTCCACGTCCCGAAGACGTGGCTGGAGAATCTCGGACCGGTGGCGTCGTTCTCGGGCATCGCACTCACACCCTCGACGGTAGCGCTGGTTCCGTTGGCAGCTGCATCCATGTCCGGGTCCCGACTTCCCGGGCGGGCGGGCGTCGGCGCAGCTGATGGCCTAGTGTCGTTCGCCGTGCGCTTGGTCATTGCCCGCTGCTCGGTCGACTACATCGGTCGACTCACCGCTCATCTCCCGCCCGCGACGCGGTTGCTGCTCGTCAAGGCCGACGGGTCGGTGTCGATTCACGCCGACGACCGTGCCTACAAGCCGCTGAACTGGATGAGCCCGCCGTGCCGGCTGGAAGAACAGCCCGGCGTCTGGACGGTGGTGAACAAAGCGGGCGAAGAACTGCGCATCACGATCGACGAGGTGCTCCACGACTTCAGCTACGACCTCGGCGTCGACCCCGGCCTGGTGAAGGACGGGGTCGAGGCCGACCTGCAGCGTCTGCTCGCCGAGCACATCACGACGCTCGGCGAGGGGTACACGCTGATCCGGCGGGAGTACCCGACCGCGATCGGCCCGGTCGACATCCTCTGCCGGGACGCGTCCGGAGGGACGGTCGCGGTGGAGATCAAGCGGCGCGGCGAGATCGACGGGGTGGAGCAGCTCACGCGGTACCTGGAGCTGCTGAACCGCGATCCGCTGCTCGCGCCGGTGAGCGGCGTCTTCGCGGCCCAGCAGATCAAGCCCCAGGCCTCGGTGCTCGCCGCCGACCGCGGCATCCGCTGCGTCACCCTCGACTACGACGGTCTCCGCGGCATCGACGACTCCGACGGCAAGCTGTTCTAGCGGGCTCCACGTTCAAGCGAGTGCGCGCGCCTGGCGGCGCTTCAACTGCAACCGCGGCTACGCGGACGCTGTGAGCAGCGCGGTTTCTAGCACGAACGCGGACGCTGAGGCGGCCAACAGGCGGGCCCAGGCGCGATAACCCGTCGGGCTCGGGTGGAACCGGTCGATCGAGAAGAACGCGGACGTGTCGGTGGGCAGCGCGCCGACCGTCAGGTGACAGAGATCGGGGCGAGCCGCGCAGAGCCGCGCGAGCTGCCGGTCGAGCAGCATCGCGTACCCGCCGATCGACCAGCGGATCGGCCGCGGCAGCGACCCGAACCGATGCACGGGCGGAATGCCCACCAGCAGGACGGGCACCGGCCGCCCGAGCCGCTCGCGGACGGCGTCCACCAGGATCGAAACGTCGGCCCGCCAGGCAGACGGGCGCCGGAGACGCAGCGCGTCGTTCGTGCCCGCGGAGAGCACGACCAGGTCGGCGTCGAGTTCCTCGGCATGTGCGGTGACCAGCGCGGTGATGCCCCGGACGGTGTCGCCGCTGCGGGCGAGTACCCGCCACGCCACCGGCCGGCCCGCCTGCTCGGCCAACGCGGCAGAGAACTGGCCGGCGAGCGCCTCACCGTGGTGACCTGCGCCGACGCCGGCCACCGACGAGTCACCCACGAACAACACCGACAGCGGCGGCCCGTCGCCGTCGGGGATCGAGCCGGCGAGCGGCCCCGCCGCGTCCGGCAGGTGGGGGATCCGACGCGAGATCGCAGCGTGCAGGCGTCCGACCGGCTGTGTCATCCGTGCTCCTCCTGGCGTTCACCATCCGTTCAGCGAGCGGCAGTGTGACACGTGAAGGTGAACAAGCTACCGGGTGACGAAGCGGCCGATCATTCCGCGCAGTTGAGAGGACATCTCCGCGAGCTCCGCGGCGGCCTCCTTGGCTCGCTCGACGCCCTGCGTGGTCGAGGCGGTCGCGGTGGCCACCGCGCTGATGTTCGTCGCGATCACGTCGGCGCCGCTGGCCGCCTCGGCCACGCTGCGGCTCATCTCCTGTGTGGTCGCGCTCTGCTCCTCGACCGCGCTCGCGATCGTGGCCTGGTACTCGTTGATCCGCTCGATCACCTCGGCCACCCGGCTGATCGCCTCCACCGCGCTGCGGGTGTCCTGCTGGATCGCGGCGACCCGGGTCCCGATGTCCTCAGTAGCCTTCGCGGTCTCCTGCGCGAGCTCCTTGACCTCGTTCGCGACCACGGCGAAGCCCTTTCCGGACTCGCCCGCCCGCGCCGCCTCGATCGTCGCGTTGAGAGCGAGCAGGTTGGTCTGCTCGGCGATCGACGTGATCAGCCCGAGCACCTCGCCGATCTCCGCCGAGGACGTACCGAGCCGCTCCACCGTGCGGGTCGCCTGGTTGGCCTCGTCGACCGCGGTGGCGACCACCCCGACCGCCTCGGTCGTGTTGCGGGCGATCTCACCGATCGCGGCGCCCATCTCCTCCGCGCCGGCGGCCACCGAGTTGACGTTGCGGGCGACCTCGTCGGCCGCCGAGGACGCCACGGTGGTCTGGCTGTTGGTGTCGTCGGCGGCATCCGCGATGCTCGTGCTGGCCTCGGAGAGCTGCTGTGACGACCGGGTCAGCGCGGTCGCGTTCGTGCCGACGGCGTCCAGCACCTCGCGGATGCTCGCAGTCGCCGCGTCCAGCGAAGTCGCCATCTGGCCGATCTCGTCCCGGCTGGTGATGCCGGCCGAGCCGGTCAGGTCACCACCGGCCAGTCCGTCGAGCACCGCACGCATCCTGGCGACCGGCCGGGTGATGCCGCGGGCGATCGGGATCGCGACCAACAGCAGGAGGATCAGCGCCATCACCTCGGCGATCAGCACGTCCCGGGTGGCGCCGTCGGAGGTGTTCTCCATCTCGGCCTGCCCGGCCGTGATCGCGGCGTCCACTGCCTCGTGCAGCGCCTCCAGCTGATCGTCGACGACGTGGTTCTTCTCCGCGATCTGGCCCTCGTTCGCTCGGGCCGCGGTGTAGTTCGTCCCCGCGGTGTCGACCAGCGTCGTCACCGTCGTCTTGAACGTCTCGAGGTCGGGTTTGATCGCCTCGAACTGCGTCCGCAGGTTCGCCGGGAGCCCGGCGGCCTCCACCGCGGCGACGGCCTCGTCGATCGAGGCCGAGTCGTCGCTGGCGTCCTGCCTCACGCTGTCGAGGTCGTCGGTCTCGATCAGCGCCCGGTAGCCGTCGACCTTCAGCTCGGCGTTGCGGGTGTCGAGGTGGTTGAGCGCGGCCTTCGCGACCTCCAGCGCCCGCACCTCGTCGGCCTGGTCGGTCAGCCGGGTCTGCGAGCGCAGGCCGATGACGCCGACGACAAGAGCGCAGGCGACCGCGATGACGATCAACACACCGAGCTTCACTGCCATCCGGAGGTCTTGGAACCCCCGGAACATCCGGGCCACCGCAGACACGAGCGCCGCCTCGACAGGTCCAGGGATGCGGCCGGGAGTGACCTGCATCTCGTTCTTCTGTCGGCGACACGGGCGGCGAGTTGAGCCTTTGGGCTGGTAGCGGGCGTGCCCCGCCGCCCCGTGCGTCGGTTAGTCGCCCGCGCCGACCACGTCCAGGATCCAGGCGGTCGCGAACGCAGCCTCGCGCCAGGCGTCGTAGCGGCCGCTCGGCCCCGAGTGCCCCGCCCCCATCTCGGTGCGGAGCAGCACGTCGGAGGCGCCGACCGCGCGGAGCTTCGCGATCCACTTGGCCGGCTCGTGGTACAGCACCCGGGTGTCGTTCAGCCCGGCGAGCGCGAGGATCGACGGGTACGTCCGCGGCTCGACGTTGTCGTACGGGGCGTACGAACGGATGTACGCATACGCCTCGGGGTCGTGCAGAGGGTTGCCCCACTCCTCCCACTCGGTCACGGTCAGCGGTAGTGACGGGTCGAGGATCGACGTCAACGCGTCGACGAACGGCACGTCGGCGACGATGGCCCGGAACGCGTCCGGAGCCAGGTTCGCGATCGCACCCATCAGCAGCCCCCCGGCACTGCCGCCGCGGGCAATCAGCCGGTCACTCGAGGTCCAGCCGGCGTCGACGACCGCTCGAGCGGCCGCGACGAAGTCAGTGAACGTGTTCTTCTTGTGGCCCAGCTTGCCCTCGGTGTACCAGCGGCGGCCCAGCTCACCACCGCCCCGCACGTGGGCGACCGCGAACACGAATCCACGGTCGAGCAGCGAGAGCCGGGCGACCGAGAACCAGGGATCGATGCTGATCTCGTAGGCGCCGTAGCCGTACAGCAGGAACGGCGCGGTGCCGTCGCGCGGGGTGTCCTTGCGGGCCACCAGCGAGATCGGGATCCGGGTGCCGTCGGGCGCCGTCGCCCACTCGCGGTGCTGCTCGTACAGCTCGGGTTCGTACCCGCCGAGCACCGGCTGGCGCTTCCGCAGCGTGAGCTCGCCGGTCGCCAGGTCGCAGTCGAACACCGAGTCCGGCGTCACCAGCGACGTGTAGTGCAGCCTGAACTGCGTCGCGAAGTAGTCGGGGTTGGCGGACGGCTCGACCGTGTAGACGGTCTCCGGGAACGTCAGGTCGCGATCGGGCTCACCCTCGGTGAGCACGCGCAGCCCGGTGAGGCCGTCCTTACGCAGGTGGACGACGACGTGGCCGGCGAACGCGTCGACGTCGGCCAGCCGCACGGCGGGGTCGTGGGGGATCAGCGGCGTCCACTCGGACGGCGCGTCGACCGGGGCGGTGGCCAGCGCGAAGTTCTCCGCGTCGTCGTTGTGCAGGACGAGGAAACGCTCCGGACGGTTCGGCCCGGCCGCCTGATGGTCGATCGAGTACTCGACGTTGTCGCGGCGGGGCGCGATCAGCCGGGGCTCGCTGCGCGGGGCCGTCGCGTCGATGACACGGACCTCGCTGGTCGTCTTGCTGCTGGCCTGGATGACGATGTACGCCTCGCTGCGGGAGAGGCCGACACCCACCCAGAACCGCTCGTCCGGCTCCTCGAAGACCATCGTGTCCTGGTCGGCAGGCGTGCCGACGGTGTGCCGCCAGACCCGGTGCGGACGCCACGCGTCGTCCACCGTCAGGTAGAACAGCTCGGTCGCGTCGGCGGACCAGGCCGTGCCGTACGAGGTGTTCGGGACCTCGTCGGAGAGGTCCTTGCCGCTCGCGAGGTCGCGAATCCGCAGCGTGAAGCGCTCGTCGCCGGCGAAGTCGGTCGAGTACGCGAGCAGCTGGTCGTCCGGGCTGACGTCGAACGCACCGAGCGAGAGGAACGCCTCCTCACCGGCGACCACGTTTTCGTCGAGCAGCACTTCCTCGCCGGGGAGCGGGGCGCCGTCCGTGGTCTCGGGGGGCGTCAGCTGACCCGGCTCGGCGCGCAGGCGGCAGTGGATGCCGTACTGCTTGCCCTCCTCGGTGCGGCTGTAGTGCCACCAGTCGCCCTTACGGCTGGGCACCGACAGGTCGGTCTCCTGCGTGCGCCGCTTGATCTCGTCGAACAACGTCTCGCGCAGGCCGGTCAGGTGAGCGGTGACCTGCTCGGTGTACGCGTTCTCCGCGTTGAGATACGCCATCGTGTCGGGATCGTCCCGGTCGGCCAGCCAGGCGTAGTCGTCCACGACCTCGTCGCCGTGGTGGGTCCGAACGAACGGGACGCGCTTCGCGACGGGGGGAGTGAGCGGCTCGGGGGTGGTCATGCCCGCACCGTATCCGGTAGGTGCGCGGCCCGCCGAGGACGACGCTGCCAAGCGAGCCCCGCCCTCGACGGGCTCCAGGTCAGAATGTCGCGTGCCTTCGACACGCGCAAACGGGGAATGTCTCCGGATGGGGGCGGTTGAAACGAGCATGGCTGACAGCGAACTCGCCGTGTCCGTGCTCGACTTCGTCGGGATCCCGTACGGCGGCACCGCCACCGAAGCGATCGACGGGAGCGTCGAGCTGGCCCGGACCGTCGAGCGGCTGGGCTACCGGCGGATCTGGTTCTCCGAGCACCACAACAGCCCGACGCTCGCCTGCACGGCCCCGGAGCTGCTCATCGCCCGGGTCGGCGCGGCGACCAGCACGCTGCGGGTGGGGGCGGGCGGCATCATGCTGCCGAACCACGCGCCGCTCAAGGTCGCCGAGACGTTCCGCACGTTGGAGGCGATGTTCCCCGGCCGGGTCGACCTCGGGCTGGGACGGGCGCCGGGCACCGACGGGCTCACCGCACTCGCACTGCGCGGCTCGGAGCAGAAGGTGATGGGGAACGAGTTTCCGCAGCTGACCGGCGAACTGCTGGCGTTCCTCACCGACACGTTCCCGGACGACCACCCGTTCCGGTCGGTGCAGGCCACGCCGGCCGTGCCCGGGATGCCGGAGCTGTGGATCCTCGGGTCGAGCGACTACGGCGCACGGTTCGCCGCGGTGAACGGGCTGGCGGCGAGCTTCGCGCACCAGATCAACCCGGAGCTGGCGGGGCCGGTGCTGCGGGCCTACCGCCGCGACTTCCGGCCCTCGGAGTTCCTGGACGCGCCGCGGAGCAGCGTCTCGACGATCGCGTTCGCGAGCGAGGACGCCGCCGAGGTCGCCGAGTTCGAGGCGTACTGGACGCTGAACATGGCGAAGCTGCGGTCCGGGCGGCTGGGGCCGATCTCGCCGGAGGAGCTGAAGGAGTTCGCGGCCTCGTCGGGGTACCCGGCGGCACGGGAGCAGATGGCGGGCCGGCTGAACGCCGGGTCGCCCGAGGTGGTGGCGACCCGGCTCCGCGCGCTCGTGGAGGACACCGAGGCCGACGAACTCATCGTCGCGACGCCGACCCCGAGCTACGCCCAACGAACCCGCAGCTACGAACTCCTCGCCGCCGAGCTGGGCGTCCGCGGCCCGGCGTCCGAATGACGCAGTGAGTGGGCTCAGCGCTTGGGCGCGCCCTTGCCGTAGAGGGTTTTCATCGTGCGGGCCAGCAACGAGTTCGTGGAATCGGTGCGGGTGAAGCTGTAGATCGCCAGCGGCAGCGCGAAGCGCTGACGCGCGATCGCCTTCGGCCGGGTGAACTCCCGCAGGCCGTCCTCGCCGTGGATCCGTCCGAACCCGGAGTCACCCACACCGCCGAACGGTAGCGCCGCCACGCTCGCGAACGAGATGACCGAGTTCACCGCGGTCATCCCGGAGCGGATCCGCCGCGCCAGCTCGACGCCGCGCCGCTTCGAGAACACCGCGGCGCCGAGCCCGTACGAGGTGCCGTTCGCACGCTCGACGGCCTCGTCCATGTCCCGCACCTTGCTGACGGTGAGCGTCGGCCCGAACGTCTCCTCCTGGACGGCAGCGGAGTCCTCCGGCACGTCGGTGAGAACGACCGGCCCGACGAACGGCCCGCTGACCGACTCGGCGCCACCGACCACGGCCTTGCCGCCGCGGGCGAGAGCGTCGTCCACGTGCCGGCGGATGACGTCGAGCTGCGACGGCATCGTCGCCGGCCCGTAGAGCGCGTCGGGCGCTTCGCCCGGCGTGACGTTCTTGGCCGCGGCGGTCAGCTTGGCCAGGAACGGCTCGTACACGGCCTCGTGGACGTAGACCCGCTCGGTGCCGATGCAGGTCTGACCACCGTTGGACATCCCGCCCCACACCGCGGCGTCGGCGGCGGCGTCCAGGTCGGCGTCGGCGTCGACGAGCAGCGGGTCCTTGCCGCCGCATTCGATCAGCACCGGCGTGAGCGTCTGCGCGGCGGCCGCCATGATCTTCTTGCCGGTCGCGGTGGAGCCGGTGAACGCGATCTTGTCCACGCCCGAGGTCGTCAGCGCGGCACCGGTCTCCCCGCCGCCGTAGACGCCGACGAACACCGGGTGCTCGGGCACGACCTCGGCGAACGTGTCGACCAGCCACTGGCCGATCAGCGGCGTGTACTCGCTCGGCTTGAACACCACGGCGTTGCCCGCGGCCAGCGCGTACGCGATCGAGCCCATCGGCGTGAAGACCGGGTAGTTCCACGGGCCGATCACGCCGATCACGCCGAGCGGCGCGTACTCCAGGCTCGCGGCGATGTTGGCCGCGAGCAGGCCGGACGGCACCCGGCGCGGCCCGAGGACCTTCGCGGCCTTCTTCGCCGCCCAGTCCAGGTGGTGGACGGTGATCAGCACTTCCAGCATCGCGTCGTCGGACGGCTTGCCGTTCTCGCGGTGCATCAGGTCGGCGAGCTCGTCCATCCGCTGCACGATCAGCGCCCGCCAGGCCAGCAGCCGTGTCCGGCGTCCGGAGTACCCGAGCGCGGCCCACCAGGCCGACGCGGCACGGGCCTTCTCGACCGCCGACCGCACAGCGTCCGGGTCGGTGACCGGAATCCGGCCGACCTCCCCGCCGGTAGCCGGACTCGACGACACCAGGTGGCCGTCGACGAACGTCGGGGTGCCGGGGCGTGACGTCTGCTCGGCCACGGTCATCGGGACCTCCTGCGGAAGTGGGGCGGTTGTCCGGAGTCTAGGACTCAGGCGACCCACTGGTAGGGGGAAACTTACTAACGAGTAACCCAGGTGACTCGGTTCAGATGGGGGCAGAGACCCGCAAGCGGTGTGATGCGGACCATGCTCCGGCCTAAGTTACTGATCGGTATGCCAGACTCGGCCCACTCCACGGCCAGCTATAGGGAGGGCGACCGTGTCCAGGAACTTCGCGCGAATCGGAATCGTCGGTCTGGGAACGGTAGGGGCGGGCCTCGCGGACGTGTTCGCCGGCGCCGGGTTCGAGGTGATCGGCGTGGACACGGACGAAGCGGCTCGGGCCCGGGTGAGCGTGCCGGTGTCCGATTCGTTGGACGCTCTGGCGGACGCCGATCTGGTGATCGAGGCGGTCCCCGAGCGGCTCGAGCTCAAGCAGCGGGTGTTCACCGACCTTGGTGCGGTGGTGCGACCGGATACGGTGCTGGCCACCGCGGCCTCGGCGCTGTCGGTGACCGAGCTGGCGGTGGCAGCCGCCCACCCGCACCGGGTGCTGGGGCTGCACTTCGCCGCGCCGGTCGATGCGACCCCGCTGGTCGAGGTCGTCCGGACGGTGTTCACCGACCCGGACGTCATCGACGACACGGCCACGCTGCTCTCCGAGCGGCTCGGCAAGAACCCGCTGACGGTCGGCGACCGGCCCGGGCTGATCACCTCGGCGCTGCTGTTCGCCTACCTCAACCAGGCGGTGTCGTTCGTCGAGTCGGGCTACGCCACCCGCGACGACGTCGACGCCGCGATGCGGTTCGGCTGCGGACTGCCGTTCGGTCCGCTCGCTGTCGTCGACCGGATCGGGCTGGACACCACGTTCGACGTGCTCACCGCCTTGTTCGCGCAGAGCGGGGACCGGCGGCACGCGCCGGCGCCGCTGCTCAAGCAGATGATCGCCGGCGGGTTACTCGGCCTGAAGTCCGGCCGCGGCTTCTACACCTACGTGGACGGCGCGCCGGTTCTTGATTCGAGCGCCGGAACTGCCGACGCCGACATCGTCCGGACCGTGCAGAAGGTCGGCGTCGTCGGCTCCGGAACCATGGCCACCGGCATCATCGAGGTGTTCGCCAAGGCCGGGTACGACGTCACGTACGTGACCCGCAGCGACGACAAGAGCGCGAAGGTGCTCGCCGCGCTGACCAAGTCCCTGGACCGCGCCGTCTCGAAGGGCAAGCTCGCCGAGGACGAGCGGGACGCGGTGCTGGGCCGGGTCACCGGCAGCGCCACCCACGACGACCTCGCCGACGTCGACCTGGTCGTCGAAGCGATCGTCGAGGACCTGACCGTCAAGCGCGAGCTGTTCGCGACGCTCGACGCGGTGTGCAAGCCGGGCACCGTGCTGGCGACGACCACGTCCAGCCTGCCGGTCATCGAGTGCGCGACCGCGACGTCCCGGCCGCAGGACGTCGTCGGCCTGCACTTCTTCAACCCCGCCCCGGTGATGAAGCTGGTCGAGATCGTGTCGACGGTGGCCACCGCGCCGGACGTGCTGGCCACCGCGCACGCCGTGACCCGGACGCTGCGCAAGCACCCGGTGGACTGCCGGGACCGGGCCGGGTTCATCGTCAACGCGTTGCTGTTCCCCTACCTCAACGACGCGGTCGCGATGCTCGACGCGCACTACGCGGACGCCGACCAGATCGACACCGCGGTCACGCTCGGCTTCGGCTACCCGATGGGACCGTTCGCGCTGCTCGACGTCGTCGGGCTGGACGTGTCGCTGGCGATCCAGAAGGAGCTGCACGCCGAGTTCCACGAGCCGGGCTTCGTGCCGTCGCCCCTGCTCGAACACCTGGTCGCCGCCGGCTACCTCGGCCGCAAGTCCCAGCGTGGCTTCCGCGACTACGCGCGGAAGTAGTGCACGGCCCGCTCCAGGTCCGTGGTTCTACGACCACCCTGGTGGCGGGAACCCGGGGAGGCTGTTGCACGCTCTCTGGTTGTGAGTCCACGGAGCAATCGTCCGCGGCGTCGTGGTCGGCCGGAAGCCGACCGCGACCCGCGCGACCCCTACGTCCCCGTCGTCGACACGGTCGAGGACGGGTGGGTCGTGCGACGCCTTGCCGGTAGCGCCACCGGCAAGACGTACCGCTGCCCCGGGTGCGACCAGGAGGTGCGCGCCGGTACCGCGCACGTCGTCGTCTGGCCCGAGGCCGGCTCCTGGGCCGGCCAGGCGAGTCCCGACGACCGCCGCCACTGGCACTCCCCGTGTTGGGCGGCCCGCCGCCGCCGACGCTGACCGGGTGCGACGATTCATTCGTGGCTCGCATCGTTTCGAACTCTGTCCTGCCGGCGGATCGCCGGGACATCACGCTCCACACCGCTGACGGGCTGACGCTCGTCGGCGAGCTGGCGCTCCCGCTCGAACGGCCCCCCGTCGCCACGCTGCTCTGCCTGCACCCGCTGCCCACCCACGGCGGGATGATGGACAGCCACCTCTTCCGCAAGGCCGCCTGGCGCCTGCCCGCGCTCGCCGACGTCGCCGTGCTGCGCTTTAACACCCGCGGTACGACGTCCGCCCGCGGCACCAGCGAAGGCACGTTCGACAACGCGGTCGGCGAGCGGTACGACGTCGCCGCGGCGATCGAGTACGCCGAGTTCGAGGAACTTCCGAACCCGTGGCTGCTCGGCTGGTCGTTCGGCACCGACCTGACGCTGATGTACGGCTGCGATCCGTCGGTCGTCGGCGCGATTTTGCTCTCCCCGCCGCTCCGCTTCAGCCGCCCGGAGCACCTGACAGTGTGGTCGGACTCCGGTAAGCCGGTTACCGCGCTCGTCCCCGAGTTCGACGACTTCCTTCGCCCGGAAGAAGCGCGGACCAAGTTTGCGCCGCTGAAGCAATTGGAAATCGTTCCAGTGGACGGTGCGAAACACCTCTGGGTGGGTTATGCCGAGCGAGTGCTGGACGAGATCGTCGCGCGAATCGTGTCGCCTGATAGCGTCCCGCTCCCACGTGAATACGACGGCCCGATAGAGACTGGGGACGCCAGCCAGTACGCCGACCAGACGGTAGCCGCGTTCGCGGACGTGCCGAGGCCGGAGCCGCACGCAGACTAGGGGGACCTGTGACGGTCGAGCTGACGTACCAGGAGAGCGGGCACGGCACACCGTTGGTGCTGCTGCACGCGTTCCCGCTCTCCTCGGCGATGTGGGCGACCCAGCACTGGTTGCTGGCCGACACCTGCCGGTTGATCACCCCGGACCAGCGCGGCTGGGGCGACTCCCCGCTGGGCGACGAGGAACCCTCGATGGACGTCCTGGTGGACGACCTCGCGCTGCTGCTCGACGACCTCAAGCTCGACCGCGTAGTGCTCGGCGGCCTCTCGATGGGCGGCTACGTCACGATGGCATTCTTGCGGCGCTATCCGGAGCGGGTGAGCGGGCTGGTGCTCGCGAACACCAAAGCCGCCGCCGACCCCGAGGGAGCCGCGGCGAACCGAGTCCGGATCGCGCACGCGCTGGAGCACACCGAGTCCGCCGAGACGCTCGTCGAGAACGTGTTCGGCAACCTGCTCGGCCAGACGACGCGTTCCGCCAAGCCCGCGGTCGCCGACGCGGTGAAGGCCGCGATCCTGGCCACCCCACCACGGGCCGCGGCGTGGGCGGAGTACGCGATGGCCAAGCGCGCCGACTCGTTCGACGTCCTGCGCGCCGCCGACGTTCCCGCGCTGATCATCGCCGGTGAGGAGGACGCGCTGATCACCGACGCGGACGTCGCCGCGATGGCCGAGGCGCTCCCGGACGCGCGCGTCGTCGAGATCCCGCACGCCGGTCACCTGACCGCGGTCGAGGACCCCACCGCCTTCGACGGCGCCGTCCGCACGTTGCTCGCCCGCGTCTAGCCGCGCCTAGCCGCGCCTGGCTGAGCAGATTGCATTTAGGCGGGTGATAGCCCTTCCAAATGCAATCTGCTTCCGGGGTCAGGCGGGCTTGCCGTCGCTGCGGTCGGCGCGCCAGGTGAGGTCGAGGGTCGGTCCGACGCCGACCGTTGCCCGGTCGTCGTCGACCAGGCCCAGCATCGACCCGGCTCGCGGCCGGTTCGGCCGGTCCCCGTCGCTGTTGGGTACCTCCTGCGATCCGGACGCCACCGGCCCGGACGCCGCCGGTGTACGCCCCGAGCCCCCGGTCGCTCCAGCCGCAGGTGCTCCAGCCGGAGGCACCGCAGCCGAGGTCGCCCCGGTGGTGGTCGCCCCAGCCGTGGGCGCTGCGGCCGTGGGCGGCGTGGGTGTGCGCGCCGCGCCCGTGGTCGCTCCACTCGTGGGCGCCGTGGGTGTGCGCGCCGCGTCCGTGGTCGCCCCAGCCGTGGGTGCTGCGGCCGTGGGCGACGTGGGGGCGGGGGTTGCTGTGGGTGGCGGGGGAGGGGGCAGCGGCGGGCGTGCCGGGGACGTGGGGACCGGGTTGGCGGCCAGCCGGGCGCCTAGCGTCTGGCGCGGCGGCCCCGGCTTCGGCGTCTCGGGCTTCGGCGCGCCGGAGTTACCGTTGCTGCTGTGCTTCGTCGCGTCGCCGCTCGGGGCGTCCGCCTCCGGCTGCTTTGCCTGCTGCAGTGGCAGCGTCCGGGGCCTGTCGCCGCCGACGGCGGACGTATCACCGCCCGGGGCAGGCTTGTGCGAGCCGGCGGTGGTCTGCTCCGCCTCGGTGAGGGTGGCGCTCCGGCCTGCCCACGCGGTGCCGCTGCGTGCGGCGAACGTGGCGCCGGGCTTCGGCGCAGCACCGTTCGCCGCCCCCGCGGACTCACGCCCGGCCGCGCTGCCGCCCGGGGAGGGAGCATCGCCGCCCGCCGAGCCACGTTCGGCGGCAGACGTGCTGGTTCGGGCGCTCGCCATGGTGCGCAGCGCGCCCGGGGTGGTCTCCTCGCCGGGGTCGGCGAACGTCGGCGCGGTGGGGGCCTTGTCCGTTCCGGTGGGCTCGGCCTTGTCGGCGCCGGCAGTCTGACGCGCGGTGACGTTCTCGTGGGCCGCCGACTTCTCAGTCCCCGCGCTGCTCGCCCTGGCGCCCGCGTTGCCGCCGTCGGGCTTCGCGGTCCCCGCGGCGCGTAACTCGGCGCCAGGCTTCGCTGCGTCGGGTTTCGCCGCCTCGCCGGTCGGCGCGTCGAAGCCGGACTTCGCAGCGCCGGTGGTGCGCGAATCGGTGCCGGCCTTTTCGCCGTCGGGCTTCGCGGTCCCCGCGCGCGAGTCGGTGCCGCCCTTCTCGCCGTCGGGCTTCGCGGTCCCCGCGCGCGAGTCGGTGCCGGCCTTTTCGCCGTCGGGCTTCGCGGCCGTGCTGGCGCCGTTCTGCCCGGTGTCGGGCTTCGCCGCCTCGGCAGTCCGTGCCTCGTAGCCGGGCTTCGCAGCGCCGGTGGTGCGCGAGTCGGTGTCGGGCTTCGACGCTCCGGTGGTGCGTGCGTCGAAGCCGGGCTTCGCGGCCCCCGCGCGCGCGTCGGCGTCGCCCTTTTCGCCGTCGAGCGCCGCCTCGGCGGTGCGTGCCTCGTAGCCGGACTTCGCGCCCCCGGCGGGGCGGGCGTCGGGCTTCGCGCCCCCGGCGGGGCGGGCGTCGGGCTTCGCGCCCCCGGCGGGGCGGGCGTCGGGGCTCACGGCCTCGGTGGGGCGGGCGTCGGCGTCGGGCTTTGCCGTCTCGGCGGTGCGTGCTTCGGCGTCGGGCGCCGCCGAGGCGGTGCCCGCCTCCGGGGCGGCCTTCGCGGCGGTTGGGTCCGCGCTCGCCTCGTCGCTGGTGGCCACCTCGGCGGACGGCGCAGGCGGCGTCGCGTCCGACTGAGGGACAGCAGCCGTGACCGCGGACAAGTTCGCGAACAGACCTCCGCCGAGGCCGGACAGCGCGTCCTGCAGCCGGTTCATCTCACCGTTGATCTGGTCGCGGCGCTCGATGAGCGCGGCGACCTCGCCGCGCAACCGCTCGGCCTCGCGACGAGCCCCGGCGACGACCTTCTCCGCTTCCTCGCGGGCGTTGCGCGTCGTGGTGTGCGCCTCGAGCCCGGCCTTCTCCTTGGTGTTCCGGGCGCGCAGCTCGGCGTCCCGCCGCATCGTCGCGCCCTGCGTCCTGGCGTCCTCGACGACCTGCTTGGCGCGGGTGCTCGCGTCGGCGGTGATGCGCTCCGCCTCGGCGATCGCTTCCTGGATCATGCGCTCGGCCCTGGCCGCGGCCTCCTCGGTCGCCGACCGGGACAGCTCCTCGCTCTCCGCGTGAACCCGCGCGGCGTACTCGTCGGCCTCGGTCGTCGCGGTGGTCGCGACCTGGGTGGCCTCGGAGAGCAGCTTGGAAGCCTTGGACTCCGCCTTCGAGACCAAGGCCGCAGCGGTGGCCTCCGCCTTCGCGGTGAGGTCGGCGGCTTTCTTCTCGGCCGTGGCCCGGAGCGTGTCGACCTCGCTGCGGACCCGCTTCGCGTGCTCGTCGGCGTCGCGCCGGGTCTTCGACGCGTAGCTGTCCGCCTCGCCGCGGACCTTCGTGCTGTGCTCGTCGGCGCTGCGCCTGGTCGTCTTCGCGTAGTCGTCGGCTTCCCTGGCGACCCGTTCGGCGTGGTCGTCGGCGGCCTTCATCGTCTCGGTCGCGAGCGCCTCGGCGGTGGACGTCGTCTCGGTCGCCTTCTGCTCGGCGGCCTCGATCAGCTCGTTCGCCTTGCGGCGCGCCACCATCTTGGCGCCGGCCACCGTGGTGGCGGCCTCCTGCTCGGCGACGTGCAGCTTCTCCTGGGCCTCGCGCAGCGCCTCGGCGGCTTCGTCCCGGTCGTCCTCGGCCTTCCGGGCGTGCTCCTCGGCCTGGGACTGGAGCGTGGTCGCCTTCTCCTGTGCGGTGCGGACGAGCGCGGCGGCCTTCTCCTCCGATTCCGCCAGCGTGCGGGTGGCCTCCGCCTCGGCGTCCGACCGGACCGTCGCCGCGGCGTCCTCGGCCTCGCGGGCGCGCCGGAACACGTCGGCGGTCGCCTCGGCGGCATCGGCGGCGGCTTGGGCCGCCTGCTCGTGCGCCTCGGTCAGCACGGCCTCGGCGCGCTGCTCGGCGTCGGCCTGCAGTGCCCGAGCCCGCTCCTCGGCGCCTGCCACCAGCGTCGCGGCCTTCTCCTCGCCGGCGCTGCGCACCTTTGCCGCGCGCCGCTCGGCGTCGGCGACCATGTCCTGGGCCCGCCGCTCGGCGGTGCCGACCAGGTCGCGCGCACGGGCCTCGGCGACCGAGATGATCGTGCGGGCCCGCTCCTGCGCCTGGGTGACGGCGGTCGCCGCGGCATCGTCGGCCTCGCGGGTGACCTGCGCGGCCTGCTGCTCGGCCGCGTCGATCATGGTTTGGACCTGCTCGTCGGCCTGCGCGGTGTGCGCGGACGCCACACGCTCGGCCTCGGTGACGATCCGGGCCGCCTCCTCGGCGGCCTCGGTGGTGAGCGCGGTCCGCCTGGCCTCGGCCTCGGCGACCAGCTCGTCCGCCCGCCGCTGTGCCTCGGAGGTCAGGCGGGTCGCCACGGCGGTCGCGTCGGCGGTGACCCGCGTGGCCTCGGCGGTGGCCTCCTCGGTGAGCCTCGCCGCTTCCGCGGCTGCCTCGGAGGTGACCCGGGTGGCGGTCTCGTCGGCCTCGCGTCGGGTCGTCTTCGCGTAGTCGTCGGCTTCCCTGGCAACCCGTTCGGCGTGGTCGTCGGCCTTCCGGTTGGCCGCGACGACGTGCTCGTCCGCCTCGCGCCGGGTGGTGGCGGCGTACTCGTCGGCCGCTTCGTGGGTGGAGACCCGGTAGGCGTCGGCCTCCGCGCGGGTGGACGTCGCGTAGGTGTCGGCCTCACGGCGGGTGCTGGTCGAGTACTCCTCGGCGGCGAGCCGGACCGTGCTCTCGTGGTCGTCGGCCAGCCGGGCGACGCGCTCGGCGTGGTCGTCGGCCTCTCGGCGCGTGGTGGTCGAGTACTCGTCGGCGCCGGTGCGGGTCGCGGTCGCGTAGTCGTCGGCCTCGCGGGCGATGCTCTCGGCGTGGTTGTCGGCCTTCTTGATCGCCGCTGCGGCTGTCTTCTCCGCGTCCGCGATGCGCTGGTCGGCCTCGGCGAGCCGAGCCTCGACCTCCACGAGCAGCGCGTCGGCGCGCTCCCTGGCCTCCGCCTCGATCGTGTTGGCCAGCTCGCGGGCCTCGGCGGCCAGTTCCTCGGCCTGCTCCTCGGCAGCATGGACCGCGGCGGCCAGCCGCTCGTTCGCTGCGGTCGTCAGCTGGTTGGCATAGGCGTCCGCGTCGGTGCGGGTTCGCGAGGAGTAGGCGTCGGCCTCGCTGCGGGTGGACTCGGCGTACTCGTCGGCCCCGCCGCGGACCTCCTCGGCGTACGCCTCCGCGTCGGCCGGGATCGCGGTGGCGCGCTCCTCGGCGTCCTGCAGGATGGCGTCCGCTCGACGGCGGGCCTCGGCTTCGTTCTCGTCGATGATCTCCTGCGCGCGGGCGATCTCCTCGCGCAGCCCGATGAGGTGTTCGACGAGCTCACGCTCGGCCTCTTCGCGCTGCCGGGTCGCCTCGAGTTCGGCGTCGCGGATTAAACCGCGGGCGTCGCGGGCGGCGTCGTCGAGGACGCGGTGCGCGGCGGCCTCCGCCTCGGCAGCGGCGCGCTGGACGGTGTTGCGCGCGCCGACCAGCTCGTTCTGAGCGGTGGCGCGGATCTCGTTGGCCTCGGCCTCCGCCAGGTCGAGGATCTGCTGCACGCGGGCACTGACCTCGGCGTGCGGGTTACGGACGGCGTACTCCAGCTGCTGCCGGAGGTGGTAGATCTCGCCACGATGCCGGTCGATCTCGGTGTGCAGTCGCTCGACCTGGGCGGCGTACGCGTCCGAACGCGCGTATGCGGCGTCGCGGTCCGACGCGACCGCGCTCACCTCGCCTTCCATGCGGCGCAGCGCGTCGTCGACCTGACGTCGGTCGTACCCGCGCAGCACCACCTCGAACGACGGCATAGGTTCGCCGCCGCTCACTGGGAGAAGGCCGTGCCCGTCCTCCTGCGACATGCAGTCATACTCGCATCGTTCCGAGCCGGACCCCCTTGGCGGCGGTCAGGCGCTCTGCAACTCCGGTGTGGGAATCGCCTGGCTAATGAGGCCCACCGACACATCGTTCCATGTGCCGTCCGTTCGTGTGGTGCCTCGGACTCCGCACCATCCGAACGGGTGGTGACCCGGTGCGTACACCGGGTCAACCCACCGTCGGGGTGTGCAGCCACCGCCCGGTGCCGGGCCACTTCGGCGTGGTCCGGCCTCGGAGAACACTGTGATTGATCAGCCTCGCCCGTTCGCGCTCGGCGCCTCGACCGGCTCGGCCTTGGCCACCTCGGCGGCCTTCGCCACCGTGGCCGCCGCCGCGCCGCCGCCGACCAGGCCGGCCAGCATCTCGCGCAGCTGACCGAGCTGCGTGGTGATCGCGTCCCGCTGCGAGGTGAGCTCGGCGACCTGGCGCTTGGCCTGGGTCGTGTTGTGCTCGGCGTTCGCCTTGGCGTCCGACATCAGACGCTCGGACTCGGCACGCGCCTCGCTGACGGTCTTGTCGGCGAGCGCACGAGCCTTCTCGACGATGTCCTTGGCCTGAGCCTCGGCCGCCTTACGACGAGACTCGGTGTGCGCCTCGACCTCGCGGGCACGGGTCTCGGCGACCCGGGCGCGCTGCTCGGCCTCGCCGACCAGCTTCTGGGTCTCGGCGACCGCAGCCGCGTGCCGCTGGGACTCCTCCTGCTCGGCCCGCTCGCGCCGCTCGGCCAGCTGGAGCTCGAGCTCCTGCAGGTCGTTGTCGCGCTTCTCGCGCGCCTCGGCCAGGATGCGGCTCGCCTCGCCCCGCTTCTGCTCGGCCTCGCGGGTGGCCTCGCTGCGCAGCTGCTCGGTCTCCTGCCGCACGGTGGTGCGCAGCTGCTCGGTCTCCGCCTTGACCTTGTTGCGGAGCTGCTCGGTCTCCTGCTTCGCCGCGGCCCGCAGCTGAGTGGCTTCCCGCTCGGCGGTGGCCTGCAGCTGAGCCACCTCGCGGTGCACCCGCGCCTTGAGCTCGGCCACCTCGTGGTCGGCGGTCGTGCGCGCCTGCCGGACCTCGCGGTCTGCGGTGGCGCGGTTGACCTCGACCTCGCGGTTGACCTCGTTGCGGATCTCGGACGCCTCGCGCTCGGCGCCCTCCTTGACCCCGGCCGCGTCGCGCTCGGCGGCGACCTTGACCGCCTGCGCCTCGGCACGCGCCTTCTCGGTCAGTTCGCGGGCCTGGAGGCGAGCAGCCGACAGCGTCTCCTCGGCCTTCTTCTCGGCCTCGGTGCGGTGCTCGTTCGCCTGCTCCTCGGCGAGCCGCAGCAGCTGCTCGACCCGGGTACCGAGGCCGGAGAGCGTCGGCTTCGAGTTCTCCTGGAGCTGCTTCTGCTGGCTGCGCATCTGCTGCTGCAGCGCGGTGAGCTGCTGCTCGACCGCGCGAACCCGGTGCTGGGCCTCAGCGAGCTTCTGCTCGGCCTCGGACTTGGCGCCCTGGTTCTGGGTCAGCTCGGTGTTGAGCCGCTGAAGGTGCTCGTTCACCTGGTGCCGGTCGTACCCGCGCAGCGCGATGGTGAAGCCCGGATCGGTGTTCGAAGAGTCGAAGAACGAGAGGTTGTTCTCGGTGGGGGTCGGCTGCATGTCGCCCACTATCGCAGACCCTGATGGCCGCATCTAGCGAACCCTCTCTCACATTCGACGCGAAAATCCCAAGCGACACACCGTACGGCGGTTCGGCTGATCCGCGACTCAGCAGAACACCCCAGTGCGCGGGTGCCTCATGCGTTTCCGCTCACTGTGCGTGGTGTTTTCTGGACGCCTCGCCGCGATTGAATCGACGCAATGCCCCCAGTCGCCAGGCGCGGGGAAGCCGTGCGGCGGCCGGGCGGAAGCCGTGCGGCGGCGCGGCCGCCGGGCAGCCGCGGTGCGGCGGCCGTGACGGGCGGCCCCCACGGCGCCCGTCACGGCCCCCAGGAGACCTGTCCAGGCACGGCGCACCGTGCCTGGACAAGCCTCATCGATCAGCGCGCGCGGAACCGGTTGATCGCGTCGATGTGCCGGCTCCGCTTTTCCTCGTCCCGCACGCCGAGACCCTCCTCCGGCGCGAGGCAGAGCACGCCGACCTTCCCCTGGTGAAGGTTCCGGTGGACGTCGAAGGCCGCCTGCCCCGTCTGCTCGAGCGGGTAGACCTTCGAGAGCGTCGGATGAATACGTCCGGAAGCAATCAGGTCATTTGCGAGGTAGGCCTCGCGGTAGTTCGCGAAATGCGACCCGATAATGCGCTTCAGGTTCATCCAGAGGTAACGGTTGTCGAACTGATGCAGATAACCGGACGTCGAGGCACAGGTAACGATCGTGCCGCCCTTCCGGGCCACGAACACACTCGCGCCGAAAGTCTCTCGGCCCGGGTGTTCGAACACGATGTCCGGGTCCTTACCGCCGGTCAGTTCCCGGATCCGCGCGCCGAAGCGGCGCCACTCCCGCGGATCCTGGGTGTTCTCGTCCTTCCAGAACTGGTAACCCTCGGCGTTCCGATCGATCACCAGGTCCGCACCCATCGAGCGGACGATGTCGGCCTTGTCCGGGCTGGACACGACGCAGACCGGGGTCGCGCCGGAGGCCAGCGCCAACTGGGTGGCGTACGAGCCGAGACCGCCGGACGCGCCCCAGATGAGCACGGTGTCGCCGAGCTTCATGCCGGCGCCGTTGTTGCTCACCAGCTGCCGGTACGCGGTCGAGTTGACCAGACCCGGGGAAGCGGCCTCCTCCCAGGACAGGTGGGTCGGCTTCGGCATCAGCTGGTTGGCCTTGACCAGCGCCAGATCGGCGAGCCCGCCGAAGTTCGTCTCGAAGCCCCAGATGCGCTGCTCGGGGTCGAGCATCGTGTCGTCGTGACCCTCGTGGCTCTCCAGCTCGACCGAGAGGCAGTGGGCGACGACCTCGTCGCCGACTTTCCACCGGTTCACGCCGGGACCGGTACGCAGCACGACGCCGGCCAGGTCGGAGCCGACCACGTGGTAGGGCAGGTCGTGCCGCTTGGTCAGCGGCGAGAGCCGGCCGTACCGCTCGAGGAACCCGAACGTGGACACCGGTTCGAAGATCGACGTCCAGACGGTGTTGTAGTTGACCGCGGAGGCCATCACGGCCACCAGCGCCTCACCGGGGCCGAGCTCCGGGGTGGCGATCTCCTGGACGTGCAGCGACTCCCGGGGGTCCTTGTCGCGGGTGGACCGCCCGGCGAACATGTCTACCTCGTCCTTGCGGACCACGACACCGCGGTAGGACTCGGGCACCTCCAGCGCGCCTACGGCATCCAGCTCATCGGCAAGGATCGCGTCGAGAATCTGCTTCACGGGTCGGCGCCTCCAGATCGTCCTGCGGGGCTTGGGGTGGCCGATGTTACCCACCAGTAATGATTCAGAAGACCGTCCTGTGACCCACTCCATCCGGCGAGCCCTGGTCAGTGCCCCTGGTCAGTGGCCTGGGCCGGGTTCCACCAGCTCGACGAGGACGCCGCCAGCGTCCTTCGGGTGGACGAAGTTGATCCGCGAACCGGCCGTGCCGCGCCGCGGGGCGTCGTAGAGCAGGCGCAGCCCCTTGGCTCGCAGCTCCTCGCTGGTCTTCTCGATGTCGTCGACCGTGTACGCCATCTGCTGGATGCCGGGTCCGGATCGGTCCAGGAACTTGCCGATCGCCGAGTCGGGACGGAGCGGGGCCAGCAGCTGCACCCGTCCGCTCGTCGGGTCACCGTCGGCGGGCACCAGCATGGCCTCCCGGACGCCCTGCTCCTCGTTCACCTCTTCGTGTTCGGAGATCAGGCCGAACTTGTCGCGGTAGAACGCGAGTGCCTCGTCCAGATCCGGAACGGCGATACCGACGTGGTCGATCCGGCGAATGGCCATCGTTACTCCCCTTCGAGCGGCACGGAATGTTGCCCGCATAGTGGCCGCTGAAGGTACGTGAGCCATCCGCGGATGGCTGTGGCCTCTCTCACGGCACGATTGAAGCTACTCATCGGTATGGTGACGTGACATCCCCGTAATTAACACTTTTCGGAGGCGTCCCAATGACTTCCGTGATCGTCAGCGGTGCACGTACCCCCATGGGACGGCTCCAAGGCTCGTTGAAGGATTTCTCCGCAGCCGATCTCGGCGGCGTGGCGATCAAGGCCGCGCTCGAGCGCGCCGGGGTCTCCCCCGAGCAGGTGCAGTACGTGATCATGGGGCAGGTGCTGCAGGCGGGCGCCGGCCAGAACCCGGCGCGTCCGGCCGCGGTCAAGGCGGGCATCCCGCTGACGGTTCCGGCGATCACGATCAACAAGGTCTGCCTGTCGGGCGTCGACGCGATCGCGCTGGCCGACCAGCTGATCCGGGCCGGTGAGTTCGACATCGTCGTGGCCGGTGGCCAGGAGTCGATGACGAACGCGCCGCACCTGCTGCCGAAGTCGCGCGCCGGGTACAAGTACGGCTCGATCGAGGTGCTCGACTCGATGGCGTGGGACGGGTTGACCGACTCGTTCGAGCACATCGCGATGGGTGAGTCCACCGAGAAGTTCGCCGGTCAGGCGGGTCTGTCCCGCGCCGACCAGGACGCGTTCAGTGCGCGCAGCCACCAGCGCGCGGCGGCGGCGGCGAAGAACGGGGTGTTCGACGCCGAGATCGCGGCGGTGGAGATCCCGCAGCGCAAGGGCGACCCGATCGTGTTCAGCGCGGACGAGGGCATCCGCCCCGACACCACGACCGAGAGCCTGGCGAAGCTGCGCCCGGCGTTCGACAAGGCCGGGACGATCACCGCGGGGTCCTCCTCGCAGATCTCTGACGGTGCGGCCGCGGTCGTCGTGATGAGCAAGGCCAAGGCCGAGGAGCTCGGGCTGACCTGGATCGCCGAGATCGGCGCGCACGGCAACGTCGCGGGGCCGGACAACTCGCTGCTGCCGCAGCCGGCGAACGCGATCCAGCACGCGCTGGGTAAGGAAGGTCTGACGGTCGCCGACCTGGACCTGATCGAGATCAACGAGGCGTTCGCCGCGGTCGGGGTCCACTCGGCGCGTGCGCTGGGGCTGTCCGAGGACGAGATCGACGCCAAGGTCAACGTCAACGGCGGGGCGATCGCGCTGGGCCACCCGATCGGGATGTCCGGTGCGCGGATCGCGCTGCACCTGGCGCTGGAGCTGCAGCGCCGCGGCGGCGGTGTCGGCGCGGCCGCCCTCTGCGGCGGCGGTGGCCAGGGTGACGCGCTCATCGTGCGCGTGCCGAAGGCCTGATCAACAGTTCTCCCGGGCCGCGGTCGTCCTACGACGCCGCGGCCCGGTGTCGTACCCGAACGAAGGAGGGCGTGACGTTGGCGAGCCGTCGGGGTGCGGACGTCGGGACGCTCGTCGCGCAGGCGCGCGAGGGATCGCCGCGCGCGGTCGCCCGGCTGGTGACGATGGTCGAGGACGCCAACCCCGCGCTGCGGGAGGTCGCGGCGACGCTCGCTCCGCACACCGGCCACGCGTACGTCGTCGGGCTGACCGGTTCACCGGGGGTCGGGAAGTCGACCAGCACCAACGCGCTGGTCGGCGCCGTGCGAGCGCGTGGGTTGCGGGTCGGCGTCCTGGCCGTCGACCCGTCGTCGCCGTTCTCCGGGGGCGCGCTGCTCGGTGACCGGGTCCGGATGCAGGATCACGCCACCGACTCCGGTGTGTTCATCCGGTCGATGGCCTCCCGCGGGCACCTCGGTGGACTGTCCTGGGGTACCCCGCAGGCGATCCGGGTGCTCGACGGTGCCGGGTTCGACGTCGTCCTGGTGGAGACCGTCGGTGTCGGACAGGCGGAGATCGAGATCGCATCGCTGGCCGACACGACGCTCGTGCTGCTCGCGCCGGGGATGGGGGACGGGATCCAGGCGGCGAAGGCCGGGATCCTGGAGGTCGCCGACGTGTTCGTCGTCAACAAGGCCGACCGCGACGGAGCGCAGTCGACCGTGCGGGACCTGCAGGGCATGCTGGGGCTGGCCGGTCACTACGCCGACGCCGACCGCTGGCGGCCCCCGATCGTCAAGTCCGTCGCGGCGCGGAACGAAGGTATCGACGACGTGCTGGCGGCCATCGACGCGCACCGCGCCTGGCTGGAGCGCACCGGCGGGCTGCGGGTCCGGCGTCGCGAGCGGGCGGCCCGGGAGGTGGAGGCGATCGCGCTGGAGGCCGTGCGGGCACGGATCGGTGACCTACGCGGGGGAGCGGCGCTGGACACCCTCGCCGACCAGGTCGCCGACGGGAAACTCGACCCCTACGGCGCGGCCGACACCCTCCTCCGCGAAGCAGGGCCGGAAGCGTCCGCGTGATGTGAACTACTGAGCGGCGCGCGATGGGCTCCAACCCGTAGTTTGAGCGTATGGCTCGGTCACCGGGGTACGCCCAGCCTGGCGACGCCGACTTACCGGCGGACTTCCCCCTCCCGGTTCCCGCCGTCGCGCACGAGCGGCGGCGTGATCTGCTGCGCAGATGGTGGCGTTCACGCGGGCACCAACGAAATCTCCGGTACTGGATGCTGTTCCGCGGGCTGCCGGTACTGCTGGCGCTCGCGGTGCTCTACGTCGTCACCGGGTTCGTCGTCGGCTGGCGGGACGCGTACGACGTCAGCCTCGGCATCGAGTCGCCTGCCGAGACGAAGGCGCCGGTCCTGGCCTGGTTCCTCTCGGTGGCCGGCTGGCTGGTCATGCCCGGTGTGGCCGGTGCGGTCGCCGGTTACGTCGTGAGCGACTCGATCGCCTCCCGCCGCTCACGCTCGCTGTCGGAGTCCTTCCCGCAGATGATCACCAAGGACGATCTCCGCGACATCCTGCGGGAACTCGACGATGAGTGAGCTGATCCCACTGCTGTGGGAGCTGGCTGCGACGGAGGATGCGGCCCCGAACGGCGCCCGCCGCGGGTTTCTCGCGCCGCCGCCGACGTCCGGCTGGCCCGGTGTGCCGAGCGAGTTCGTGCCGATGTTCGTCAAGATCCACCATGGAGCGGACGTCACACCGGCCGCGGCCGTCCGGAGTGCCCGCAACGGCAACCGCGACATCGGCTGGCGAACCGCCCAGGCGCACTGGGAAGTCGTGGTCGCGCGGGTGCTCGACACCGATATCGTGAAACCCAATGTGTCCGGAGAACTCGCGATCCGTCGAGCGGTTCGCGCATCCGCGCTACTCTTGAACAAGATGGCGCGCCAGGGACGGTGCCCCATCTGCCCGCAGCCCGCGATGGTGAGCTCCCACTAGAGGAGGCCACAATGGGATACGACGACTGGCCAGGTGTGTCCGACGTCGACCCTGTGCACCTTCGGGGTAGCTTCCGCGAGCTGAGCCGCGACCTGTTCGACGCCGCTTTCCCCGACGCCCGGCAGGGCTGGGTCGACCAACAAGTGGCGACGGCCGTAATCGAAGTGGGCACGGCGCTCGACGTCCGCCTGCTCCCCTCCGACGCCGACCTGCGCGCCGGTCGTCTGGACGGAACCGACCTGCGCGGCGCCGACCTGCGGGACGCCCAGCTGGAGAAGGCCGAGCTGGCCGGCGTCGATCTGCGGGAGACCTGTCTGGCGCGCGCCGACCTCCGTGGCGCCGTCCTCCGGGCGGCGAACCTGCGGGCGGCCAACCTGCGCTCCGCCCGGCTCGCCGACGCCGACCTGGTCCGCGCCCAGCTGCGCCGCACCGACCTGGTGGCGGCCGACCTCGCGGGCGCCGACCTGCGCGAAGCCGACCTCGGCATGGCCCACCTCGCGGGCGCCGACGCCGACCGCGCACGGTTCGACGGCGCGACGCTACCGGGCGCCGACCTGACGACGGCCTCGCTCAACCGGGCGACGCTCACCGAGGCGAACCTCCGCCGTGCCGTCCTCGACCAGGCGGTTCTCGCGGGTGCCGAGCTGCGCGGTGCCGACCTGACCGGTGCGGTGCTCACCGGCGCGGTCCTGTCCGAGGCCGATCTCACCGACGCCGACCTCTCCGGCGTCGTCTGGTCGGCCGACACGCGGTGGCCCGGCGCGCTCGCCGCGAGCATTCGGGCTCGCTCCGAGCAGATCGGCCCGGACACCTACCGGGTCCGCCCCGGCGCGACCACCCGCACCCGCGTCCCCGCCTGAGCCCGGCCCCCGCGCCCCGCAGCGCTCCGCGTCCCGCGGCGCCCCGCGCCACCCCGCAGCGCTCCGCGTCCCGCGGCGCCCGCGCCACCCCGCGCCCTGCGGGTGACGGGAAACGGGGGTGTAAGGACCGCTTACGGGCCGGTTCCGCGTGAATCGGTGGGCCCCCTCCGCGCCGAGCACCAGCCGGACTCGTCTACGCTGTGTCGGCAGGACACGTCGTCAGTATGAGTGGAGCTCCGGTGTCGAACACCCCTACCAGCACCACGTTCCGGCTCTTCCGCCTCGCGGCACTGGCCGAAGCGCTCTCCTGGACCGGCCTGCTGATCGGCATGGTTTTCAAGTACCTGATCGTCGAGAACGAGATCGGCGTCAAGATCTTCGGCCCGATCCACGGCGCGCTGTTCATCCTCTACCTGGTCGCGGTGCTGCTCACCCGGCCGGTGGCCGGCTGGAGCCTGCGCGCGACGTTCGTCGGCCTGCTCGCCTCGATCCCGCCGTTCGGGACGCTGTTCTTCGAGCGCTGGGCGGTCAAGAAGGCCTCCGAGCGGACGTTGGACCCGGCGGGCGTCTGACCGCGCGAGCCCGCCGTCGGCCGGGCAGGGGCTGAGTACCCCGCGCGAGGTGGAACACTGGGGGCATGCGACAGCCGAATCCCCGCATGACGGCCGCCTCGCTGGCAGGCGCCGTCGACCTTTCCGCTCTGCGCTCCACTCCGCCCGCGGCTGCGCCTGCCGGTGGCGGACCGGCGGCAGCCCCGACACCGGCCCCGACCGGCAACTCGCCGCACGTCATCGACGTCACCGAGGCGACGTTCCAGAACGACATCCTTCAGCGCTCGCTGCAGACCCCGGTCGTCATCGACTTCTGGGCCGAATGGTGCCAGCCCTGCAAGCAGCTGTCCCCGGTCCTGGAGAAGCTCGCTGCCGAGGCCGACGGCGCCTGGGTGCTGGCGAAGATCGACATCGACGCCAACCCCCGGCTGGCTCAGGCCTTCCGCGTCCAGAGCATTCCGTTCGTGCTCGCGATCGTGAACGGCCAGCCGGTGGACGCGTTCGCCGGCGTGCAGCCGGAGGCGAACCTCCGGCAGTGGCTCGCCGCGATCGTCAACGCGGCCGGTGGCGAGGCCCAGGTGCCCGCCGATCCGCGCCTGCTCGACGCCGACGACAAGCTCCAGGCCGGTGACCTGGACGGCGCCGAGGCCGCGTACAAGGCCCTGCTCGCCGAGGTGCCGAACGACCAGAACGCGAGCAGCGGGCTGGCCCAGATCGGCCTGATGCGCCGGCTGGAAGGCATCACCGATGGCCGAGCGGTGCTGGCCGCGGCCGACGCCGCGCCGGACGACCTGGACGCCCAGACGCAGGCCGCCGACGTCGAGTTCGTCTCCGGGCTCGCCGAGCAGGCGTTCGCCCGGCTGATCAAGCTCGTGCGTCGGACGTCCGGCGACGACCGCAACCGGGTGCGGACCCACCTGCTCGATCTGTTCGCGATCGCACCGCCGGACGACCCGGTGGTCAACAAGGCGCGCCGAGACCTCACCAGCGCGCTGTTCTGAACCCGAATCAAGGAAGCCATGTTCTGACCTGGAGCCCGCCCAGGATGAGTTTGGCGTCCGCGCGCAAGGCCGCCTCGACCTTGCTGTGGTCTCAAGGCCTTGCGCGCGGCCGTCAGGCTCGTCCTGGGCGGGCCGCCCAGCGGCGACGGGTTAGGGTGACCGCTGGCACCGCCGGGTAACCGGGCGTCACCGTCCGTGTGCCTGTGCGGTGGTACGCAGTGTCGCGGCCGACCGAGGGAGCGTTAGATGGAGCGGCGTGCGCTGTCCGCCCGGCAGACGGAGGACTCGGGGCTGGAACCCGTCGTCGACCCCCAACTGGGGCTGTCGACCACCACCTCGGACGGTGATCTGCTCGCGTCGGTGGACGAGGTCGAGAACCACAAGGATGCGCTGATCACGAAGGCTGCAGCGAGCACCGACGACGAGCTGGTCGCCGCGCTGCTGCCGGTCTACTTCCGGTACGTGCCCGCCGAGGAACTGCTGCACCGCTCGCCCGCCGACCTGGTCACGGCGACGGCCTCCCACCGGGGGCTGGGCGCGTCCAGAGCGCCCGGCGAGATGAAGCTCCGGGTGATCACTCCTCGTGGCGACGCCGGCTGGTGCGGCGGACATACGGTGATCGAGCTGGTGACCGACGACATGCCGTTCCTGGTCGACTCGGTCACCGCCGAGCTGGCCCGGCACGAGCTCGGCGTCCACCTGTTGGTGCACCCGCAGATGGTCGTGGTCCGTGACGCCGAGGGCACGCTGACCGAGGTCCGGCCGGTGGGCGACCCGGACGCGCCGGTCGCCGGCGAGGTCGTCGAATCGTGGATGCACATCGAGATCGACCGCCGGTCGCACCGGGGCGCCGAGGAGCGGCTGGAGATCGATCTCCAGCGGGTGCTCGCCGACGTCCGGGCCGCGGTGCTGGACTGGGACGAGATGCGAGCCCGCGCGTTGACGATCGCGGACGGGCTGACCCACCGGACGCTGCCGGTGCCGGACAAGGACGTCACCGACGCGCGGGAGCTGCTGCGCTGGCTGGCCGACGACCACTTCACGTTCCTCGGCTACCGCGAGTACCGGCTGGAGGGCGACGGCGACGACCGCCGCCTGGTCGCGGCGCCTGGCACCGGGCTCGGCGTCCTGCGGGACGGGCCGAACCGTCCGCGGCGGCTGGCCGACATGCCGTCCGAGGTCCGGGCGAAGATCCTCGAGAAGCGCCTGCTGATCATCACGAAGGCGAACTCGCGGTCCACCGTCCACCGTCCCGCCTACCTCGACTACGTGGGCTTCAAGACGTTCGACGCGGACGGCAACGTGACCGGCGAGCGCCGCTTCCTCGGCCTGTTCTCGTCGGCCGCCTACCTGGACAGCGTCCGCGCGCTGCCGGTGATCTCGCGCAAGGTCGACGAGGTGCTGGCGCGCTCCGGGCTGTCCCGCAGCAGTCACTCCGGCAAGGACCTGCTGCAGATCCTCGAGACCTACCCGCGCGACGAGCTGTTCCAGATCGCCACCAGCGAGCTGTTCAACACGGTGATGGCCGTGCTGCGGCTCGGCGGGCGGCGTCGGCTGCGGTTGTTCGTCCGCCGGGACGCGTACGGACGGTTCATCTCGTGCGTCGTCTACCTCCCGCGGGACCGGTACACCACGCAGAACCGGCTGCGGATGCAGGACATCCTGATGGACGCC
The DNA here is from genome assembly GCF_900143005.1 of Cryptosporangium aurantiacum. Classification (NCBI taxonomy): domain Bacteria; kingdom Bacillati; phylum Actinomycetota; class Actinomycetes; order Cryptosporangiales; family Cryptosporangiaceae; genus Cryptosporangium; species Cryptosporangium aurantiacum. The sequence continues at coordinate 180,122 of NZ_FRCS01000001.1, forward strand.
CTGCACGGCGTCGGCGTGGACTACACGACCCGGGTCACCGAGTCCGTGCTCGCCCGGGTCAAGTTCGTCGTCCGCACCGACCCGGGCGCGTCGGTCGGCCCGATCGACGTCGACGCGCTCCAGCAGCGGCTCGCGGACGCCACCCGCAGCTGGGACGACGAGTTCGCCGCCGAGATCCGCCGGGAGATCGGCGAGGAGCAGGCCACCCGTCTGCTGCGCCGCTACGGCACCGCGTTCACCGCCGCGTACCAGGCCGAGCACTCGGCCGCCGAGGCCGTCGAGGACCTGTCCCGGATCGAGGTGCTGGAGGACGAGGGTGACCTCGGCGTCAGCCTCTACCGCACCGCCGATCGCGGGCTCCGGTTCACCGTCTACCGGCTCGGCGACGCGATGGCGCTGTCCGACGTCCTGCCGGTGTTGCACTCGCTCGGCGTCGAGGTCGTGGACGAACGTCCGTATCGGGTGCAGCGCACCGACGACAAACCGACCTGGGTGTACGACTTCGGGCTGCGGGTCCGCTCGGGCACCGACGCGCCGCACGTCGGCGGGCCGGTCGGCCGCGCGGTCGCCGAGTCCGGTCCGCTCGCGGCGCCCGGCCCGGTGGACATCCGCCGGGTGCACTCCGCGATGGAGAACGCGTTCGCGGCCTGCTGGCGCGGCGAGTGCGAGGTGGACGGCTTCAACGCGCTCGTCGTCTCGGCCGGCCTGGCCTGGGACGAGGTCGTCGTCCTGCGCGCGTACGCGAAGTACCTCCGGCAGGCGGGCAGCCGCTGGTCGCAGGAGTACGTCGAGCGGGTGCTCGCCGAGCACCCGACGATCGCGCGGCAGTTGGTCGACCTGTTCACGGCCCGCTTCGACCCGCACTTCCGGGGTGACGCGGCGGCCCGCGAGGCCGCTTCCGACACGCTGAAGACGACGCTCACCGAGGCGCTGGACGCGGTGGAGAGCCTGGACGCCGACCGCATCCTGCGCAGCGTCCTGACGTTGATCACCGCGACGCTGCGCACGAACCACTTCCAGCGCGGCCGGACCGGCAGGCACAAGCCGTACCTGAGCTTCAAGATCGACCCCAGGGCGGTGCCCGACCTTCCGGCGCCGCGCCCGGCGTTCGAGATCTTCGTCTACTCGCCGCGCGTCGAGGGTGTCCACTTGCGGTTCGGCGCGGTGGCCCGCGGTGGCCTGCGCTGGTCCGACCGGCGCGAGGACTTCCGCACCGAGATCCTCGGCCTGGTCAAGGCGCAGATGGTCAAGAACACCGTGATCGTGCCGGTGGGCTCCAAGGGCGGGTTCGTGGTGAAGAACCCGCCGGTGGGTGGCGACCGCGACGCGCTGATGGCCGAGGGCATCGAGTGCTACCGCACGTTCATCCGCGGCCTGCTCGACGTCACCGACAACCTGCGCGACGGACACACGGTGGTGCCACCGGTCGACGTCGTCCGGCACGACGGCGACGACTCCTACCTGGTGGTCGCCGCCGACAAGGGCACCGCGACGTTCTCCGACATCGCCAACGAGGTCGCGGCCGAGTACGGCTTCTGGCTCGGTGACGCGTTCGCGTCCGGCGGGTCGGTGGGCTACGACCACAAGGCGATGGGCATCACCGCCCGCGGCGCCTGGGAATCGGTGAAACGGCACTTCCGCGAGCTGGGCCTGGACACCCAGAGCGAGGAGTTCACGGTCGTCGGCGTCGGCGACATGTCCGGCGACGTGTTCGGCAACGGCATGCTGCTCTCCGAGCACATCCGGCTGGTGGCCGCGTTCGACCACCGGCACATCTTCGTCGACCCGACGCCGGACGCTGCGGTCAGCTACGCCGAGCGTCGGCGGTTGTTCGAGCTGCCGCGCTCCAGCTGGGCCGATTACGACCGCACGCTGATCTCGGCGGGCGGCGGGGTCTTCCCCCGGACGGCGAAGGCGATCGACGTGACGCCGGAGATGCGGACGGCACTCGGGCTCGCCGACACCGTGACCCGGGTCAGCCCGGCAGAGCTGATGAAGTCGATCCTGCTCGCGCCCGTCGATCTGCTGTGGAACGGCGGCATCGGGACGTACGTCAAGGCGTCGGACGAGACGCACGCGGACGCCGGTGACAAGTCCAACGACGCGGTCCGGGTCGACGGGCGGCAGCTCCGCGTCCGGGTCGTGGGGGAGGGCGGCAACCTCGGCCTGACTCAGCGCGGCCGGATCGAGTACGCACTGGAGGGCGGCCGGGTCAACACCGACGCGATCGACAACTCCGCGGGCGTCGACACATCCGACCACGAGGTCAACATCAAGATCCTGCTCGACCAGGCAGTGCACGCGGGTGAACTCACCACCGCAGCGCGGAACAGCCTGCTCGCCGAGATGACCGACGAGGTCGCCGAGCTGGTACTCCACGACAACTACAGCCAGAACGAGGCCCTCGGCCTGGCCCGGCACCTCGCGCCCCGCCTGTTCGGCGTGCACCGGCGGCTGATGTCGGAGTTGGAGCGGTCCGGCCGGCTGAACCGCGCCTTGGAGTTCCTTCCAGACGACGAGACCGCGGACGCCCGTGCGGCAGCCGGTGGCGCGCTGACGTCGCCGGAGCTGTCGGTGCTGCTCGCGTACGTGAAGATCGTGCTGGCCGACGACATCCTCGCCAGCGCCGTGCCGGACGACCCGTGGTGCCGCCCGATCCTGCGGAACTACTTCCCGACGCCGTTGCGCGAGGAGTACGCGCGCCACGCCGAGACCCACCCGCTGCGCCGGGAGATCATCACGACCGCGGTGATCAACGAGGTCGTCAACCACGGCGGGATCTCGTTCGTCTACCGCACGATGGAGGAGACCGGCGCGAGCCCGGCGGACGTCGTCCGGGCATACGCGGTGGTGCGGGACGTGTTCGGGCTCGGTGAGCTCTGGGGGGCCGCGAACGCGCTCGACGCGTCCCGGCCGGCGACCGCGCAGATCGCGGTGATGGTGCAGGCCCGGCGCGTGCTCGACCGGGGCGTGCGGTGGCTGCTGCAGAGTCGCAGCGGGACGATCGACGTCGAGGCGGAGGTCGCCCGGTTGCGTCCGGGGATGGCCGAGCTGACCGCCGAGATGGGCAGCCTGATGATCGGCAGGGAAGCCGAGCGCTACCGGTCGTTCGCGGCGGAGCTGGCGGAAGAGGGTGTCCCGGCGGACCTCGCCGACCGGGTGACCGCGGCGCTTTACGGGTTCGGTCTGCTCGACGTCGTGGAGCTGGCGCACCACACCGAGCAGTCCGGACGCGAGCTGGCGACGCTGTACTACACGCTGTCCGAGCGGTTCCGGGTCGACGAGATGCTCGACCGGATCTCGGCGCTACCGCGGATCGACCGGTGGCAGGCGCTGGCGCGGCTGGCGCTGCGCTACGACCTCTACAGCGCGCTGGACAGCCTCACGCGGGAGGTGCTGCGGCGGGTGCCCGGCGACATCCCGGCCGACGAGCGGGTGAGCCGCTGGGCGGACGCGAACGCCGACAACATCAGCCGGGCTTTGACGACGTTGGGGCTGTTGGCGGAGGATGCGCCTTCGGATCTGGCGACGCTGACGGTGGTACTGCGGCAGATCCGGACGGTGGTGCGGGCGTCGTCCGCGCACTCCGACTGAGATCCGACCCCGCGAGCCGGGCTCGTCCGCCCCGCTATGGGGCGACGCGGTCGCGGATGGTGTCGAGCACCGCCTCCGCCGCCCACGCGGCGGCGTCGGCGATGTCACGCCTGTCCATACCGAACTCGCGGCGGAACGTCACCCAGGTCCCGACGGAGTCGAGGTGCGACAGCGCCGCGATGACCGCCCTGCGCTGCGCCGCGTCGAGGGACGGCACCTCGGCATCCAGCAGCCGCTCGAGTTGCGCCCGGCTGGGCGACGGCGCCGCGCCGCTCACGCCGCGCATCGCCGTCTCGGCAACGACGTGCGCGAGCTCGGGCCGCGCGTCGTACCGGTGCATCGCGTCGCGGATCGCGAGCGGGATGTCGAAGATCGACTGCGACTCCTCGCGGGCGAACAGCGTCGCCTCGATCCACGCTGCGGTCGCCAGCAGCAGGTCGACGCGCGTCGGATAGTTGCGAAACACGGTGCGCTCGGCGATGCCGGCCCGGCGCGCGATGACCCGGTACGACACGTCGTCGCTGCCGACCTCCTCGATCAATTCGGCGTAGGCGGCGAGGATCGCCGCTTGCGTGCCGCTCAGCGCCGGGACGGTCACAACAGCACCTCGCTGCGCTCGGCGCCGCCGTGACCGGCGGCGTACTGCGCTAGCTGGACCGAGCGCTTGCGCTCGGTCATCGCTCCGCCCACGTCGCTTCGGGCAGCCTCGCGAGCACGGTGCCCACGGAGCGGTCGAACACCTCGCAAATCTCGCCGGCATCCAGCTCGAAGCCCGTGCGCAGTCGCGCCCAGAACATCGCCGATGAGAAGTAGCGCAGGGATGCCGCGACCCGCCGCCGATCCCGTCGGTTGAGCGTCGGCGCGGCTACCTCGAGCATCGCCTCGATCGCACGCGTGATGTAGGCCGGCTCGACGTCGAGCGTCGGCGAGATCGCGGATGCCCGCGCGCCGACGTACGCGTACGCGGGCGACGCGTCGAAGGCGCGGAAGCGCTCGTGGACGGAGGCGCAGAAATCGGACACGGTCACGAACGGCGGCAGCGGGAAATAGGTCTGCTCGATCCAGTTCGAGAGTGCGGCGAGCAGGTGCGCGCGCGTGGGGTACTGGCGGTAGATCGTGCGCTCCGAGATGCCGACCTCGTCGGCGAGGGCACGGTAGGAGATGTCGTCGAACGTGCGTTCGCGCAACAGCACCGCGGCGCTCGCGAGAATTGCGGTCGCGGTGTCGACCGACTCCTCCATCACGCCTCCGTCCTCCGGTCGGCTGCCCTGCGGGCGGCCGCCCAACGCGGGGGTTCGATGACTTCCGGCGGGAGCACGTATCGATCGGAATCGTCGAGCGTGAGCGCCAGCGACGAGACGTACTGCACCTCGCCGTGCGGTCCTCTCTCGGCCGAAGCCAGCATATCCGGCCGTTCGAACGTATATCCGGTGACGTGGCAGCGGAGCCGCTCGCCCGAGGGGTTGCCGTCGTCGTCGAACCGGGGGGAGTCGATGCCGTCGGTGCGGCGGCGCAGGTAGTAGCGCCCCCGCGTGGCCAGCGCCATGACCGGCGTGGCGACGACCGCGACGCCGATCGCGATGAGCACCGAGAACGGCTTGACTTCCGAGCCGAGCAGCCCGGCGAACGCGAGCAGCGATAGCACCGAGGCGAGCCCCACCGACACGAGCCCGACCGGGTTCCAGTCGTGCAGCATGCCGCGGCGGAATTCGGGGAAGCGCGGCGAGATGCGCAGTACCCACTTGTTGATGGCGATATCGGTGGCGATCGTGACGAGCCACGCCATCACGACGTTCGCGTAGAGGCTCAACACGAAGGAGATGAGGGTGAAGACGTCCAGCATCATGAGCCCGTAGGCGATCACGAGGTTGAACAGTACGAAGATCGTGCGACCCGGGTAGTGCTTCGCCATCCGGGTGAAGACGTTCGACCACGCGAGCGAGCCCGAGTACGCGTTCGTCACGTTGATCTTCACCTGTGCGACCACGATGAGCACGAGGGCGAGAACGATCGCGAGCCAGTCGGGGACGAGGGTCTGGTACATCACGACGAACTGCTTGACCGGTTCGGTCGCGCGGTGCCCGAGAGTGGGTTCGACCTTCACGAGGAGGTAGACGGCGAGAAACACCCCGATCACCTGCTTCGTGCCGCTGAAGACGACCCAGCCAGGGCCGGCGAACGCGAACGACGTCCACCACGAGCGGGTGTTCGACGGCGTGCGCGGCGGCATGGCGCGGATGTAGTCGATCTGCTCCGCTAATTGCGGGGTGAGGGCGAAGCACACGGCCGCACTCGAGACCACGGCGTCCAACTTGATCGAGCCGTCGGAGTTGCCGGTGAACGAGGTGAAGGCGCGCACCGCCTCGGGGTCGGAGACGAGGATCCACAGCAGCGGCAGCAGGGCGAGGGCGAGCCACAGAGGCGTGGTCCAGAACTGCAGGCGCTCCAGCGCGCGCATGCCGTAGATGACGATCGGGATCACGACGACGGTCGAGACGAGATAACCGAGCCACAGCGGCATGTCCGTCGCCACCTGCAGCCCCTGCGCCATGATGGCGCCTTCCAGAGCGAAGAAGATGCAGGTGAAGCCCGCGAAGACCATGGTGGTGATGATCGAGCCGTAGTAGCCGAATCCCGAGCCACGGGCGATGAGGTCGAGGTCGAGGTTGTAGCGGGCGGCGTAGTAGGCGACGGGCACGCCCACGATGACGATGATGACCGACGCGAACAGGATGCCGAGCACGGCGTTGGCGGTGCCGTGGTCGATGCCGATGCTCGCGCCGATCGAGAAATCAGCGAGGAACGCGATGGATCCGAGGGCGGTCGCGCCGACGGAGGCCGCGCTCCAGCGCCGGAAGGTGCGTGGCACATAGCGGAAGGCGTAGTCCTCGAGGCTGTCCTCCGCGGCCGCGCGCGCGTTGTCCGTCGACACAGTGGCATCCCCTCGCGGGGGATCTTCCCTGCCCGGTGTTACGACTGCATTGCGCGCAGGGACGCCGGTCATGTCCGCTCAGATCGTCATGGCGGCTCGCACGGTGGAGGTGGCTGCCGCGCCACCTTCTCCGGTCTGTGTGACGAGGCCCGAGGCGAGCACGACGTAGCGCTCGGCGGCCTCCAGGGCGAAGCCGATGTGCTGCTCGACGAGCAGCACGTTGATGCCCTCTTCGGCCAGCCGGATGATGGTCTGCTCGATCTCGGCGACGATCGTGGGTTGGATGCCCTCGGTCGGCTCGTCGAGGATGAGCAGCTTCGGCCCGGTGATGAGGGCACGGGCGATCGCGAGTTGCTGGCGCTGCCCGCCCGAGAGCAGGCCCGCCTTCCGGGCGGCGAACTGCTCCAGTGCGGGGAAGCGAGCCAGCTGCGCGTCGACCAGCGCCTTGCCGCCCCGGCGCCCGTCCGCGACGAGCTGCAGATTCTCGAGCGTCGTCAGCTGGCCGAAGGCCTGCTGACCCTGCGGTACGTACGCCATACCGCGAGCTATTCGCTCGTTGGGGCGGAGCGACGTGATGTCCTCGCCGTCGAACACCACGCGGCCCTTCGACGGCTTGATGAGGCCGATCGCCAGACGCAGCAGGGTCGTCTTGCCGGCGCCGTTGTGGCCGAGCACGGCCACGACCTTCCCGGTCGGCACCGTCACGCCGTGCAGCACCCGCGTGCGACCGTAGCCGGCGTCGATGTCGGTGAGCTCGAGCATGTCAGTCCTCCTCGCCCTTCGGCGTCGTGGCCACTGAGTCGGGCACGACCGACATGGCGGCCGTGGTCGCGGCTCCCGCCGTGCCGAGGTAGACCTCCTGCACCCTGGGATCGGCCTGAACCTCGGCCACCGTGCCCTCCGAGAGCACCTTGCCTTGGTGCAGCACCGTCACGCGGGTGGCGAAGCGGCGCATGAAGTCCATGTCGTGCTCGACCACGAGCAGGACGTGTTGTGCCGCGAGGCGCTGCAGAAGCTCGCCCGTCGCGGTGCGCTCGTCCTGGCTCATGCCGGCGACGGGCTCGTCGAGCAGCAGCACCTTCGCGTCCTGCACGAGCAACATCGCGATCTCCAGCCACTGCTTCTGGCCGTGCGACAGGACGCCGGCCGGCCGGGTGAGCTCGCCGGAGAGGCCGGTCTCCTCCAGCGCCCGTTCGATCGACGCGTCGACGCCGCGCCGGGACCGCAGCAGCGAGGCCGAGCGGCGGCGGAGTCCGGCGGCGATGTCGAGGTTCTGCAGCACCGTGAGCTCGTCGAAGACGCTCGCGGTCTGGAACGTGCGGCCGACGCCGAGCCGGACGATCTTGTGCACGGGCCGGCCGAGCAGCTCACTCTCGCCGAGCCTCGCCGACCCGGTGGCCTTGGTCAGCCCCGTGACGGCGTCGATGCAGGTCGTCTTGCCGGCGCCGTTCGGGCCGATGAGGAACCGGACCTCGCCGGGGTGTGCGTCGAAGGAGACGCCGCCGACCGCGACGAAGCCCGAGAACTCGACCTGGAGGTCCGTGACGACGAGGGAATCGACGGTCATGAGAGCGCCGCCGAAGTGAGCATCGTAGGGAGCCCTAGCGACCGAGGAGCGGAGCGGAGGAGGTGCTCGGGATACACAGTCATGACATCACCTTTTCGAGCTCCGTGGCAGCGGTCGCCGGGGCGGGTTGCTCGTCGGGCCTCCGGCGTGCTGCGGCGAACTTGGCCGACAGCGACGACAGGCCCTTCGGCAGGAAGAGGATGACGACGATGAACAGCAGGCCGAGGAGGTAGGGCCAGCCGTCGGGCCAGGTCGATCCGAGGCTCGACTGCCCCCATCCGACCGCGATCGCGCCGAGCGCGGGGCCGAACAGCGATGCGCGGCCGCCGAGGGCAACGCCCGCGATCATGAGGATCGAGGCGGAGGCGCCGATCTCGGCCGGAGTGATGATGCCGACGATCGGCACGAACATCGCTCCGCCGATGCTGGCCATCAGCGCGGAGGCGACAAAGGCGACGAGCTTGACGTTGGCCGGGTCGTAGCCGAGGAAGCGGACGCGCTCCTCGGCGTCCCGGGTGGCCACGAGGAGCTCACCGAAGCGGCTGCGATAGAGCTGCCACACCGCGAGCAGGCACACGACGAGGAGCGCGGCGGCGATGAGGTACACCATGACCTTGTTCGCCGGGTCGTTCAGCACGAAGCCGAAGAAGTACTTGAAGTCGCTGAGCCCGGTGTCGCCGCCGGTCTCGCGGATCGTGGAGCTGATCAGGGTGGCCAGGGCGATGGCGAGCGCCTGCGTCAGGATCGCGAAATACGCACCCTTCACGCCACGCTTGAACAGCGCGTAGCCGAGGAGGCCGGCCACGATCACCGGGAGCAGTACGATCGCCAGCAGGGTGAACGCCGCGCTGCGGAACGGCTCCCAGAACACCGGGAGCGGCGCGAGCGGATCGTAGAGCACCATGAATCCCGGGACTCGGTCACCGGCGCTCTCCAGCGTGAGGTGCATGGCCATCGAGTAGGCGCCGAGGGCGAAGAACACCCCCTGCCCAAGCACGAGCATGCCGCCTCGGCCCCACGCCAGACCGATTCCGACGGCGGCGATGGCCCAGCAGCAGTACTTACCGAGGTTGTTGAGCCAGTGATCGGTGAGCACGAGGGGAGCAACCGCGAGGAGCAGGACGGCGAACACCCCGATGCCGCCGAGGGAAAGCCAGGGCTTCAACTTGCTCATGCCAGACTCCTGGTTCGCACCGTGAACAGGCCCTGCGGGCGCACCTGCAGGAAGACGATCACGAGGATGAAGGCGAGCACCTGCGCCAAGCTGCCGGTCGTCCAGTCAGCGAAGTACGCGAGGGCGACGCCCACCGCCCACGCGGCGATGATGGTGCCCTTGAGCTGGCCGATGCCACCGGCGACGACGACGAGGAAGGCCGGGATGATGTACTGCGTGCCCATCTGGGAGTTCGTGCCCCCGATGAGTGACGCGGCCACGCCGGCGACGCCGGCCAGACCGGACCCGACGAAGAACGTCAGGCGGTCGACGGTGCGGGTGGCGATCCCCGAGGTCTCGGCGAGGTCCCGGTTGTGCACGGTCGCCCGGATGCGGCGACCGAACGAGGTGTACTTGAGCCAGGCCGCCAGTGCGGCGACGCAGACGGCCGCGAGCACGATGGTGAACAGTTGCCGCAGCGGCCACTCATAGCCGAGGACGTTCAGCTGCCCGTCGAGCCAGCGGGGTTTCTCCACGGGGACGCCCTGGGACGGGAAGATCTGTAGTGCCGCCTGCTGCAGGATCAGGCTGACCCCGACCGTGACGAGCAAGGTGTCCAGGGGCCTGCGGTACATCCATTGGATGATGGCGACCTCCAGCAGGAGTCCGAACAGGCCGGCGACGACGAACGCGACCGGCAGCGCGACCGGGATCGACAGGTCGGTGGCGCCGATGACCTGCTGGACGAGGTAGGCGGTGAAGGCGCCGATCATGAGGAACTCGCCGTGGGCCATGTTGATCACGCCCATCTGGCCGAAGGTGAGCGAGAGGCCCAGTGCGGCGAGCAGGAGCAGCGCACCTTGTGAGCTGCCGTTCAGCAGCGGTGTGATCAGGGCGTCCACGTGCTCTCTCTCTGTGCGGGGGGTGGGGGTGCGTGCCGTAGCCGACACGCACCCCCGCGTCCGAGGGGGGATCGGGTGATCAGCCCGCGGCATCCACGAGCTGATCGCGGATGTTCGCCGGGAACCAGTCGTAGCCCTTGAGGTACGGGTCGGGCTCGATGAACTTGTCGGAGGCCCAGACGACGTCGAACTGGTTCTTGCTGTTGATCCGGCCGATGTGGCCCGGCTTGGAGATGTGGTGGTTGTCGCCGTCGAGCGTGACGGTGCCCTCCGGCGCGTCGAACGTGATGGTGTTCTTCTTCGCGGCGTCGTTCACCTTGTCGACGTCGAACGAGCCGGCTTTCTCGACGAGGGACTTGTACAGGTACAGCGAGATGTAGGCCGCCTCCATCGGGTCGGAGGTGACACCGCTGCTGTTGGGGTAGGCCTTCCAACTCTGGATGAACTTCGGGTTGGTGGGGGTCTTGAGCGACTGGAAGTAGTTCCAGGACGCGTAGTGGCCGGTGACCTCGTGGCCCATCGCCGGCGCCTCTTCTTCGGCGATCGATACGGAGATGATCGGCGTCTTCGCGGCGGTGAGACCGGCGTCGTAGTACGCCTTGACGAACCCGACGTTCGACGAGCCGTTGATGGTGTTGAAGATGAAGTCGGGTTTGGCGGCCACGATCTTCGCTACCTGGCTGGTCCAGTCGTCCTTGTCGAGGGGTACGTACTCCTCACCGACGATCTTGATGCCGAGCTCGGCCGCGTACAGCTTGATGATCGCGTTCGCGGTGCGCGGGAAGACGTAGTCGCTGCCGGCGAGGAACAGCTTCTTCACCCCACGGGAGGCGAGGAAGTCCATCGCCGGGATGATCTGCTGGTTGGTGGTCGCACCGGTGTAGTAGATGTTCTTCGACGACTCGAGGCCCTCGTACTGCACCGGGTAGAAGAAGAGGCCGTTGTGCTTCTCGACGACCGGCTTGACGGCCTTGCGAGAGGACGAGGTCCAGCCGCCGAAGATCGCGGCGACGCAGTCCTGGGTGAGCAGCTTCTCGGTCTTCTCCGCGAAGGTGGGCCAGTCGGTAGCGCCGTCTTCCTGGATGTACTCGATCTTCTTTCCGAGGATTCCGCCGCTGGCGTTGATCTCGTCGGCGGCCATGTGCAGCACGTTGGAGACGGTCTTCTCGGAGATCGCCATGCCGCCGGTGAGGGAGTTGAGGAAGCCGAGCTTGATGGTGCTGCCGGAGGCGTCGACGCAGCTTGCTGCCGAAGCTGACCCGTCTCCGGACGTGTCGCCGGCGCGGGCGCCACAGCCGGCGAGCACGAGGGCCACGGCCATCCCGAAGGCGCCCGTAGCCACAAGCGTGCGCAGCCGCTTGCTGGTGTTGGACATGTGTGAGTGCTCCATTCCTAGGGGAAGGGGCGCGACGCCGGGAACCCGGCACGGCGGTGCAGTGGGGGTGCTGCTGGTGAGAGCAGATTGACCGCGAGTCATTACTCTGACATTTCTTCGCTGTTCCAACCCTGTAGCCACTGCGAGGGCCGCGGGACTAATGTCCTGGTTAAGGGCTCCATTGCAGGGAATATCGATGTCAAAGTTCTGCCATGCTCCGCGAGGGCGGGGTAGCTATGGCACACTTCTGACACCCTTTGAGCGCGCCAGGCAGGGTGGCGCAGGGCGTGGTCGCGCGATTGGCGAGGGCGGGGCGGCCGACCGGCCGAAGATGCTGATCCTCGACGAGCCGACCGGCTTTCGGCCGCGCCTCGGAGGAGACCTGCTCGGTGGGGGAGACCGGTGGGGTCGCGCCGGGCGGCGTGACGGTCGTCGTCGCCTCGTGCGGCGTCACCGGCTCGGACGGGGTGACCGGCTCCGGTGGAGCGGGAGGGGCGGTACGGGCGGCGGGCTGGGCCAACGCCACCGCGAACTCGAGTGCCGACCCGGGGCGCTCGGTAACGCGCGTTCGATCTCCGCGCGGTCGATCAGCATCGCGCCATTGTGCTCAGTCGCCCTACACGCGAGCTTTCCTCGATGTGTAGGGCGACCGATCTACAGCAGCTCTTCGTCTTCCTCAGGGAAGTAGTAGTAGAGCGTGACGTGGGGACGGTTGGCGCCGGCCTCGAGGTCGTAGTGCAGCAACACGTCCATCACGCCGATAGGGCCGTCGGTCTCCATCTCCTCGATGGTCGCCGCGGCCGCCCTGAGCAGGTCCGGTATCCGATCCTGGCCCGGACCCTCAGGCAGGGCGATATTGACATGACGGCACTGGAAGCCGTGGTGGATCCGATCGTGTGGCATCGACTGTGATCATGCCGTGTAGGTAGGGGACGTCTGCAACCGGCTCCGGAGAGTCGGTACAGCTTTCTTCCCGAGCGTGCCCAGCCGGACGGGCTGGGTGGGACTGGTCTTCACCGACGTGACTATCCATCCTGACGGAGGGTGGTGGTGCTTACGGACTCAGTCTTCCTCGGGGCCCGGGTCACGGCCAGCCGCTGCGCCCGGTCCGCTCTCCGCGGCCAGTCCGGAGACCGGCTCGGAACGGACGACACGCGCCGGACCGGTCACCGGCGCGGAGCTCGGCGGCTCGGTGACGGTGGTGCCCTCGATCGGCGCGGCGACCGGCTCGGCGTCCTCGTCGGGGCGCAGCCAGATGACGCCCAACGGCGGCAGCGTCACGGTCGCGGAAGCGGGCTCACCGTGCCAGGGCCGTGCCTCGGCCCGGACCTCACCGAGGTTGCCGACGCCCGAACCGCCGTAGACGTCCGCGTCGGTGTTGACGATCTCCCGCCAGCCGCCCGCGCGCGGCAGGCCCACCCGGTAGTCGTGGTGCGGGTGGCCGGCGAAGTTCGCGACGCACGCCAGCACCGACCCGTCGGAGCCGTACCGCAGGAACGAGAAGACGTTGCTCGACGCGTCGTTCGCGTCGATCCAGGAGAAGCCCGCCGGGTCGACGTCCTGGGTCCAGAGCGCGGGGGTCTCCCGGTAGACCCGGTTCAGGTCACCGATCAACTTCTGGACGCCCGCGTGGTCCGGGTTGTCCAGCAGCCACCAGTCCAGCGACCGGTCCTGCGACCACTCCGCCTCCTGGGCCAGCTCGCCGCCCATGAACAGCAGCTGCTTACCGGGGTGCGCCCACATGTAGGCGAACAGCGCGCGGAGGCCGGCCAGCTTGCGCCACCGGTCACCCGGCATCTTCCCGAACAGCGATCCCTTGCCGTGCACGACCTCGTCGTGCGACAGCGGCAGGACGAAGTTCTCGCTCCACGCGTAGACCAGCGAGAACGTCATCTGGTGGTGGTGGTACTGGCGGTGGATCGGGTCCCGGCTGACGTAGTCGAGCGTGTCGTGCATCCAGCCCATGTTCCACTTGAACCCGAAGCCGAGCCCGCCGACGTGGGTGGGGCGGCTGACGCCGGGCCACGACGTGGACTCCTCGGCCACCATCATCGTTCCCGCGTGGTGCCGGTACACGGTGGCGTTGAGCTCCTGCAGGAACTTGACCGAGTCGAGGTTCTCCCGCCCGCCGTACTGGTTCGGCAGCCACTCGCCGTCCTTGCGCGAGTAATCCAGGTAGAGCATCGAGGCGACCGCGTCGACCCGCAGGCCGTCGATGTGGAACTCCTCCAGCCAGTACAGCGCGTTGGCCACCAGGAAGTTGCGCACCTCGTTGCGGCCGACGTCGAAGACCAGCGTGCCCCAGTCCGGGTGCTCGCCGCGGCGCGGGTCGGCGGGTTCGTAGAGGTGCGTGCCGTCGAACTTCGCCAGCGCCCAGGCGTCCTTCGGGAAGTGGGCGGGCACCCAGTCGACGATCACGCCGATGCCGGCGTTGTGCAGCCTGTCGACCAGGTAGCGGAAGTCGTCCGGGAGCCCGAACCGGGACGTCGGCGCGTAGTACCCGGTGACCTGGTAACCCCAGGAGCCGCCGAACGGGTGCTCGGCCACCGGCAGGAACTCGACGTGCGTGAAGCCGAGCTCGGTCACGTACGCGACCAGCTCGTCGGCGAGCTGCCGGTAGGACAGGCCCTGCTTCCACGAGCCCAGGTGCACCTCGTAGACGCTCACCGGCTTGGCGTGCCAGCCGCCCCGGTCCCGCTCGGTGACCCACTCGGCGTCCGACCATTCGAACGTCGACTGGGTGACGACGCTCGCCGTCGCCGGGGGGACCTCGGTGGCGAAAGCCATCGGGTCGGCCTTCTCCCGCCAGTGCCCGTCCGGGCCGAGGATCTGGTACTTGTACCGGGCCCCGACCTTGACGTCGGGCACGAACAGCTCCCAGACGCCGCTGGAGCCCATCGAGCGCATCGGTAGCGCGCGGCCGTCCCAGAACGAGAAGTCGCCGGTCACCCGGACGCCGCGGGCGTTCGGTGCCCACACCGCGAAGCTGACGCCGGTGACCGGACCGGCCGGCGTGCCGTAGTGCCGCACGTGGGCGCCGAGCGCCTCCCAGAGGCGCTCGTGCCTGCCCTCGCCGATCAGGTGCAGGTCGACCTCGCCGAGCGTCGGCAGCCACCGGTACGGGTCGTCCGCGGTGTGCGTTCCGTGCCCGGCGCCATGCTCGTAACGGACCTCGAGCCGGTAGTCACCGGGTTGCTCGGTGAAGTCGACGGCGAACACCCCGCCGTCGTGGACCCGGGTCATCTCCCGGCGCTCGTCCCCGGTCAGCAGCGTGACGGCCGCGGCCTCCGGTCGCAACGTCCGCACCACCCAGCCGCCGTTCTCCAGGCGATGCACGCCGAGGATCCCGTGCGGGTTGTGGTGTTCGCCGCGGACCAGCCGGTCCAGCTCGATCCGGTTCACGGACGTCTCCGGGTGGGCGGTCTCCGGGTGAATGCTCATGGCACCTTGATTTCCCGTGTGGCGGCCCACCATGCAGGCCGGGACCTGCACGGGGGCGAGGGGTGGTCGGTCAGGTAGCGAGGCGTGCGATCGATCGCAGGGGGATGTCGACCCAGCCGGGCCGGTTGTCGTACTCGTAGGCCACCTCGTAGACGGCCTTGTCCAGCTCGAGCGCGCGGAGCAGAACCGGGTTGGCCTCCGGGTCGGCGAGCGTGACGCCGTCCTTCGAGTACCCCTCGATGAACGCTGCCCGGTTCCGGTCGGCCCACTCGACCACACGTTCGTCGGCGGCCGGGCTGATCTCGTCCGCCTCGACGTTGCCGACCAGCAGGTGGTGGGCGGCGTAGTCGAACGAGCGGAGCATCCCGGCGACGTCACGCAGCGGCGACATCTTCGCGACCCGCTCGGGCAGCGGCCTGGCCGGCTCGCCCTCGAAGTCGATCAGCACCCAGTGGGTCAGCGTCCGGAGCACCTGACCGAGGTGCAGGTCCCCGTGGATCCGCTGGACGATGACCGGCTCACCGTGGCTGGCCACCTGGGCGAACACCCGGCGGATGCCCGGCTCGAACGGCGCCAGTCCGCCGACGCGGCGCAGCACGGCGTCCAACCGGGCGTTCATCCCGGCGACGACGCTGTCCAGGCGGTCGACCGGGACGACCTCGGTGCCCAGCGCCGTCACGAGGTCGGCGTGGACCGCGGCGACCGCCTGGCCGAGCCGGCAGGCCTCGGTCGAGAAGTCGCTGCCCAGCTCGTCGAGGGGGGTATCGGGCTCGTTGATCAGGTCACGCACCGAGGTGGTGGCCATCGCCCAGCCATCGGCGCAGTTGGCGAAGAACCTCTGCAGCAGGCCGTAGGTGACCGGCGCGTCCTGCAGGTCCCCCTCGATCGCGCCGTAGAGGTCGGCGATGTGCTCGCTGCCGACGCTGCGCAGCGCCCGGTGCAGCTCGAGGTCCGGGCTGACGCCGCGGTCGAGCTTCCGGAACAGCTTCAGAATGTATTCGTCGCCGAACACGATCGAGGTGTTGCTCTGCTCGGCGGAGATCGGCCGGCTGGGCAGGCCGGTTCGGATCACGGCTCCGGGCTCGTGCCGGAACCGCACGCCGTCGACGTCCGCGTTCGCCGCGATCAGATCGCGGACCTGACCGGTCAGCTCGAAGTCGTGCGCCGCGTCGTACGCCCACAGCGCGTGTTCGACCTCGCCGATCCGGGCGTAGTCGAGCCGCTCCGGCAGCTCCCGGCGCAGGCCGACGAGCAGCTGGTAGCGCTCGACCCGCCCGCCGGACGCGACCCCGACCACCACGTGCTCGAGGCGGGGCCCGCCGGCCGCGAGATCGTCGTACCAGACGTCGGCCTTGACCACCTGGACGTCGTCGATCGCGCTCTGCTTGTCGCCGAACCAGCGCTGTCTGGGCAGCCACGAGGCGAGCAGCCCGGTAAGGGCCTCGGCATGCGTGACCATCGTTGTCATCCGACACCTCCCGAGGTCGCCGGACGCCCGTCGAGGACGTCCGGCGTGCGGTTCCCGGTAGTCCGCGCACTCGGTGGAAACATCGGCCCGCCTATCCGCGATCGTCGTGCGGCGTGAGCTGGAACCAGTAAAAGCCGTGACCTGGCAGGGTCAGCAGATACGGCAACTCGCCGATCGGCGGGAAGTGCACCCGACCGGTGAGCTCCACCGGCGTGCAGCCGCGGAACCGCCCGAGGTCGAGCTCGACCGGCTGGGGGAACCGCGACAGGTTGTTTACACATATCACTATGTCGTGTTCCCCCTCTGGCCCCACGTATTCACGGACGTAGGCCAGGACTGTCGGGTTTGATCCGCCGAGGTCGGTAAAGCTGCCCAACGGGAACGCTTGGTGCTGCTGACGGATTTCGATCATCCGGCGGGTCCAGTGCAGCAGCGACGCGCTGGCGCCGAGCTGCGCCTCGACGTTCGTGACCTGGTAGCCGTAGATCGGGTCCATGATCACCGGCAGGTAGATCCGGCCCGGGTCGCAGACCGAGAAGCCCGCGTTGCGGTCCGGCGTCCACTGCATCGGCGTGCGGACGCCGTCCCGGTCACCGAGCCAGATGTTGTCGCCCATCCCGATCTCGTCGCCGTAGTACAGCACCGGCGAGCCGGGCAGCGAGAGCAGCAGCGCGGTGAACAGCTCGATCTGGTTCCGGTCGTTGTCCAGCAGCGGCGCCAG
This sequence comes from Cryptosporangium aurantiacum, assembly GCF_900143005.1. NCBI lineage: Bacteria > Bacillati > Actinomycetota > Actinomycetes > Cryptosporangiales > Cryptosporangiaceae > Cryptosporangium > Cryptosporangium aurantiacum. The sequence goes on from NZ_FRCS01000001.1 coordinate 197,275, forward strand.
CCGTCGGCGGATGCCGACGTTCGCCCGCATCCGCGGGTCCTTGGCGTACTCGGTGTACATGTAGTCGCGCTCTTCGTCGGTGACCATCTCGAGCGTCAGCTCGTCGTGGTTCCGCAGGAAGATGCCCCACTGGGCGCCCTCGGGAATGTCCGGCGTCTGGGCCAGGATCTCCGAGATCGGGAAGCGGGACTGGCGGCGGACCGCCATGAAGATGCGCGGCATCAGCGGAAAGTGGAACGCCATGTGGCACTCGTCGCCACCGACGGTCGGGTCGCCGAAGTACTCGACCACGTCGGCGGGCCACTGGTTCGCCTCCGCCAGCAGGACGCGGCCCGGGTACTCGTCCTCGACGACCTTGCGGCACCGCTTGAGGAACTCGTGCGTCCGCGGCAGGTTCTCGCAGTTGGTGCCCTCCTCTTCGAAGAGGTAGGGCACCGCGTCCAGCCGGAAACCGTCGATCCCGAGATCCAGCCAGAACCGCAGGACGTCGAGCATCGCGTCCTGGACCTCGGGGTTCTCGAAGTTCAGGTCGGGCTGGTGGCTGAAGAACCGGTGCCAGAAGAACTGCCCGCGCACCGGGTCGTACGTCCAGTTCGACGACTCGGTGTCGATGAAGATGATCCGCGCGTCGGCGTACTTCGAGTCGTCGTCGCTCCACACGTAGAAGTCGCCGTACGGACCGGTCGGGTCCCGTCGCGACTCCTGGAACCACAGGTGCTGGTCCGATGTGTGGTTCATGACCAGGTCGGTGATCACCCGGATCCCGCGCTTGTGCGCCTCGTCCAGCAGCGTCACGAAGTCCTCGACCGTGCCGAACTCCGGCAGCACCGCGCGGAAGTCGGCGATGTCGTACCCGCCGTCGCGCAGCGGCGAGTCGTAGAACGGCGGCAGCCAGAGGCAGTCGACGCCCAGCCAGGCCAGGTAGTCGAGCTTCGCGGTCAGGCCGGCCAGATCGCCGGTGCCGTCGCCGGACGAGTCGTAGAACGCCCGGACCAGCACCTCGTAGAAGACCGCACGCTTGTACCACTCGGGGTCCAGCGGCATCTTGCGCGCGTGCTTGAAGCTTTCGGACTGAGGTTCGACGAGATGCCCGTCTGCCGTGTGCGGGTGCGCGGCGGCGTCTTCGACGGTGCGCTCCAGGGTGTGGGCGCGGAGTCTCGGCGGGTGAGGCAGGGAAATGGTCATGTGCGCCCTCAGGACGTCTGGCGGTGGATCGAGAAGATGTGGGCGACCTGCTGATAGGGGTCGAGCCGAACGGCGTTGTGCTGACCCCAGTCGAAGCTTGCCCCGGTGAGCTCGTCGACTACCCGGAACCGGTCATGCCAGTCGAACCCGAGTGCGGGCATGTCGAGCGCGGTGTTGCCCCAGTGGGTGTTGTGCGGGTCGAGTGTGCACACCACCAACACGGTGTCCGCCCCCTTCTCAGGGGTCTCCAATCGCTTGGAGAAACAGATCAGGGCGTCGTTGTCGACATGGTGGAACCGGAGGTTACGGAGCCGCTGCAGCGCGGGGTGGGCGCGGCGCAGCTCGTTGAGCCTGCCCAAGAACGGCGCTAGCGTACGCCCTTCGGCCTCCGCCTGCTTCCAGTCCCGCGGACGGAGCTGGTACTTCTCAGAATCTAGGTACTCCTCCGAGCCAGGCCGCACCGCGACGTGCTCGTAGAGCTCGTACCCCGAGTAGACGCCCCAGGTCGGCGACATCATGCTGGCGAGCACCGCACGGATCGCGAACATCGCAGGCCCGCCGTACTGCAGCGAGGCGTGCAGGATGTCCGGGGTGTTCACGAAGAAGTTCGGCCGCATGTAGTGGCCGGCTTCGACCAGCTCACGGCCGTACTGCTCCAGCTCCCACTTGGCCGTACGCCACGTGAAGTACGTGTAGGACTGGGTGAAGCCGATCTGGGCCAGGTGGTGCATCATCGCCGGCCGGGTGAACGCCTCGGCCAGGAAGATGACGTCCGGGTGGGTCTTCTTGACCTCCCAGATCAGCCAGTGCCAGAAGTCCGTCGGCTTCGTGTGCGGGTTGTCGACCCGGAAGATCTTCACGCCGTGGTCGATCCACACCTGCACGACACGGAGCATCTCCGCGTAGATGCCGTTGCGGTCGTTGTCGAAGTTCAGCGGATAGATGTCCTGGTACTTCTTCGGCGGGTTCTCGGCGTAGGCGATCGTGCCGTCCGGCAGCGTCGTGAACCACTCCGGGTGCGCGGCGACCCACGGGTGGTCCGGCGCGCACTGCAGGGCGAGGTCGAGCGCGACCTCCATGCCCAGCTCGTGGGTGCGTGCGACGAACGCGTCGAAGTCGTCGAACGTCCCTAGCTGCGGGTGGATCGCGTCGTGGCCGCCCTCCTCCGCGCCGATCGCCCACGGCGAGCCGACGTCGTCCGGGCCCGGCGTGAGCGTGTTGTTCTTGCCCTTGCGGTTGACCCGGCCGATCGGGTGGATCGGCGGCAGGTAGACGACGTCGAAGTTCATGTCGGCGATCGCGGGCAGCCGGCGCGCGGCGGTGCGGAACGTGCCGTGCACCGGCGGGCTGACGGCGTCCGAGCCGGGCTCGGGGACGACCGAGCCCTCCGACCGCGGGAAGAACTCGTACCAGGAGCCGTAGAGGGCCCGCTCCCTGTCGACCCACACGCTGAACGCGGGTGACCGGGTCACCAGGTCACGCACCGGCCGCTCGGCCATGGCCGGACCGAGGTCCAGTGCGGGTCCGATTCGCTCGGCCAGCGGCCGGGTGGTGTCGCGGAGCGCCGCGGCGGCCTCGAACAGTTCGTCCCGCCGCTGGCGGGGCGCGAACCGGCCGGCCTTGAGCAGCAGCCTGGCGCCGGTCTCGAGGTCGTTGGCCAGCTCCACCGCGGACTGGCCGACGGCGGTCTTGACCTCCACCGCGTGGTGCCAGGTCGCGTAGGGGTCACCCCATGCCTCGACGACGAACGTCCACCGCCCCGGCGTGTCGGCGACGACCGAGGCGTGCCATCGGTCGTTCTCACCCTTGACCATGGGAGTGAACGGTGTTCGCCGCCCGTCCGGGGCAGTCCACACCACGTTGGCTCCGACCGCGTCGTGGCCCTCGCGGAAGACCGTGGCGGAGACGGGCATGAGTTCACCCACGACGGCGCGCGCTGGATACAGACCAGCGGACACAACTGGGGTGATGTCTTCGATCGCGAAGCGTCCGGTCATCAAGGCCTACCGTATCGAGTCAGAGGGACGGTCGCGGTGACGGTCTGGGCGCTCTCCCAGCCGCGGGGTCCCCTGTGCACGATGCCGTGGAGTCCCCGTGGAGGTATAGCCGCCCCGGGCTGAAAATACTTGCGGGACACGGAGGCAATGTTCGCGCCCGTGACACGGGAACCAACCCCAGCGTCGGTAGGGTGCGCCCCGTGAGAGCCCTACGTCGTTTTACCGTGCGGGCCAAGTTGCCCGAACCACTGGCCCCGCTCGGCGAACTCGTGATGAACCTGAGGTGGTCCTGGAACCCGCCTACGGTCGACCTGTTCGCCTCCGTGGACCCGAAGGTCTGGGAGCAGGTCCGGCAGGATCCGGTGCGGCTGCTGGGCGAGGTATCCGGCCAGCGGCTGGAGGCCCTGGCCGCCGACGGTGACTTCCTGGCGCGCCTGAACGCGTCCCACGCCGAGCTGCAGCGTTACCTCACCGAGCCCCGGTGGTACCAGGAGCAGGCGCAGGCGGGTGCCGACTCCGGCCAGCCGCTGCCCGCCTCGATCGCCTACTTCTCGCCGGAGTTCGGCATCACCGAGGTGCTGCCGCAGTACTCCGGTGGCCTCGGCATCCTGGCCGGCGACCATCTCAAAGCCGCCAGCGACCTCGGCGCGCCGATCGTCGGCGTCGGTCTACTGTATCGATCCGGATACTTCAGCCAGTCGCTCACCGCGGACGGCTGGCAAGCCGAGCACTACCCGCCGCTCGACCCGCACGGCCTGCCGCTCCAGCGGCTCGCCGACGCCGACGGTTCGCCGCTACGGATCTCGGTGAACCTGCCGGAGAACCGGGTGCTGCACGCCCACGTCTGGAAGGCGCAGGTCGGCCGGGTTCCGCTGCTGCTGCTCGACTCCGACATCGAGGACAACGGCCCGACCGAGCGGCACGTCACCGACCGCCTGTACGGCGGCGGAGCCGACCACCGGCTGCTCCAGGAGATCCTGCTGGGCGTCGGCGGTGTGCGTGCGCTGCGCGCGTACGCGGCGCAGACCGGCGAGGCCGCCCCGGAGGTGTTCCACACCAACGAGGGACACGCCGGTTTCCTCGGCGTGGAGCGGATCCGGGAGCTCGTCCAGGGCAGTGGACTGACGTTCGACCAGGCGCTGCACGCGGTCCGTGCGGGAACGGTGTTCACCACCCACACGCCGGTGCCCGCGGGCATCGACCGTTTCTCGCGGGACCTGATCGCGCACGTGTTCGGCGCCGGCGTGCTCGCCGACGTTCCGGGAATCCCGATCGACCGCCTGCTCGCGCTCGGCGCCGAGGACGACCCCGGCGTGTTCAACATGGCCCACATGGGTCTGCGCCTGGGCCAGCGGGCCAACGGCGTCAGCATGCTGCACGGCGACGTCAGCAGGCACATGTTCAACGGCCTCTGGCCCGGGTTCGAGTCCAACGAGGTGCCGATCACCTCGGTCACCAACGGCGTCCACGCGCCGACCTGGGTGGCGCGGGAGACCGCGGCGCTCGGCGCCGGCCAGGTCAACGACGACCTGTGGGCGTCGATCGGCCAGGTGCCCGGCGAACAGCTCTGGCAGACCCGGCGGACGCTCCGCGCGAAGCTGGTCGGCGAGGTCCGCCGCCGGTTGCGCGAGTCGTCGCTGCGCCGCGGGCACACCGACGCCGAGCTCGGCTGGGTCGACTCGGTGTTCGACCCGGACGTCCTCACGATCGGGTTCGCCCGGCGGGTGCCCTCGTACAAGCGGCTGACGCTGATGCTGCGGGACCCCGACCGGCTGCGCTCGCTGCTGCTGGACGCCGAGCGTCCGCTGCAGATCGTCATCGCAGGGAAGAGCCACCCGGCCGACGAGGGCGGCAAGATGCTGATCCAGCAGATGGTGCGGTTCACCGACGACCCGGCCGTCCGCAACCGGATCGTGTTCCTGCCGGACTACGACATCGGCATGGCCCGGTACCTCTACTGGGGTTGCGACGTCTGGCTCAACAACCCGTTGCGCCCGCTGGAGGCGTGCGGGACGTCCGGCATGAAGGCGTCGCTCAACGGCGGGCTCAACCTGTCCATCCGGGATGGATGGTGGGACGAGATGTATGACGGCGAGAACGGCTGGGCGATCCCCACCGCGGACGGCGTCATCGACCCCGACCGGCGGGACGACCTGGAGGCCGCGGCCTTCTACGACCTGCTCAGCACCCACGTCCGGACGCTGTTCTACGACCGTGGCGAGGACGGGATCCCGGCGCGCTGGCTGGAGATGGTCCGGCACACGCTCAGCTCGCTCGGGCCGAAGCTGACCGCCACCCGGATGGTCAGCGACTACGTGGAGCGGCTCTATGCCCCGGCGGCGCGGAGCTCGGCCAAGGTGCTCGCCGACGACTTCGCCGGTGCGCGCCGGCTGGCCGAATGGCGCGGCCGGGTCGCCGAGCACTGGAACGGCGTCAAGGTGGCGCACGTCGAGTCGTCGGGCATCGGCGACACGCCCGAGCTGGGTGCGACCGTCAACGTCCGTGCCGAGGTCAACCTCGGCGGTCTGACGCCGGACGCGGTCTCGGTGCAGGCCTGCTACGGCACGGTCGATCTGGACGACGTCCTGCACGACGTTCACACGGTGCCGATGCGTCCGCTGGGCAACGGGGGTGACACCTACCGGTACGAGGCGGATATCCCGCTGGAGCAGGCCGGGCCGTTCGGGTACACGGTGCGTGTACTCCCGCACCACGAGTTGCTCACCGATCCGGTCGAGCTGGGCCTAGTGACGACCGCCTAGATGGGTTCTGGCCCATAATTCACGCATGGCGTATGCAGGCGGTGCCGGTCGGTCCGCCACGGATGCAGGAGAACCCGTGGCGGACCGCTCGGACGACGGGCGGGGACTGTCGAGCCTCGAGGACGAACTCCGAGTCGTCCACACGCGCATCGACCAGGCGAAGAGCCGGATGCGTCAGGCGATCGACGTCTTCGGGCTGCTCGGGTTCGGGCTGGCGTTCGTCGGGCTGATCGTCGTGGCCGGTCTCGCCGCGGTGTCGTTCGCCTCCGACGAGACCGGCGTCGGCATGCTGTTCAGCGCGCTGACGGTGGTGGCGCTGCCGATCGTCGCGATCGCCGCCTGGCACGCGTTCGGCCGGCTGTGGTCGCTCTCCCGGGAGCTGTCGGTGCTGCGCCGCAAGGAAGCGACGATCTTCTCCCAGCTGGAGAGCGTCGGCGGCCCGGCGCCTGCTCCCGATCTGGACGACACGAGGATCGACGCCGGCCCCCCGAGCGGGCTCGGTGGCTTCATGGGCGGCCTCGGCCGGGGGCCTCGCCGGGTCTCGCTGCAGGAACCGCCTCCGGGCAACACCGCCGACGGGTACCGGGAGATCACCGACCGGAACCGCGGCATCTTCGGGCGCGCGGCCTCGCTCTGGTTACTCGTCGGTGTGGGGATCCTGTTCCTGATCTTCGTCATCGGCGTGGCTCTCGGGTCGGCCAGCACCGGCTAGGGCCGCCGCCCGGCTAGGGCCGCGCTACCCGGAGCAGGACCGTGGACCAGGCGGACAGCGGGCGGGCCGTGCCACCGTCCAGCGTCTCGCCACCGTCCGGCAGATCCGGGCGGGCCGTGTCGAACACCACCTGGTAGCGCTCGGCCCACGGCGGGCCGGGCAACCGTACTTCGAGGTCACCATCGGCGGCGTGCACCCACAGCAGGTACGAGTCGTCGACGATCCGCTCGCCGCGTAGCGTCCGGTTCCGGATCTGTTCGCCGTTGAGGAACATCCCGAGCGTCCGGGCATCGTGCCGGTTCCAGTCATCCGGGCTCATCAGCCCGCCGTCCGGCCGGAACCAGCACAGGTCGCTCACCGGGCTCTCGACGTCGGTCGGCGCGCCCACGAAGAACGACCGCTGGCGGAACACCGGTGCCTTCGAGCGGAGTTCGAGCAGCCGCGACGTGAACGCGAGCAGGCTCTCGTCCTCCGGCGTCAGCTTCCAGTCCACCCAGGACACCTCGTTGTCCTGGCAGTACGCGTTGTTGTTGCCGCCCTGGGTTCGCCGCATCTCGTCGCCGGCCGTGATCATCGGCACCCCCGCGGACAGCACCAGCGTGGCCAGCGCGTTGCGGATCTGGCGGTTGCGCAGCGCGATCACCGCGCCGTCGTCGGTCTCACCCTCGACGCCGCAGTTCCAGGAGCGGTTGTCGTCGGTGCCGTCCCGGTTCTGCTCGAGGTTGGCGTCGTTGTGCTTGTGGTTGTACGTGAACAGGTCGCGCATCGTGAAACCGTCGTGCGCGGTGAGGAAGTTGATCGACGCGAACGGGCGCCTGCCGTCGTCCTGGTACAGATCGGACGAGCCGGAGAGCCGGTAGCCCAGCTCGCCGAGGCCCCGGATGCCGCCCCGCCAGAGGTCACGAACGGAGTCTCGGTAGCGGCCGTTCCACTCCGTCCACAGTGGCGGGAAGTTGCCCACCTGGTAGCCGCCGGCGCCGACGTCCCACGGCTCGGCGATGAGCTTGAGCTGGTTGACCACCGGGTCCTGGTGGATGACCGCCATGAACGCGGACAGCTGGTCGACGTCGTGCATGGACCGGGCCAGCGCGGACGCGAGGTCGAAGCGGAACCCGTCGACGCCGAGGTCGAGCGCCCAGTAGCGCAGCGAGTCCATCAGCATCTGCAGCACGGCGGGCTGCCGGGCGTCCAACGTGTTGCCGCAGCCGGTGTAGTCCACGTAGCGGCTGCCGTCCGACGGGTCGAGCCGGTAGTAGCCGCGGTTGTCGATGCCGCGGAAGCTCAGCGTCGGCCCGTCGCCGCCGCCCTCCGCGGTGTGGTTGTAGACGACGTCGAGGATGACCTCGATACCGGCCGCGTGCAGCGCGGCCACCATGTCGCGGAACTCCTCGACCTGACCGCCGGCGTCGCCGCGGGACGAGAAGCGGGAGTCCGGCGCGAAGTAGCCGAGCGTGTTGTAGCCCCAGTAGTTGGGCAGGCCCCGGGCGGCGATCGTGGGCTCGGTGACCATGTGATGCACCGGCAGCAGCTCGACCGAGGTGACCCCGAGCTTCACCAGATGGTCGATGACCGCCGGGTGGGCGAGGCCGGAGTAGGTGCCGCGCAGGTGGTCGGGCACGTCGGGGTGACGCATCGTGAAGCCGCGGACGTGCAGCTCGTAGATGACGGTGTCTTCCCAGGGCACCCGGGGCCTGGTGTGGGAGAGGCCGGTCGACCGCGCGAGCACGACCGAGCGCAGCGTGTAGGGCGCCGAGTCGCGCGGGTCGGGCCAGCCGCGGGACGAGTCGCCCGCGTGGCCGTACAGCGCCTGGTCGTAGGTGACCTGGCCGGAGTACGCGCGGGCGTACGGGTCCATCAGCAGCTTGGCCGGGTTGAAACGATGGCCGGCGATCGGGTTCCAGGGCCCGTGGACGCGGTAGCCGTACCGCTGGCCAGGGCCCGCGTTCGGCACGTACCCGTGCCAGACGTGGTACGTGCTCTCCTCGAGCATCAGCCGCCGCTCGTTGCCCGCCTCGTCGAACAGGCACAGATCGACGCCGACCGCGTGCGGGCTCCACAGCGCGAAGTTCACGCCGTCGCCGTCCCAGGTGGCCCCCAGCGGGAACGGGTGGCCCGGCCAGGGTCCGTCCGGGTCGGCCGTCGTTTCGCTCATCGTGCCCCCCAACAAGCCGGATGTGCACAGATTAGGGGGCGGGTCTGACAAACGTAACTAGTGCTCCCTCGATGTGTGGTTCTCCGCGGTACCGACGGCGTGCCGGGTGGGGGAGGGCGTCCGGCGCTGGCCCCGGTGTTGTTGGATGGGTGCGTGCCTGCCGCTTCCCGTTCGAACAGTTCTGCGGATCCGAACCGAGTCGTCGGCCGCGCGGCGGTTCCGCCGACGTCCGTGTCGCCGATCTTCTCCGTGACGTCCGGGGTCTCGGTGGTGCCGGCGTCGGCGCTCCCCCGGCCTGCTGCCGCTGCTGCTGCCGCCGCCCCGGCTCCGCGCACCTACCCGGAGCCTGATCCGGACGCCGTCCTCGACCTCGCCGGGGTCACCGTCTCCCGCAGCGGCAACGACCTGCTGGCCGAGGTCGACTGGCAGGTGCACGAGGACGAGCGCTGGGTGATCCTCGGCCCGAACGGCGCCGGGAAGACCACGCTGCTGTCGGTGGCTGCGGCCCGCCTGCACCCGACCCGGGGGCGCGTGGCGATCCTCGGTGAGCAGCTCGGCAAGGTGGACGTGTTCGAACTGCGTCCACGGATCGGCCTGTCGTCCGCGTCGCTGGCCGAGCGCATCCCGGCCGACGAGACCGTCGCGGACGTCGTGCTGACGGCCGCGTACGCGGTGGTCGGCCGCTTCACCGAAGAGTACGACGCGGTGGACGCCACGCGCGGCGGTGCGTTGCTGGCGCAGTTCGGCGTCGAGCACCTGGCCGCCCGGCTCTACGGCACGCTGAGCGAGGGCGAGCGCAAGCGCGTCCAGATCGCCAGGGCGCTGATGACCGACCCCGAGATTCTGATGCTCGACGAGCCGGCGGCGGGGCTCGACCTCGGTGGCCGCGAGGACCTCGTCCGTCGCCTGTCGACGCTGGCGAGCGACCCGGCGGCACCGGCGCTGGTGCTGGTCACGCACCACGTCGAGGAGATCCCGCCGGGTATGACGCACGCGCTGCTGCTGCGGCAGGGAGCGGTTGTCGCCTCCGGACCGCTGGCCGAGGCGCTGACCGCCGAGACGCTGTCCGAGACGTTCGGCCTGCGGCTGCGGCTCGACCAGCGGGACGGCCGCTACACCGCCAGAGCTGCCGGGAATCCGACAAAATAGGCAACGCGGTACGGCCGGTCCCGGCCTAGAGTGGACGGTAGGTAGTCCTGTCGTCGCTCGTCGGGGGCCTTCCGGTGAGTCCCGCTCGCACCACCGCGTTCGCTACTGGCCGCTTACCGTCCGGTGGCGGTTGAGCCATGGGCCGACACGACCAGATGGTCCTCGACATCGGCGAGGACGTCGACGGATACAGCGTGGAGTCGTTTGTCGCCAGGGGCGGCATGGCGGTCGTCTACAAGGCACGCGACCGCCGCCTCGGACGGCCGGTCGCGCTGAAGCTCATCGCACCGGAGCTGGCGTCCGACCCCACGTTCCGGGCCCGGTTCACCCGCGAGAGCGAGCTGGCGGCCTCCCTGGACCACCCGAACGTCCTCCCGATCTACCAGGCCGGGGAGATCGACGGGATGCTCTACACGGTCATGCGCTTCGTGGACGGCGAGGACCTGGACGCCGTCCTGAAGCGGCGTCGGCGGCTGACGCCCACCGAGACCGTCACGATCTTCACCGCGGTCGCCGCGGCGCTGGACGCGGCGCACGCCCACCGGCTCGTGCACCGGGACGTGAAGCCGGGCAACATCCTGCTTACCGGTTCCGACGACGCGAACGGCATGAACCTCGCCGCGCGGCACGTGTACCTCACCGACTTCGGGCTGACCAAGCGCAGCGCCGACGTCACCGGCCTCACCACCGCAGGACAGTTCCTCGGCACGATCGCCTACGTCGCGCCGGAGCAGATCGCGAACCAGCCGGTCGACCACCGCGCCGACGTGTACTCGCTGGGGTGCGTGCTCTACCACGTGCTGTCGGGGGCGCCGCCGTTCGCGCGGAACGACTACGTGGCGATGATGTGGGCGCACATCTCGACGCCCCCGCCGACGCTCACGTCCGCGGCGCCGGATCTGCCTGCCGCCGCGGACGCGGTGCTGCTCTCGGCGATGGCGAAGCGGCCCGGTGCGCGGCCGTCGAGCTGCGGTGCGCTGGTGGGGCAGCTCCGGGACGCGTTCGGGCTGAGCGCCGAAGCCCCGTTCCGGCTCGCCGAGCAGCCGCCGGGCCGGATCGCGGGCGTGCTCGACCGGTACGCGGGCGAGCCGGTCGACGAGAGCCCGACCGTGTCACGCGACTCCCCGCCCCCCGCCACTCCGACAGATCCCGCCCCCGCCGCCCCGATCGCGGCCGGCCCGGCCGCCGTCGGGCAGGTTGGCGCTGGCCCGGCCGCCGCTGGCCCGGCCGCCGCTGGCCCGGCCGCCGCTGGGCCGCCGCCTGGCCGGCCGCTGAACGGCTGGCCCGCGGGCCCCGGCCGCGCGCCGGTCTTCGGCCCCCCGGTGACCGGCCCCCCGGTGACCGGCCCCCCGGTGACCGGCCCCCCGGTGACCGGCCCCCCGGTGACCGGCCCCCCGGTGACCGGCAGCCCGGTGACCGGCAGCCCGGTGACCGGAGAGCCCATGACGGGCGGACTTGTGACGGGCGAGCCCGCGACGGGTGGGCCGGTGACGGGTGGGCCGGTGGCCGGGGAGCCCGTGACGGGTGGGCCTGTGACCGGCGGGGTGGCGTCGGATCCCGGCGTGGCGCCGCGTTCGCCCGCCGCAGCGTGGGGTGCCGGGCCCACGACCCGGGACGGTGGACCTCCGCCGGCGGGTTCCGACTCCGCCGGGACCGACCGGCCTGGTGGCATCGGCGGGGACGGGTGGGGCGGCGAGAGCGGCGATCGGTCGGCGGAGGTTCCGCCGAGCCTCGGGCATGCGCTCGTGCTGCGGCCGCCACCGGCAGAGCTGCCACCCGCCACGCCCCGCACGCCGCCGGACCGCTCCGGCGGCGACGCCCCGCGACGGCCCCGTCCGGCGCCGGAGCGGTACACACCCCCGACCCTGGCCAGCCATCGCCGGGATCCCGAGCCGCCGGTACCGCGCGACCGGACCCGGTTACGCGCGCTGCTCGGCGGACTGCTGGCGCTCGCGCTGGTCGTCTCGGGCGTCGTCACCTGGCTGGTCAGTCGCAACGACGACCCACCCGGGACGTCGCCCGGCGCCGCACCGTCGGCGACCGGTCCGGCGTCGTCGCCACCACCGAGCAACCCGGCGAGCATCGGGAAGCCGAGCATCGTCGGAACCGTGCAGGTCGGCAACGGCCCGCAGGGCCTCGTGTTCGCTCCGGACGGACGCCGGGTGTACGTCGCGAACAGCGACGCCCGGAACGTCTCGGTGATCGACACCGAAGACCGCCGCGTCGTAGCGACGATCGCGACCCGGGACCAGCCGCAGTACCTCGCGATGAGCCCGAAGGGCGACCGCCTCTACGTCTCCACGCACAACGCCGAGGGCGGCGGCAACGCGGTCGTGGTCGTCGACACCGCGAAACGGTCGGTCGTGACCCGGATCCCGATCGAGGACGAGGGCGAGGACGCGCACCCGTACGCGCTGGCCGTCTCACCGGACGGGGTGCTGCTCTACGTCCCCGATCACGACCGCAACCTGGTGCTGGTCATCGACACGACGATCAACCAGATGGTGATGCGGCTGGCGGTGCAGCCGGCGCCGCACTGGGTGGCTTTCTCCCCGGACGGTGGTAACACGGCCTATCTTGCCAACCACGAGTCCAACCTGCTCACGGTCGTCGACACCAGGAACACCGCGATCACCGCGACGATCCCGGTCGGCAAGAGCCCGCACAGCGTCGCCGTGACGCCGGACGGCACCCGGGCGTTCACCGCGAACTACGACGTCAACACGTCGTCCGTCGTGGACTTGGAGAAGCGAAGGACGGTTGGCACGGTCCCGGTCGGCGGTAACCCGCGCTGCGTCACGATCTCGGCCGACGGCCGGCACGCGTACTTCGCCGCGACCAGCGACGACACGATCACCGTCGTCGACACCAAGACGCTGAAACGGACGGCGTCGGTCAAGGTCGGCGCCGATCCGTACGTCATCGTGGTGTCACCGGACGGACGTACCGGCTGGGTGACCAACCGCGAGTCCGACAGCGTGTCGGTGCTGTCGCTCACTGCCTGAGCCCGGCGCCGCGCGGCGCGACTACCCGCCGGTAGGCTGCCGCCAACGGCGTCGAGGCCGGGCGGTCCGGCCGTCCGGAGAAGGGTGGTCGGAGCGGATGACCAGTGAGTTCGTGACGCTCGACGTGGCGGAGGGGGTCGGCACGATCCGGCTCACCCGGCCGCCGATGAACGCGCTCAACACCCAGGTCCAGGGCGAGCTGCGCGCGGTCGCTGAGGAGGCGAGCAGCCGGGACGACGTCCGGGCGGTGGTGCTGTACGGCGGGCCGAAGGTGTTCGCCGCGGGCGCGGACATCAAGGAGTTCGCGGACACCGACTACGTGCAGATGGTGGCGCGTGCGGAAGCGCTGACCGGGTCGCTCACCGCGGTCGCGCGGATCCCGAAGCCGGTGATCGCCGCGATCACCGGGTACGCGCTCGGCGGCGGGTGCGAGCTGGCGCTGACCGCGGACTTCCGGGTCTGCGGTGACAACGCGAAGCTCGGCCAGCCAGAGATCCTGCTCGGGATCATCCCCGGCGCGGGCGGGACGCAGCGGCTGACGCGGCTGGTCGGTCCGGCGAAGGCGAAGGACCTGATTTACTCCGGCCGGTTCGTGGACGCCGCCGAGGCGCTGGCGATCGGGCTGGTGGACAAGGTCGTCGCACCGGACGACGTGTACACCGCTGCCGTGGAGTGGGCGTCGCGGTTCGCGAAAGGGCCCGCGTACGCGCTGCGCGCCGCGAAGGCCGCGATCGACGGCGGGCTGGACGGTGACCTCGAGTCCGGGCTGCGGCTGGAGAGCCACCTGTTCGCGGGGTTGTTCGCCACCGAGGACAAGCGGATCGGCATGGAGTCTTTCCTGGCCAACGGCCCGGGCAAGGCTGAATTCAAGGGAGCATGAGGATGCCGACCGAAGACCCCGCTCCACCCGCCGCCGGCAAGACGCCGGCGAAGGCGCCGGTGCGGAAGGTCGCCGCCAAGAAGGTCGCCCCGAAGAAGGTGCCCGCGGGGACAACGTCCGCGAAGAAGACCGCGGCCGCCTCGGCGTCAGCGACGAAGGTGCCCGCGGGGACGGCGTCCGCGAAGAAGAGCGCGAGCGCTTCGGCGTCCGGGAAGAAGAACGCGGCGGCCTCGGCGTCCGCACGCATGACCGAGGTCGCGGCAGCGGCCTCGGCACGCCTGAAGACGCAGGCAGCGAAGCGGCCCGCCACCCCGGACGAGGTCGCCGCGGCCCGCAACGATCCCAAGCAGGCGAACATCCTGTACCACGACTGGGAGGCGGGCACCTACGACGAGAAGTGGTCGATCTCGTACGACGAGCGCTGCATCCAGTACGCCCGCGACCGCTTCGAGGCGGTCGCGCCGACCGACGGGCAGCCGTACGATCACGCGCTCGAACTCGGCTCCGGCACCGGCTTCTTCCTGCTCAACCTCATGCAGTCCGGCCTGGCCAAGCGCGGCTCGGTGACCGACATCAGCCCCGGCATGGTCGAGGTCGCCACCCGGAACGCGAAGAACCTCGGGCTGGACGTGGACGGCCGGGTCGCGGACGCCGAGTCGATCCCGTACGAGGACGAGACGTTCGACCTCGTCGTGGGGCACGCGGTGCTGCACCACATCCCGGACGTCGAGCTGTCACTCAAGGAGTGCATGCGGGTGCTCAAGCCCGGCGGCCGGTTCGTGTTCGCCGGTGAGCCGACGAAGTACGGCGACGTCGTGGCGCGCAAGCTGTCGCAGCTGACCTGGTTCGCGACGACGAACGTCACGAAGCTGCCTGCGCTCTCCGGCTGGCGGCGCCCGCAGGCGGAGCTGGACGAGTCGTCCCGCGCCGCCGAACTCGAAGCCGTCGTCGACCTGCACACGTTCGCGCCGGACGAGCTTCGCGCGCTCGCCCAGCGGGTCGGCGCCGTCGACGTGAACGTGGTGACCGAGGAGCTGACCGCGTCCTGGTTCGGGTGGCCGGTGCGGACGTTCGAGTGCGCGGTGCCGCGCGAGCGTCTCGGCTGGAACTGGGCGATGTTCGCATACAAGGGCTGGATGCGGCTCGCGGCGCTGGACAAGGACGTCTTCAGCAAGGTCGTTCCGGAGGGGCTGTTCTACAACGCCCTGGTCACCGGCGTGAAGCCGGCGTAGGCGACCTTCTCGCGCGGCTCGCTCCCGCTTCTGCGGGAGTGAACCGCGAGCGCCGCGCCCGCGGCGGTCGTCGCGGGGATCGCCGTGCCGGGCGGGGCGGCTCGCCAACCCGCGCGCCAGAGCTGGACCAGGCTCGCGCGCCGGGAGTGCCTGCGGCGGCGCGCCTGGAGCGCCCGGCTCCAGTGGCCGATCCGGCGGCTACCCGGCTCTTCGACGTAGCGGTGCAGCGTCCAGGCCAGTCCCACCGCCGCGACGGCGACGACCGCGAGCACGACCCAGCGGTTGAGGCCGAGGTGCACGTTGCCGATCGTCAGCAGCGTGTACCCGATGTTCTCGTGCACCAGGTACAGCGGGTAGGTCAGCGCACCGAGGATCGCGACCCGCGCAGCGCCCGGCACCGTCACACCGGCCGCCAGCGCGGCGAACGCGGCGAACGTCACGGCGAGGACCCCGACGACGACGCCGCCCGAGAACGTCACGCCGTACTTGGCGGTCAGCGAGTCGGCGAACGCCACCCCGAGCACCATCGCCCACGCGCAGGACACCACGGTCAGCACGAGCGCGGCCGCCCGCTGGCGACGGCCGAGGTCCGCGCCGGGGCCCTCCTTGGCGAGCAGCGCGAAACCGACGCCCGCGGCGAAGTACGGTGCCCAGTCCGGGACGAAGACCCGCGACCATCCGGTCGAGAGCGGCCAGGCGTGGTGGACGAACGACACTGCGAGCCACGCCCCGACGCCGACCAGCACCCGGTTCACGGTCAGCCCGACGACCGTGCCGACTGCGACCAGCCCGTAGAACGCCAGCTCGACGAGGAGCGTCCAGTAGACACCGTCGACGTACGTCACGCCGAACGCCTCGCTGCCCATCGTCAGATTCGCCGCCCACTGCCCGAACGTGACCGGGAACCGGTCACCGGGCAGCACCGTCACCACGACCGCGGTGAGCGTGCACGCCACCCAGAACGTCGGGTACAGGCGCCCGGCGCGGTTGAGCAGGAACGTGCCCGGCGACCGGCCCCAGGCGCTGCGCAGGATGACGAACCCGCTGATCACGAAGAAGACGTCGACACCGAGGTAGCCGTAGCGGAACAGCGTGGCGACACCCTCGAACCCGGTCGTGGCAAGCGGGTTCCCGCCGGTGGACGACCGGAACAGCCAGTGGAACGCGACCACCGCCGCGGCGGCGAGGAAGCGGAGGACGTCCAGTTCGTGGCAACGCCGTAGGCGACGGGTGTCTGCGGGGAACGTGGTGCCGGGATGCTGCCGTGGTTCGGCATGGGATGTCGAGCTCACCGCTCCCAGGTATCCACGGAAACTTATGAGTGAACGAAGGGGTTGAGAGGGTAAGGAACTCCGACCTGCGAATCGGGTCAGCATTTGGACCCCGAAGCATGGGATTCACAGCTGTCCCCTACCCTGGCGGCGCCGAGCGTCTGCGTGCGGCGACCGGTGGAGGAGAGCGGGATGACGTATCCACAGGACCCGCAAGGGTGGCAGCAGCCCGGCGGCTACGACCCGAACGGTGCGGGGTACGGAGATCCGTACGCCCAGCCGGGTGGGTACCAGCCCACGTACGACCCGACGAGTGGCCAGCCGCAACCGCCCCCGGGCAGCCCACCGCCGGGCAGTCCGTTACCGCCCGGCTACGAGTACCAGCAGCCCGGTTATCCGACCTCCGGCTATCCGGAGCCGACGTCGGGTTATCCCGGCGCGCCGACCTCCGGCTACCCGACCTCGGGATATCCGCCGGGTTACCCCGGTGCGCCGACGTCCGGGTATCCGGCGGCCGGCTACGGCACGCCCGGCTACGGCACCGGGTTCCCGGCGGTGCCCCCGCCGAAGCAGAGCAAGACCGGTCTCATCCTGGGGATCGTGGCCGGCGTCGTCGTGCTGCTCGTGATCGTCGTCTCGCTCGGCGTCTGGGCTTTCTCGTCCGGCGAAGAGCCGGAGCCGGATCCCACGACGTCGCAGGCGCTGCCGTCCCCGACCGCGTCGCCGTCGCCGTCCGACCCGCCGCTGCTGATTCAGTTCCAGGATCCCGACCTGCGGGAGTTCGCGCGACGGGCGGCCGCGAAGGCCGACCGGTGCGAGGTGATCACGACCTCGATCCCCGCGGGCAACAACGCCGCCGAGGCGCTGAAGTGCATCTACGGGTCGCAGTACCAGATCTACTTCCTTCGCTACAAGACGCTCGCCGACCGCGACTCGTACGCCCAGTCAGCCCGAACCGGCTTCTCCGACGACTCGCTCGTCGTCGACGGCGACACGTTCTGGACCGATGACAAGCAGGCCCGGCAGGGCAACTTCATCACCGGGCGCAGCGCGACGGACAACGGCCGGTACATCTACTGGGACGTCCCGGGCAAAGCGGTGTCCGGCGAGATCTATACGTCGGGTACCGACGCGGCCACCATCGACGCGTTCTGGAGGACGGTTCGCTAAGTTACCGACGTGTTCAAGCGCTCTGTTGACCGTTCCGGCCCTGCTCAGGCGCGGTTTCTGACGCTGGCGTCGCTGCGCTGGGTCGTCCGTAACCGCGCCTGGACACCGTGGTACCTGATCCGGTACTGGCGGTTCTTCTGGCTCAAGGTGACCAAGCCGCACATCGTCACCGAAGGGTTTGTGTTCCTCGGGCCGCGCGTCCACCTGCACGCGCGGAAGGGCTACGGGCGGCTGGTCCTCGGCAAGTGGGTGCACATCGGCGGCGGCAACGCGCTGCGGGCGCACGAGGGGACGCTGCGGGTCGGCGACAAGTGTGTGTTCGGCAAGGACAACACCGTCAACTGCTACCTGGACATCGAGTTCGGGGCGGCGACGATCGTGGCCGACTGGGTCTACGTCTGCGACTTCGACCACGTGTACTCGGACATCAACGTTCCGATCAAGGATCAGGGCATCGTGAAGACGCCGGTCCGGATCGGTCCGGACTGCTGGCTCGGCACCAAGGTGACCGTCCTCCGTGGGGTGACGATCGGCCGGGGCTGCGTGCTCGCCGCGCACACGGTCGTCAACAAGGACATCCCCGATCACTCGGTCGTCGTCGGGGTGCCCGCGCGGGTGGTCAAGAATCGCGTCGAGGAGTACGAGCGGGCGGCCGAGAAGCGCGCCGCGCTGGAGGACATCGCGCGCAAACAGCGCGAGGCGGCGTTGCGTGAGACTACTCCCGCTGTTTCGTGAACACCGCTCGCGGAATGTCACCCCGTGACGGGTTACCCGCGAGTAGGGTCTCGCGTATCGACACAGCGTCGTTCGACTGGCAGCTCGACGAGGAGGAGCCCGACCGATGAATGCGCCTGGTGAAGCCGGTACCGAGTTGGAAGGCCACGGCGGCGATCTCGCGCTCGCGGCGCTGCGAGCCCGGGGCGTCGAGGCGATGTTCACGCTCTCCGGTGGCCACGTCTTCCCCCTCTACGACGCCGCGCACACCACCGGCTTCCGGTTGGTCGACGTCCGGCACGAGCAGAGCGCGGTGTTCGCCGCCGAGGCCACCGCGAAACTGACCCGTCGTCCGGGCCTGGCCGTGCTCACCGCGGGGCCGGGCGTCACCAACGGCGTCTCGGGCGTCACGTCGGCGAAGTTCAACGGCTCGCCGGTCGTCGTCCTCGGGGGCCGGGCGCCGCAGGCGCGGTGGGGCGCCGGGTCGCTCCAGGAGTTCGACCACGTGCCGGTGCTCGCGCCGATCACGAAGCACTCCGCGACCGTCACCGACGTGAGCCGGATGGCCGCCGACGTCGGCGCCGCCGCCGACCTGGCACTGGCCCCGCACCGCGGCCCGGTCTTCCTCGACCTGCCGATGGACGTCGTCTTCTCCCGGGCGACGTCCCGGATCGAGGCCCCCGCGGTCCCGGCCGCGCTCGAGCCCGACCCGGACGAGGTCGCGAAGGCCGCAGCGCTGATCGCCGGTGCGGAGCGTCCGGTGCTGATCGCGGGCTCCGACGTCTACGCCGGCTCGGCCGAGCTCGCGCTGGTCGCGGCGGCCGAGGCGCTGCGCGTCCCGGTGTTCATGAACGGTCAGGGCCGCGGCTGCATCCCGGCCGACCACCCGCTGGCCTTCGCCCGGGTACGCGGCAAGGCGTTCAAGACCTCCGACGTGGTGGTCGTGGTCGGCACGCCGCTGGACTTCCGGCTCGCGTTCGGGTCGTTCGGCGACGCGCAGGTCGTGCACGTCGTCGACGCGCCGACGCAGAAGGCCGGGCACGTGACGCCTGCCGCCGCGCCGGTCGGCGACCTGGCGACGATCCTCACCGCGTTCGCGAACCACAGTGGCCCGCGCAAGGACCACGAGTCCTGGATCGCCTCGCTGCGCGACCTGGAGGACGCCGCCCGGACGTCCGAGCTCGACGTGCTGCGGGCCGACACCGACCCGATCAAGCCCGCCCGGATCTACGGCGAGCTGCGTTCGGTGCTCGACCGGGACGCGGTCGTGATCTGCGACGGTGGTGACTTCGTCTCGTACGGCGGGCGGTACCTCGACTCGTACACGCCGGGCTGCTGGCTGGACCCGGGGCCGTACGGCTGCCTCGGCACCGGCGCCGGGTACGCGATCGGTGCGCGGGTCGCGCGTCCGGACGCGCAGATCTGCGTGCTGTTCGGCGACGGCGCGGCCGGGTTCTCGCTGATGGACGTCGAGTCGCTGGTGCGGCAGCAGTTGCCGGTCGTCATGGTCGTGGGGAACAACGGCATCTGGGGGCTGGAGAAGCACCCGATGCAGCTCGTCTACGGCTACGACGTCGCGGCCGACCTGCAGCCCGGTCTGCGCTACGACGACGTGGTGAGCGCGCTCGGCGGGGCGGGGGAGACCGTCGAGAAGCCCGGTGACCTCGGTCCGGCGCTGCGCCGGGCGTTCGACGCGGGCGTCCCGTATCTCGTCAACGTCCTCACCGACCCGGCAGACGCCTACCCCCGCTCGTCCAACCTCGCCTGAAAAAAGTTTGAGGCGGCTGTCGTAGGGCGACGTCGGGGTTCGTAGGGAGGGTGACAGACACCCTACGAACCCCACGGAGCTCCCGATGAAGCTCAGCGTCAACATCTTCCTCACGCTCGACGGTGTCATGCAGGGCCCGGGCGGCCGCGAGGAAGACACCTCCGGCGGCTTCGACCACGGCGGCTGGGTGGTGCCGCACTTCGACGAGCGTCTCGGCCAGATCGTCGACGAATACTTCCAGCAGGCCGACGCGTTCCTGTACGGCCGCGGCACCTACCAGATCATGGCGGCGCACTGGCCGACGGTCACCGACACCGACGACCCGGTCGCGACGAAGTTCAACGCGTACCCCAAGTACGTGGTGTCGAACTCGCTCACCGACGCCGAGGCGAGCTGGGAGCACAGCACCGTGCTGCGCGGCGACGCGCTGGCGGCGATCCGTGACCTCAAGAAGCAGCCCGGCAACGAACTCCAGGTGCACGGCTGCTGGCAACTCGCCCGGTCGCTGCACGCGGCCGGCCTGATCGACGTCTACCGCCTGCTCGTGTTCCCGGTCGTCGTCGGCTCGGGGAAGCGCCTGTTCGACGCGGACGGGCCGGCGTCCGGCTACCGCACGGTGAGCGCGGAGACGACGCCCGCAGGGGTCACGTCGCTCGTCCTGGAGCCGGTACCGTTCAGCGCCGGCGACTTCAACTGACCGGAGGAGTAGACGTCATGGCACAGCAATACATGCTCTCCGTCCACCACCGCGGTGGGTTTCCGACCGACGTGGACCCCGAGGAGATGCAGGCGCAGTTCGCCGCCGTCGACGCGTTCAACCGCGAGATCACCGAGGCCGGGATCTGGGTCTTCGGCGGCGGTCTGATGCCGCCGGACACCGCGACCGTCGTCGACGGCCGGGGCGCGGAGACGGTGCTGGTCGACGGGCCGTTCGCCGAGACCAAGGAAGTCCTCGGTGGCTTCTGGGTGATCACCGCTGCCAACCTCGACGAGGCCCTGCGCTGGGCGTCCCAGGCCTCGAAGGCGTGCGCCAACCCGGTCGAGGTCCGTCCGTTCCAGCCTGAGGAATGACCACATCCGCGGCGGATGCCGAGGTGGACCGGATCGTCCGGGCCGAGTACGCGCGAGTAGTGGCCACGCTGGTGCGCCGCTTCGGTGACGTCGACGTTGCCGAGGAGGCGGCCGCCGAGGCCCTACTCGTCGCGGTGCGGACCTGGCGCCGGGACGGCCTGCCCCCGAACCCGGGCGGCTGGCTCGTGACGACGGCGGGCAACCGGGCCATCGACCGGATCCGCCGTGACTCCGCTCGGCACGCCCGGCAGAAGGAGGCCGCCGTGCTCACTCCCGAGGAGGCGCCCGACCCGCTCGGCGCCGTCGACGACGATCGGCTCCGGCTGATCTTCATGTGCTGCCACCCGGCGCTGGCCGTGGAGGCTCGGGTGGCGCTCACGCTCCGGTTGGTCGCCGGGCTGTCGATGGCCGAGATCGCGAGCGCGTTCGTGCTTCCGGAGACGACGATGGCCCAGCGCCTGACCAGGGCCAAGCGGAAGATCAAGGCGGCGAAGATCCCGTTCGGGGTGCCGTTCGCCCACGACCTGCCGTCCCGGGTCAGCTCGGTGATGGCGGTGATCTACCTGGTGTTCAACCAGGGGTACCTGGCCACCTCCGGTGACGCGCCGATCCGCGAGGACCTGTGTGCCGAGGCGATCCGGCTCTCCCGGCTCGTCCGGGAACTGCTGCCGGACGAGCCGGAGACCACCGGGCTGCTCGCGCTTCTGATCCTGACCGACGCCCGGCGCCCGGCCCGGTTCGAGGGCGGGACGCTCGTCCCGCTCACCGAGCAGGACCGGGACCGCTGGCTGCGGCCGCAGATCGCCGAGGGGCACGCGCTGGTTCGCGAGTGCCTGCGCGTGCAGCGGCCGGGTTACTACCAGATCCTGGCCGCGATCAACGCCGTCCACACCGACGGCGCGGCCACCGACTGGCGGCAGGTGCTCGCGCTCTACGACCAGCTGTCGATCGTGGCGCCGTCGCCGGTCGTCGCGCTCAACCGGGCGGTGGCGCTCGCCGAGGTGGAGGGCCCGGCGGAGGCACTGGCCGTCGTCGACGCGCTCGACCTGGTGCCGTACCACGCCTGGCACGCGACCCGCGCCGACCTGCTCCGGCGGCTCGATCGTCGGGCGGAGGCGGCCCAGGCCTACGAGGCGGCGATCGCGCTCGCCGACAACCCGGCGGAGCGGGCGTTCCTGGAGGGTCGGCGCGCGCTCGTCACCGGCGGGAGTGCTTGAGTCGGACCGGACGCGGTCGATGGGGGAGCGTGGACTCCGCCACGGGCACCGGCAGCGTGGGCCGGGCCATCCGAACGCTTGCGCGTCGGATCCAGCACGGGGCGGAACCACTCGTCGTGCTGTGCGTCCTGGCCGTGCTGCGCCACCTCGACCTGGCCGGCCGGACGCCGTTCTGGGTGTTCGTGGTGCTGTTGGCGGCCGGTGCCGTGCTGCAGCAGCCGGAGGTCCAGCGGCGGCTCTCCGGCGGCGCGGACGACGGGCGGCTCTGGCTGCGGGTCGGGCTGCGGATCGCGCTCAACACGGCGCTGATCTACGCGATCGGGTGGGGCGCCATGCTGGCCGTCGCCCACCTGCAGATCCTCTCGTGGTTCCTGCGGCAGGCCGGATCGCGGGCCTGGTTGCCGGTCGCGGTGTGCAGCGCCGCCGCGGTCGCGACCGGTGAGGTGGCGGTCGCCGCCGGGCTCTTCACGTACCTGCCGGAGCCCGAGGTGCACGGCGTCGCGGTGCTGATCACGCTCGGCGTCGTGACGACCAGCTACGTGCTCGGCGAGGCCGTCCGGCAGCGGGAGGACGCCGAGGCCGCGCTCCGGCGGAGCGAGGAGCTGTTCCGCGCGGTGGTGCAGGACGGTTCGGACATCATCACGCTCACCGCCGACGACGGGCGGATCGTCTACATCAGCCCGACTGCCGAGCGGATCACCGGCCACCGACTGGAGAGCCTGCTCGGCGACGGGCTGTGGAGGCACATCCACCCGGACGACCAGGCCGATGCCGCGCTGTTCAACACGCGGATCCACCGGAACCCCGACACCGAACACACGATGGAGATCCGGATCCGGCACGCCGACGGCGAGTGGCGCTGGCACGAGTTCGTCGTCCGGAACCTGCTCGCGCATCCCGGTGTCCGCGCCATCGTCGGGCACCACCGCGACGTCCACGACCGGCGGACCGCCCAGGACCGGATCGCCCACGCGGCCATGCACGACGCGCTGACCGGCCTGCTGAACAGCGCGTCGCTGCTGCGGGGGCTGAGCCAGGCCCTGGCCGACGGTGCGTCCGGCGGCTACCCGATCGGCCTGCTCTTCCTCGACCTGGACGGATTCAAGCAGGTCAACGACGTCCACGGGCACGCCGCGGGCGACCGGATGCTCCGGACGATCAGCGACGTCCTCCGCCGCACCTGCCGGGAGCGGGACCTCGTCGGCCGGATGGGCGGCGACGAGTTCGCGGTCGTGCTCAACGGCGTGGCGAGCGCCGAGCAGGCGGCGTCGATCGCGGACGCGCTGATCACCGCCGTCGACGCTGCCCAGCCCGCGGACGCGGGGCCGGCCAGGGTCGGGTGCAGCATCGGGATCGCGCTCGCCGAGCCGGGCGCGATCGACTCCGACGGCCTGCTCCGGCACGCGGACGTCGCGATGTACGCGTCCAAGCGCCGGGGCCGCAACGGGCACGAGGTCTACGCGCTCAGCACGCGCTGAAGCGGGGCGAGTTACGGCGCGTCGGCCGTGGCCAGCAGGTTGCCGTCGCGGAACGTCATGGACAGCGGCGCCTGGTCGGCGCGGAGCCGCCGTTCGTCCCGGATCGCGCGGCGGTACGCCCCGGCCGTCCGATCGGCGATCGTCGTCCAGGAGTAGTCACGGGCGAGCACCGCCCGCGCGTCCCGCACCAACCGACGGGCGAGCACCTCGTCGGACAGGATCGCGGTGACCGCGTCCGCGAGGCCGGCCGGGTTCTGCGCCGGGAACCGGAGCCCGGTGATCCCGTGCGTGACGATCTCCCGCAGCCCGCCGGTGTCGGCGACGACGAGCGGCGTGCCGGCCGCGGTGGCCTCCAGCGCGATCATGCCGAACGGCTCGTAGATGCTCGGGACGACCGCGCAGTCGGCGGCCGCCGCAACCGTGGCCAGCTTCTCGCCCTCCAGGAAGCCGGGCCACGCGACCGAGCGTCCCAAGCGGAGGCGTTTGGCTTGTGCCTTCAGTTCATCGAGGTGCGGGCCCTCGCCGGCGATCACCACCCGCAATCCTGGGTGCCTGCGGCGCAGCCGCGGCACTGCGGCGAGCAGATTGTGGACGCCCTTCTCGTAGACGAGCCGGCCGGCGAACAGGACGAGCGGGCCGCCGTACTCTTTCCGAACCGCCGCCACCGCGGCCGGATCCGGCTTCCACGCGTGTGCGTCGACCCCGTTGGGGATCGGCTCGCACTTGTCCGGTGGCAGG
Organism: Cryptosporangium aurantiacum; assembly: GCF_900143005.1. Classification (NCBI taxonomy): domain Bacteria; kingdom Bacillati; phylum Actinomycetota; class Actinomycetes; order Cryptosporangiales; family Cryptosporangiaceae; genus Cryptosporangium; species Cryptosporangium aurantiacum. The sequence goes on from NZ_FRCS01000001.1 coordinate 221,776, forward strand.
TCGAACAGGCGGGTGACCTCCCAGCGCATGTACTCCGAGCACGTGATGACGCGGCGGGCCTCGTAGGTCAGCCACCACTCGATCGAGTGGATCGACCGGTTGAGCGGGCCGGGCAGCCAGCCCTGGTGCCGACCGGCCTCGGTAGCGTGCACGGTGGCCACCAGCGGGACGCCGAGCTGGTGCTTGAGCGTCGTCGCGGCGTGTGCGACGAGCCAGTCGTGCGCGTGGATGACGTCGGGAGCGGTCTCGTCCGCGACCCGGAGCGCGGCGCGGGCCAGCGCGTGGTTGAACGCCATCGTCCAGGCCAGCAGCGTCTGCTCGTCGAACGCGAAGACCGGCGGGTCCTCGGGAACGCGCACGACCCGGACGCCCTCGACGACCTCGTCGTACGCGGCGCCGTCGGTGTGCCTGCTGACGACCGTGACCTCGTGACCGGCTGCGGCCAGCGACGTGGCCAGCGCGTGGACGTGCCGGCCGAGGCCGCCGACCATCACCGGCGGGTACTCCCAGGACAGGATCATCGTGCGCACGGCGCCATCCTGTCAGAACTCCTGCCACAAGTTACCCAGGAGTAGATAACTGTTTCATCCTGATGTGACCGTCACTACGCGGTCAGGAAGTAGGCGGACCGCCCGGGCGGTCCGAATCCAGCTCGTCCCGGATGGCGAGGGCGCGCGGATCGTCGAAAGAGGTCAATATCTCCAGCGCCTCGCGAAGTGCGGTCCTCGATGCTTCGACGTGGCCTGACTCGCTCTGCACGCGGGCGACGCTCAGCAGCGTGTCCGCAAGCCCCGCGCGGTCTCCGCTCCTGCGCTGCAGGTTCAGCGCCTCGGTGAGGGCCTCGAGTGACGCGCGTAGATCCCCCAAGCCTTCCAGCGCTCTCGCGTAGCCGTGTACCGCCAGGCCGTGCGTGTGAAGATCGATGCCGTCCGACTGCTCCTGTGCGCGCTGGAAGAGCGGCACTGCCTCGTCGAAGCGGCGTGTGTCCAAGCGCGCCTGTGCGACGGAGTCGATGAGCACGATTGCCTCGAGACGTCGTTCGCCGATCTCCCTCCAGATAGCTATGGCCTGTTCGCCGAACTCGATTGCCTCGTCGTAGTTGCCGAGCACGCAGGCAAGCTCACCCAGGTTCCCGAGAGTCATGCCCTCGCCCATCCTGTCGCCGATGGCGCGGCAGATCTCGAGTGCTTCCTCGTACGGCGGACCGGCCTCGACGAACTGTTCCAGGAGCACCAGCGCGCCGCCGAGGCTGATCAAGCTCCATGCTTCGGCGTAGCGGTCACCCTCCGCGCGGGCCGCGTTGACCGCGAGCTGGCTGGTCGTGAGCCAGTCCTTGCGGTGGTTGCGCAATTTGTAGAACGTGACCGCGCCCAGCGCGATGCGCCACGTGGCTGTCGGCCGCCCGGATTCGGCGGCCTGCTTGACCGTCTCGAGCAGGGCAAATCGCTCCGCGTCGCACCAGGCCAGCGCTTGATCGTAGGACTGGAATTCGACCGGGTGCGTCCACGGCGACTCTTCGCCGAGCGGGACCGGTCGGCGAAGCGGTGCGAATATGCGGTCGGCAGCGTTGACCGTGTTCGCCATCCAGGCGGTGAGTCGATCGATCGCGGCTTCGATGTCCGCTGCGTCATCTTCGACGTTCAGGCGCTCTCGTGCAAAAACTCGTACGAAGAGCGGGAATTGATAGCGCTCGCCGCTGACGCGCTCCAACAGGTTGACGGCCACCAGCGAATCCAGCCCGCGGCGAACGGACGCGGGTGGCGTTCTGGTCAGTGCCGATATCGCTGCCGCCGAGAATGTTAGGCCGGTCGTGAGTGCGGAATAGCGGAAGAGTAGCGCCTGATCCGTGAGACCGGAGTACGAGGACGAGAACACGATTGTGACCTCTGAGTTTCGGTACGTCCCGACAGTAGGATTCTGTAACTTCGGCCCCAGTTCGGGCTCGTTGGGAAGTCTTGACACGCTTCGCCGCCCGCTGAGATCCTGCTCGATACTGACAGCGAGTCGTGTCGGACTTCCGGGGGTCTCGATGAGTCGCGAGAACATTGATGAATGTGCCGTCGTCGATGAGTTGTCCGACGAGATTATGCGGCCGGATTCAAGCGGGTTAGAAAGTGCGCTGGAGCGAGCACTGAGGCGCCGGGCAGACGAGGCTGACGAATCGATATTCGTCTTTGCGCACGGTAGCAGCTCGATGAGTCGGTGAGTTGGTGTCTCCCGCTGTCGGGGAATGTGATGAACCATCGCGAGAGTGGCCGTTAGACGGTTCTATTGACAAGGCCGAACTCGTCAATGCTGGGTGGCGCCCCACGCCGATCCGTGAGTACGTATTAAAGATCCAGTCCCGCTGCAATCTCGACTGCTCTTACTGCTACATCTATCATCTCGCGGATTCTTCGTGGAAGTCGCAGCCTCGGAGTATGTCGGCCGACGTCTTGTCGGCCGCTATTTCGCGGATCTCTGAACATGCTCGCGAACACGACCTCGCGCGCATGGCGCTAGTCCTGCATGGCGGCGAACCGCTCCTCGGTGGTACAGACTACGTCGAGTCGGCGATCACTGCGATCCGTCGAGGTCTCGGTCCGATTCAGGCCGATTTATTGCTGCAGACGAACGGGGTGCTTCTCACCGCGTCGATAGCCGATCGTTTGATCGACGCGGGTCTCAGTATCGGGATCAGCCTGGATGGCAACCAGGCGGCCAATGACTTGAACCGCACCTTCTCAAACGGCCGGTCGAGCTATCACGCCGTGCTCGGAGCAGTCCGCTTGATGTCCACGACTGCGCGGGTTGAGAGCTTCGCCGGGATCCTCTGCACAGTCCAAATCGCTATCCCGCCGCTCGAGGTTTGGCGGAGCCTGCTCGATACGGGAAGCCCCTCGATCGACTTTCTATTGCCGCACGGCACGTGGGAGGCCCCGCCGCCGGGCCTTCCGTCTGATGGTTCGACACCATATGCCGACTGGCTCATCGCGATCTTCGATGAGTGGTTCGACGCTGCGGTCAGGCCGGTGCGTGTGCGAATGTTCGAGGATCTTCTCGACCTCGTGCTCGGTGGCCCGGGAGGCCATGAAGGTTTTGGCCTCCAGCCTTTTCCCGCAGTAGTCATCGAGACTGATGGCTCGTACGAACAGGCCGACAGTCTGAAGGCCGCGTTCGAACGGGCCGCTCAGACGGGTTTGGCCGTGCCGGAGCACAGCATCGATGACTATCTCGCCCAGCCGGGCGTAATCGCTCGTCAGATTGGCTCGGCAGCATTGGCGCACGCTTGTCGAGAGTGTGACGTCGTGAGGATTTGCGGAGGCGGGATGTACGCCCACCGCTATCGACGAGGGAGTGGGTTTCGGAACCCCTCCGTGTACTGCGCGAATCTGTTCGCACTCGTACGCCACATTCAGCGGCGAGTGGCCACTGCCTTGGAGGAACGTGGCACCAGCCTCGCAGAGGTGACACTTCGCCATAACTGCTAGGCGTAGGGCTAGCGTGCCGTCTATGGATCTCGGGGAAGTTCTGGTGCTCGGCGGGCGCACGATCAGGCTGACGTCGGTCGAGTTGTCGCGGACGTACGGCGGCCTCATCGAGGGCTATCCGAACAGCAGGCTCAACGATGCCCACCTCCAGCGGGCGCGCGGGCGCTTGGAGACGCGGTATCCCAGGACGCCGACCTACGTGCTCGAACCGGCCCGCACGCTCCACCCGGAGCGGAACTTCTCCAGGGGCAGGCCGTGGGAAGAACTGCCGGCGGTCGAGTGCCGCGGCTTCTTCACGTCCACGACGATAGGGCCGCCGGGCGAGTACGGGCTCGGCATGTCGTGCTTGGCGGTGGCCTGGTGGCAGGACCACGACGGCGCGATCTTCAGCGACAGCGCGCGTCCGGCGTTCGCGACGCTGGACTGGAAAGCGCACGCCGAAGACCGCACCGATCCGGACTGACGCTCAGAGCGTGCGGGCGTCCAGGTGGCCGAAGGGGTTGTCGGTGGTGGCCAGCTCCGCGGCGTACGCGGCGGCCTCGGGCTCGCGTCCGGACTCGACCAGGTCGGCCAGGCGGTCGAAGCGGGCGGTGTGGGTCGCGGCGCGGTCGCGGGCGTAACCGGCCGCGCTGTCCTTCGTGACCATGAACGCCCAGTCGCTGGACGCCACCAGCAGCGCCTCCCTGGCGAGCTGGTCCAGGACCGGGTTGCGGGTGAGCCCGGACGCCTTGTCGACGACGTCCATCAGCCGGTCCTGCACGCGACGCGACTCGACGACGAGGTCGGCCACCTGCTCACCGTCCCAGACCCGCCAGTCCTTTCCGGACCCCCACGAGCTCGCAGGCAGTTCACGGGGCTCGCCGACGAGTCCCGCGGCGGCGGCGCCGGCCAGCGTCGTCACGTGAACCCCGGCCTCCGGGAGCCGACGCAGCACGGCCTCGAGCCACGAAGGCCCCTCGTACCACCAGTGGCCGAACAGCTCGGTGTCGTACGCGGCCACCACGAGCCCGGGGCGGCCCTCGTCGGCGTTGATGCGGGTCAGCCGGTCGTGGACCACCCGCACGAAGTCGTCGGCGTCGCGGGACACCGCGGCGGCGGCGCGCGTGGGGTCCCACGGCGCCTTGAGCTCCGGCGCGACCTGCTTGCCGGTCACCCGCGCCGGCCGGAAGCCGGTCGGGTGATCGAACGTGTGGAAGTCGCGGTAGTCGGGTCCACCCGGGTAGCCCGCCTTCGGCGACCAGACCCGATACGTCACGTCCAGGTCCCGTCCGAACGCCAGAACCGACGACGTGCCGACGGGATGCGCGAACGCGGTCCGGCCGGCCGGCTGACCCAGCGCCGTCCGGGTCTCGGCTCGCCCGATCGCGGTCGACCGTCGCAACGTCGGGCCGTCGACCAGGACGTGGGTGACGCCCGCTTCGGCGTACGAGGTTTCCAGCCCGGGCGCGTACCCGCACTCGGGCGCCCAGATGCCGGGCGGCCTGGCGCCGAACCGCAGCGCGCCGTCGTCCAGCCCGGAGCTGAGCGCGAACCGCTGGAACCGGTCCCGGAGCAGCGGCTGGAACGGGTGCGTCGCGGGACCGCCGAGCAACTCGACGACGCCGCTGTCGGCCAGGTTGCGCAGCACCGGTGAACCGCCGTGGCGCCAGCGTCCCTCGAAGTCCGCGAGTGCGGCGGTGGCCTCCCGAAATTCGTGCGTGGCAAGCGTCCGCAAATGCCGTTCGGGACGCCCGGCCAACAGCTGCGCTCGCAGTTGCCAGTTCCCCAGCCACGTGTGCAGTTCATCGAGCAGGTAGCGGTCGTCGAGCATCGCAGCGGTCACCGGCGTGACGCCGAGCGTCAGCACGTCCCGGCGGCCCTCGGCGGCCAGCCGGTCGAGGACCGTCACCACCCGCCGCCAGGAGCCGGCGAACGCCTGGTGGAACCACTCCTCGCCGACCGGCCACGTACCGGCGTGGGGCAGCCAGGGCAGGTGCGTGTGGAGGACGAGGCAGAACGTGCCGACCGGTCTCACCTACGGATCGCGACGGCGAACAGGTCCAGCGAACCGTCGACGTTCTTCTCGTTGAACGTGAAGTCCCGGTGGGTCACCGCGGCGACCTGCTGGCGCAACCGGGGGTGCCAGGTGGCGGGCGGGGAGGCGAACTGGGCGGCGACGATCCCACCGGGGCTCGGAACCGGCGCGACGACGTTCGCGTAGCGGCGGTCCAGGCGGCGCAGGCGTCCGCGGTGGTGGACGCCGTACATCCGGTCGACGCGGAAGTGCGGTTCGAGCAGCTCGGTGAGTTCGGCGGCGGACAGTTCACGGGTGTGGAACGGGTTGACCGGCGCGTCCAGGCCGGGCGAGAACGTCAGCCGGTTCGGGGTGCTGAGGATCAGCGTGCCGGCCGGACGCAGCACCCGGGCGCACTCGGCGAGGAACCGCGGCTGGTCCCACAGGTGTTCGATGACCTGCAGGTTCACCACGATATCGACGCTCTGGGCGGCGAGCGGCAGCTCGACCAAGTTGGCTCGGACAACCGACAGCTTCGGATAGGCCTTCGCGGCGTGCTCGCAGGCGGCGGCGTCGTAGTCCACCGCGATCACCCGCCGGGCCGCGCGGGAGAGGATGTCCGCGCCGTACCCCTCGCCGGCGCCCGCTTCGAGGACGGTGGCGCCACGTACCCAGGGATGGGCCGCGAGATACGCGACCTCGTGCCGCCGGAACCAGTAGTTCTCCGCTGCGATGCCGGGCAGCGTCCGTTCGCCGGTGAGCGTCAACTCCACCGCGCGGACACTAGTACACGGCGATCGTGCCCCTGCCACTACCACTCTCGCCACGGCCTTCCTCCCGCTGAGCTTGCTGGTCACACTCGTGGCCATGTCTCTCCCCGACGTCGTCTTCGGCTTCGGTGCGCACAGCACCGTCGACGAAGGGCCGGAACTGCTCCGCCTGACCCAGCTGGCCGACCGCGAGGGCCTCGACCTGTTCTCGCTCTCCGACCACCCGTACCTCGGTGACCGTCTGGACGCGTACGCCACGCTCGGGTTCGTCCTCGGACGGACGGAGCGACTCGCCGGCTTCGCGAACGTCACGAACCTGCCGTCGCGTCCGCCTGCCGTGCTGGCGCGGACCGTCACGTCGCTGTCGGCGCTCGCCGCGGGCCGCGTCGTGCTGGGCATGGGCGCGGGCGGTTCCTGGGACCGAATCGCCGACCTGGGTGTGCCCCGCCTCTCACCCGCCGCTGCCGTGGACGCGTTCGAAGAAGCGATCGTCCTGGTCAAGAAGCTCTCCGGCGGCGGCCCGCCGGTCACCCACCACGGTAGCCACTACCGGATGCACGAGATCCCCCCGTCGCCGGTGCCGTCGCCGCCGGTGTGGACCGGGTCGGTCGGGGCACGCTCGCTGGCCGCGACGGGGCGCGTCGCCGACGGTTGGATCCCCGGCCATGCGGCGGACTGGCTCAGCGAGCGTTACCGGACGTCCCGGCCGGTCATCGACGCGGCCGCCGCGGAAGCCGGCCGTGATCCGGGGGCGGTTCGCACGATCTACAACCTCCCCGGCCGGATCACCGAGCGGTCGCTGCCCGCGACGCGAGGTGCGGACGGCCGCTGGATCGGCGGCTCCGTCGACCAGTGGGTCGAGGAACTGGCGGGGGCGGTGCTCACCCACGGTGCGTCCGGGTTCCTGCTGTTCTCCCCGCGGGGTGGGACGCCGGACCACGCGTCGCTCGGCCGGTGGGCGTCCGAGATCGTGCCCGCGGTGCGGGAGGCGATCACCGGATAGCCGCGCAGAGCGCGCCGAGCGCGGCCGGGAACGCGTGGCCGGGCGGGGTGCCGTAGCCGATGACCAGCCCGTCCCGGGGCGGTGTCGACGCGTCCGGGTGGCGGTAGTCCCGCAGGCCGTCGAGGGCGACGCCCGCGCTGCGCGCCGCCCGCACGGTCGCCTCCTCCGTGTCGTCCGGCAACTCGAGGACGGCGTGCAGACCGGCGGCGATTCCGCTGACCCTGACGTGCGGTGCGCGGTCCGCGAGTGCGGCCACCAGCGCGGCACGTCGTCGCTGATAAGAGAGCCGCGCCCGGCGGAGGTGCCGGCTGTAGGCGCCGGAGCGGAGGAAGTCCGCCAGCGTGAGCTGGTCGGTGACCCCGGTCCAGATCTCCCGCGTCCCCTTCGCGGCGAGGACGTCGTCGACCAGCGCAGCGGGCAGCACCATCCAGCCGAGACGTAGTGCGGGGGAGAGGCTTTTGCTGGTCGATCCCAGATAGACGACGTGCTCGGGATCGAGTCCCTGGAGTGCGCCGATCGGTTGCCGGTCGTACCGGAACTCGCCGTCGTAGTCGTCCTCCAGGATCCATCCGCCGGTCGAGCGCGCCCAGTCAACGACGGCCGTCCGACGGCGTGCGTGGAGCGGTCCGCCGGTGGGGTACTGGTGAGCGGGGGTCAGCAGGACGGTGGTGACGTCGGTGGCGGCCAGTTCCCCGACCTGCGCTCCGTCGGCGTCGATCGGTATCGGGACCGTCCGGTGCCCGGCGCCGTGCACCACGTCCCGGTGGAAACCCAGCCCGTATGCCTCCACCGCGACCGGCCCCGGCAGCACGTCCGCGAGCAGCTGGAGGGCGTGGCCGAACCCCGCACAGACGACGATCCGGCCGGCGTCCGCGCGAACGCCGCGCGCTCGCGCGAGATGGTCCACCAGCGCAGCACGCAACTCCGGCCGCCCGCGGGGGTCGGCGACGCCGAAGGCGTCGTTCGGTGCCGCGGTCAGCGCGCGGCGGGCGGAGGCCAGCCACGCGGTCCGCGGGAACGCGGCTGCGGTCGGCGAACTGGGCCGGAGGTCATGCCGGATCCGGTCCGGTTCCGGCCGCGACCGGACAGCGCCGGGCTCGGGTGCGGTGGTGCGCTGGGCGACCCGGGTGCCGGACCCCTGCTGCGCGGTGAGCCAGCCTTCCGCGACGAGTTCCGCGTACGCACCGGCGACGGTGTTCTTGGCGACGCCCAGATCGCCGGCCAGAACGCGATACGGGGGAAGCCGCGTATCCGGCGCGAGCCGTCCGGATCGGATCGCGTCTCGCAGCGCACGCATGAGCTGGATGCGGCGACCACCCTCGCCGGTCAGATCCAGATGCAGTGTCAATTGATCCTCTCTTTCGGGCACTGATTGCACCCTATCCAGGGGTCAATTCGTTCCTAGGGTCGTGGCATGACAGCTGAACGAATGGATTTCTCCGCGGTGGCACCGAAGGTGTTCCGGGCGGTGCTCGCACTCGACAGCGCAGCCCGGGCCGGTCTCGACGGCGTGCTCGTGGAACTGGTCCAGATCCGCGCGTCGCAGATCAACCGCTGCGCGTACTGCATCGACTACCACTCCACCGACGCCCGCAAGGCCGGCGAGACCGAGCAGCGGATTTACCAACTCACGGCCTGGCCGGAGTCCGGCCTCTACACCGAGCGCGAACGTGCCGCGCTCGCGCTGACCGAGGCCGTCACCCTGCTCCCCGGTGGGGTGTCCGACGAGGTCTACGGCCGCGCGGCCGAGCATTTCGACGAGGCCGAGCTCGCCCAGCTCATCGCGCTGATCTTCACGGTCAACGCGTGGAACCGCATGAACGTCACGACCCGCAAGGCCCTGTGACGACCGTTCGCGCGGAGTCACCTGTGCGGGGGTGGCTCGCCGTCTCAGCGGTGGCGCTGGGCATCTTCGCGTTGATGACCTCGGAGCTGCTGCCGGTGGGGCTGCTGACGCCGGTCGGTGCGGCGCTGGACGTCTCGGAGGGGGCCGCCGGGCTGATGGTGACGGTGCCGGGGCTGGTCGCGGCGGTCTCGGCGCCACTGGTCACGGTGGCCACCGGACGGGTGGACCGGCGAGTCGTGCTCGCGGTCCTGGTCGGTCTGGTCGGGGCCGCGAACCTCGCTTCGAGCCTGGCGACGAGCTTCGCGGTGTTGCTGTTCGCCCGGTTCCTAATCGGGGTCAGCGTCGGTGGGTTCTGGGCGATCGCGGGAGGGATCGCCCTGCGGCTGGTTCCGGAGCGGCACGTCCCGCGGGCGACCGCCCTCATCTTCGGCGGCGTGGAGACCGCCTCGGTGCTGGGCGTCCCGCTCGGGACGCTGCTCGGTGATCTGAGCGGCTGGCGAGTCGCGTTCGCGGCAGTCGGTGTTCTCGGCCTGGTGTCGCTGGTCTGCCTGATCGTGCTGCTGCCGAAGATCCCGGCGGCAGCACCGCTCGCCTTCGCCGATCTGCCCCGGGTCTTCGCGCGCCGGGCCGGGTTGCGGCTCGGCATCGCGCTGACGTTCCTGGTGGTCACCGGCCACTTTCTCGCCTACACGTTCGTCCGGCCGCTGCTGCGGGCCGAGGGCGTCGACGGCGACCTGGTGGGCGTCTTCCTGCTGACGTTCGGCGCGGCCGGGATCTGCGGGAACTTCGTGGCCGGGGCGCTCGTCGCCAGGTACTTGCAGGCGACGGTCACCGGGATCTGCGCGTTGCTCGGGGCGTCGATGGCGATCCTGGCGGTGGCGGATGTCACCACGGTCACGGCGGGTGCAGTGCTCGCGCTGTGGGGGCTCGGTTACGGCGCCGTGCCGATGGCATTGCAAACCTGGATTCTGGACGCGGCCCCGGAGGCCACCGAAGCGGCGTCCGCGCTGTACGTCTCGGCTTTCAACCTGTCGATCGCGCTCGGAGCGCTCGTCGGTGGACTCGCCGTGAACCATGCTGGACTGAGCAGTGTGTTGTGGCTCGGAACGGCCCTCGCGGTGCTCGGCGCGGGGCTGTCGATCCGGCGTCCGAGCCGCTAGTGAGCGGCGCCACGCTGACGGATGTCACGGGACGTGGTGATATGGCTAACAGGACTGGCCGTTAACGGCGGGTGCGTAGAAATGCTACCGACGGGTAACATCACTCCTGACTGTATTACCTAGCGTGCGCGCGGACCGGTGCTGCCCCGGCAACCGACCGCGGGGGCACGAGTCCGTGGACGATCTGAGCAGGAGGTCTGAACAGACCCATGAACATCGTCGTACTGGTCAAGCAGGTTCCGGACTCCGGTACCGAACGGTCACTGCGCGCAGACGACAAGACCGTGGAGCGCGACTCGGCCAGCCTCGTGATCAACGAGATGGACGAGTACGCGATCGAAGAGGCGCTCAAGGTCAAGGAAGCCGTCGGCGGCACGGTCACCGTGCTGACGATGGGTCCGGACAAGGCCACCGAGTCGATCCGCAAGGCGCTCTCGATGGGCCCCGACGGCGCGGTGCACGTCAACGACCCCGCGCTGCACGGTTCGGACGCCCTCGCCACGTCGAAGGTGCTCGCCAAGGCCCTGCAGGGTCTGGAGTGGGACCTGGTCATCGCCGGTGCGGAGTCGACCGACGGCCGCGCCGCCGCCATGGCCTCGATGCTCTCCGAGCGTCTCGGTGTCGCCGGCCTCACGGGTGCCCGCAAGCTCACCGTCGACGGCAGCACGCTCACGATCGAGCGGCAGCTCGAGGACGGCTACCAGGTCGTCGAGGCGCAGACCCCGGCGATCGTCAGCGTCTGGGACACGATCAACGAGCCGCGCTACCCGTCCTTCAAGGGCATCATGGCCGCCAAGAAGAAGCCGGTCGACACCAAGTCGCTGGCCGACCTGGGCGTCGACGCCTCCGAGGTGGGTCTGGGCGCTGCCACCAGCAGCGTCGTCGAGTTCGCGCCGCGCCCGCCGCGTGCCGCGGGCGAGAAGATCACCGACGAGGGTGACGCCGGCAGCAAGCTGGTCGCGTACCTGGCCGCCGAGAAGATCGTCTGAGGAGGATCACACCCATGGCTGAAGTGCTGGTTCTCGTCGAGCACGTCGACGGCGCCGTCAAGAAGATCACGACCGAGCTGCTCACCGCCGCCCGTCAGCTGGGCGAGCCGTCCGCCGTCGTGGTCGGTGCGCCGGGCACGGCGGCCGGCTACGCGGACACGCTCAAGGAGTTCGGTGCGGCCAAGATCTACGCGGCCGAGTCGGACGAGGCCCTGACCTACCTGGTCGCGCCGAAGTCCGACATCCTCGCGTCGATCGCCGGCTCCGCTTCGCCGGCGGCGATCCTCATCGCCGCCACCGCGGAGGGCAAGGAGATCGCCGGCCGGCTGGCCGTCAAGCTCGAGTCCGGCCTGCTGTACGACGTCGTCGGGCTGGGCGCGGACGGGGTGGCCACCCAGGCCATCTTCGCCGGTCAGGTGATCGTGAAGTCGCAGGTCACCTCCGGTACGCCGATCTACGTCCTGAAGGGCGGGGCGGTGGACGCAGAGGCCGCGCCGGCTGCGGGCGAGCTCGTCGAGGCGTCGGTGTCGCTCTCCGAGGCGGCCACCAAGGCGAAGATCCTCGACCGGGTCGTCGAGTCGAGCGGCTCGCGTCCGGAGCTGACCGACGCGAACATCGTCGTGTCGGGTGGCCGGGGTGTCGGTTCGGCCGACAACTTCAAGGTCGTCGAGGACCTGGCGGACTCGCTGGGCGCTGCGGTCGGTGCGTCGCGCGCCGCCGTCGACTCCGGCTTCTACCCGCACCAGTTCCAGGTCGGGCAGACCGGTAAGACCGTGTCGCCGCAGCTGTACGTCGCGCTGGGCATCTCCGGTGCGATCCAGCACCGGGCAGGCATGCAGACCTCGAAGACGATCGTCGCGGTCAACAAGGACCCCGAGGCTCCGATCTTCGAGCTCGCCGACTTCGGTGTGGTGGGCGACCTCTTCGCGGTGGCCCCGCAGGCCGCCGAGGAAGTGCGCAAGCGCAAGGGCTGAGCTTTTTCGTCGGCCTGCGGCCGGGCACCCCGCTGGGGTGCCCGGCCGTTTCGCTGCATTGCCGTTCTGCTGCATTGCCGTTCTGCCGCATTGACCTCAATCGCGGTTGAGGTTTTAGCGTCGGACGAGTCATCGGTGACCGGCGCGCGCCTCCACCGGTGACGGTGTTCGGCCGGCGCGCAGTGAGAGGTGGACGATGCGGCGCGCGGCGCAGCTGGACCCGGACGTCGGTGGTCACCATCCGGAAAATCCGTCGATTCGACGCCGTAACGTGCAGGGTGTGACCGACTCGATCTCTGACGCCCGAACCGAGCCGGCCGCCCCGGAGCCGACCCGCCCAAGCGTGTTCGGGAAGGGGTACCGGGCGACGAGCGTCGGGCTGCTGCTGATCGTCACGATCGTGGCGTTCGAGGCGATGTCGGTGGTCACCGCGATGCCGATCGTCGTCGAATCGCTGGACGGGATGGCGTTCTACGCCTGGCCGTTCTCCGCGTTCATGGTCGCGAACCTGCTCGGCATGGTCGTGGCCGGTGAGGTGTCCGACCGCCTGGGACCCGCGAAGCCGATGCTCGCCGGGCTGGCGACGTTCGCGGCCGGCCTGCTGATCGCCGGTACCGCCACGACGATGGTGCAGCTGATCGCCGGACGCCTGGTCCAGGGCCTCGGCGGCGGCGTCCTGATCGTCGTCATGTACGTGCTGATCGGCGCGGGTTACCCGGCCGAGCTCCACCCACGGGTTTTCGGGCTGACCGCGATCGGCTGGGTGATGCCTGGGCTGATCGGGCCCGTGGTCGCGGGTTCGCTCGCCGAGCACGCGCACTGGCGGCTGGTCTTCCTCGGGCTGCTGCCGCTGGTGATCGTCGGTGCCGTGCTGATCGTCCCCGGGTTGCGGCGGACCCGTCCTCGAAGTGCGGGCGAGGCCGGGCCGACAGCGGTTTCCGGCACGTACCGCGGTGGCACGGCGGCCCGCTGGCCGTTCGCCCTGCTCGCCGGCGTCGGCGTGGTGCTGTTACAGCTCGCGGGCGAGCGGCTCGACGTCGTCGCGATCCCGCTCGCGGTGGCCGGGGTGATCGCCGTCGTGCTGGCCGTGCGCGTGCTCCTGCCGGTCGGTACCGGCGCGGCGGGCCGGGGACTTCCGGCCGTCGTCCTGATGCGCGGGCTGGCCGCCGGATCGTTCTTCGCCGTGGACACGCTCGTCCCGCTGACGCTCAGCTCCGTGCACGGGTGGAGTGCGGTCGGTGCGGGGCTGCCGCTGACGTTCGGGGCGCTCGGCTGGTCCAGCGCGTCCTGGCTGCAGGGCCGGTATCCCAAGCTGCCCCGGTCGGTGGTCGTCGGCACCGGGATGGCGGCGGTCGGCGTCGCGTGCGCGTCGATGGCGGTCATCGCGTGGGTTCCCGGATCGGCGTGGGCGGCGTTCCCGGCCTGGATCTTCGGCGGCCTCGGGATGGGGCTGGTGATGCCGTCGCTCGCGGTGCTGCTGCTGGAGTTCTCCACCGACGCCGACCGCGGCCGGAACAGCGCGAGCCTGCAGATCTCCGACGCGCTGCTCAGCTCGCTGACGATCGGGTTCAGCGGCGTCCTGGTGGCGGCGGCGACGGCCGGTGCGTTCCGGCTGTCCACCGCGGTCGGGGTGATCGACCTCGCGATGGTGGCGGTGGCGATCGTCGGCATCGCCGTCGCGCCGCGGCTCCGGCGATCGGCTGCGCCCCGCCTTCGCCATCGGGCGAGCACCGGCGCCGGATAGTCTGAACGCCGTCATGGTGTACCTCGATCACGCGGCGACTACGCCGATGCTGCCGGAGGCGGTTGCCGCGCTTACCGGTGCGCTGGGCGCTGTCGGCAACCCGTCCTCGTTGCACGCGGCGGGACGCCGGGCGCGCCGCGCGGTCGAGGAGGCACGGGAACGCCTGGCCGCCGCTCTCGGCGCTCGTCCGTCCGAGGTGTTGTTCACCGGCGGCGGCACCGAGAGCGACAACCTCGCGGTCAAGGGCATCTTCTGGGCTCGCCGGGACGCCGATCCCCGGAAGACCGTGGTGCTGGCCTCAGCGGTGGAGCACCACGCCGTGCTGGACGCCGTCGACTGGCTGGCCGCCCGAGAAGGCGCCACCGTCGAGCTGCTCCCGGTGGACGCCGACGGCCGGGTGTCACCCGCGACGTTGAGCGAGGCCCTGGAGAAGCACGGGGACACGGTCGCTCTGGTGACCGTGATGTGGGCGAACAACGAGGTCGGCACCGTACAGCCGGTGGCCGAGCTGGCCGCGATCGCGAAGGCGGCCGGGGTGCCGTTCCACAGCGACGCGGTGCAGGCGGTCGGGCAGGTGCCGGTGGACTTCCACGCGTCCGGCGTCGACGCGATGACGCTGACCGGCCACAAGGTGGGTGGTCCGCTGGGCGTGGGGGCGTTGCTGCTCGGGCGGGACGTGCCGTGTGTGCCGCTGCTGCACGGCGGTGGTCAGGAGCGGGACGTGCGGTCCGGGACGCTCGACACCCCGGCGATCGTCGCGTTCGCGGTGGCGGTGGAGGCCGTGGTCGAGGCGCAGGCGTCGTATGCGGCGCGGGTGGCGTCGCTGCGCGACGAGTTGGTCTCGCGTCTGCTCGCCGAGGTGCCGGACGCCGTCCTGAACGGGCCCTCGTCGGGGTCGTCGCGGCTGCCCGGTAACGCTCACTTCTCGTTCCCCGGCTGTGAGGGTGACGCGCTGCTGATGCTGCTGGACGCCAGGGGCATCGAGTGCTCGACCGGGTCGGCGTGCTCGGCGGGTGTCGCGCAGCCGAGCCACGTCCTCGTCGCGATGGGGTCGGGGGTCGAGCGGGCACGCGGCTCGCTGCGGTTCTCGCTCGGGCACACGTCCACCGTCGGGGACGTGGATGCGCTGGTCGCGGCGATCGGTGGCGTGGTGGACCGCGCCCGCCGCGCGGGAGCCGTCCGCAAGGCATAGCGCTTCCTCGGGCGCGAGGGCGCCCCGCCTGCCCGGGCCGCCTCCGCGGGCCGCCTCCGCGGGCCGCCTCCCGAGCTGCCTGGGCGGGCGAGACGCGGAGGGCGCGCTGGTGCGGCGCGCGGGCGCGTCGTTCGCTAGGGGCGGAGTGCTCTTATCTCATATTCGAGATACCGTTCTTGCTATGGACGAGGAGTTGCCCCGGTTGCCGGGGTTCCGGGAGGCGGCCTTGCGGCGTCGGCGGGAGACGATCGGCGTGCTCGCCGATCACCGGCGCGCCGCCGGGCTCTCGCAGACCGAGCTCGCCGCCCGGATGGGCACGTCGCAGTCGACGATCGCCCGCCTCGAAGCGGGCGAGGTCGACCCGCGGATCTCCACGCTCGAGCGGTACGCCGACGCGCTCGGCGGGCGGCTCGACGTCACGCTGCGCTTCGACCCGGCCCCGGCCGCACCGATTCCGCCGGGGCTGCCGCTGCTCCGGCCGGTCTCCGATCCCGCGGTTGCGCCCGACGTGCCGGCGCGCGAGTTCCCCGCGGTACCAATGAGGCCCGCAGCCCACACGTCGCCGCCCCCGGTGTCGCCCGGCTCGCCCGCCGGTCCGCCTGGCTCGCCCGCCGGGCCGTTGGAGCCCGGGCCGCCGGATGGCGACGCCCCCCGGCGTCCGCATGCCGCGCCTTTGCCCCCGACAGTCGCCGACCCGCCCGCACGTCCGACCCAACGACGGTGGTGATCTGTATGTCCTCCGCAACCTGGTTCCCGCCCGAACGCCCTCGCCCGTGGGAGCCCCGGCAGCCCGAGTGGCGTCCGCCGGGCTGGCAGCCCACCCAGCCCACGCAGCCCCACGAGCCGCCGCAGCCCGAACGGCCCCGCCCGTACTGGCCGCCGACGCCACCGCCCCAGCTGCCGCCGCCCGCCGAGGACGTCCGCGAGCTCTGGGAGGACCGCCTCCTCGACCAGCGGATCGTGCAGGTCAACGGACGCATCGACAACGACGTCGCCACCCGGGTCGCGAGCCGCCTGCTGCTGCTCGAGTCCCGGACGAGCCGGCCGGTGACGCTGCGGCTGAACAGCGGTAACGCCGACCTCACCGCGGTCTGGACGCTGGTGGACACGCTGGACGCACTCGTCGTCCCGGTGCACGCGCTGGTCGTCGGCGAACTCGGCGGCGGGAGCCTGGCGCTGCTCACCGCGGTCGCCGAACGGTATGCGCACCCGCACGCCCGGTTCCGGCTGGCCGACCCCTCGCTGCCGAGCATCACCGGCACGGCCGGGCAGCTCGCCGGTGAGGCCGCGGCGAACAAGACGCTCGTCGACTCGTTCCACGCGCGGCTCGCCGAGCTGACCGGGAAGACGCTCGACGAGGTGGCCGACGACTTCCGCCGCGGACGATTCCTCACCGCCGATGGTGCGGTCGAGTACGGCTTGATCACCGACATCCGGCCCCGCACGGTCCGTCCCGAGTGACCAGGAGGAGCAGCCACGACGAGTAACCCCGTACGCTCGTAGCCGAGCGAAGAGCCGGCGAAGAGCCGGCGACGAGCCGAGCGAAGAGACGAACGGGAGGCACGGACCGATGCGTGTGCTGGCGGCGATGTCCGGCGGGGTCGACTCCGCGGTGGCGGCTGCCCGCGCGGTGGAAGCCGGCCATGACGTCACCGGCGTCCACCTGGCGCTGTCGCCGTCCCCGCAGCAGCACCGCCTCGGCGCGCGTGGCTGCTGCACGGTCGAGGACTCCCGCGACGCCGCCCGCGCCGCCGACGTGATCGGCATCCCGTTCTACGTCTGGGCGATGGCGGACGAGTTCGGCCGCGACGTGGTGGACGATTTTGTCGCCGAGTACGCGGCCGGCCGCACGCCGAACCCGTGCCTGCGCTGCAACGAGAAGATCAAGTTCGAGGCGGTGCTCGACCGCGCGCTGGCGCTCGGCTTCGACGCGGTCGTCACCGGCCACCACGCCCGCCTGGAGCAGACCGAGACCGGCCCGCGCCTGCGCCGCTCCGTCGACGACGGTAAGGACCAGTCGTACGTGCTGGCCGTGCTCCGCCCCGACCAGCTCGCGCACGCGATGTTCCCGCTGGGCGACTCCACGAAGGCGCAGGTCCGCGAGGAAGCCGCGCGCCGGGGTCTCGGCGTCGCCGAGAAGCCCGACTCGCACGACATCTGCTTCATCCCCGACGGCGACACGGCCGGCTTCCTGCGTAAGCACCTCGGGGAGACGCCCGGCGACATCGTCGACGGCGCCACCGGCGAGGTGCTCGGCAGCCACAGCGGCGCCTACGCGTACACGGTCGGCCAGCGCCGTGGGCTCAAGCTCGGCCGCCCGGCCGCCGACGGTAAGCCCCGCTACGTCCTCGACATCTCGCCGGTGGAGAACACCGTGCGGGTCGGTCCCGCGGAGGCGCTCGACGTCGACGAGGTGATCGGTGCCCGCCCGGTCTGGACGAACGAGCCGCGCACCGAGCCGTTCGAGTGCGTCGCGCAGCTCCGGGCGCACGGCCAGACGTTCGCCGCGACGGTGACCCCCGACGGCGACCGCTGGACCGTCCGCCTGCACACCCCGGCGCGGGGCATCGCGTCCGGACAGGCCGTTGTGCTCTACGACGGCGACGTCGTCATCGGTTCGGCCACGATCGAGCAGGCCCGCAACGCGGTCCCGGCCTGATCCCACAGGGATCTCTCAGGCACCTCACCGGCGGCGAACAGGCGCATTGGCGATCGTCGAAGCATGACGGAGCGCTGTGCGCTTCGGTGACCGCTGGTCTGCCGTAGCGCAGAGCGCCGCCCCGCTGGAGACTCCCGTGACCGCAACCCTGTCCCGCCCCGACCTCGATCGTGACAGACCGTTACCAAGGAAGTACGTACCGAAGCGCCAGCACCGCCTGTCGCTGGTCGCGCTGCTGCTCGGCACCGGGGTGCTCTACCTCTGGAACCTCTCGGCGTCCGGCTATGCGAACGAGTTCTACGCCGCCGCCGTCCAGGCCGGGACGCAGAGCTGGAAGGCGCTGCTGTTCGGCTCGCTGGACAGCGCGAACTACATCACGGTCGACAAGCCACCCGCCGCGCTCTGGGTGATGGGCCTCTCCGGCCGGCTCTTCGGCTTCAACTCGTGGAGCATGCTCGCGCCGCAGGCGCTGATGGGCGTCGCTGCCGTCGGCCTGCTGTACGCGACCGTGAAGCGGTGGTTCGGCCATGCGGCCGGCCTGTTCGCCGGTGCGGCCCTCGCGCTCACGCCGGTCGCCGTGCTCATGTTCCGCTTCAACAATCCGGACGCTCTGCTGACGCTGTTGCTCGTGGCCGGCGCGTATTGCGTCGTCCGCGCCGTCGAGAGTGGACGTACCGGCTGGCTGCTGCTGGCCGGCTCGGCGCTCGGTTTCGGCTTCCTCACGAAGATGCTGCAGGCGTTCCTGGTGCTGCCCGCGTTCGCGCTGGTGTACCTGATCGCCGGTAAGCCCCGGCTGCGGCGCCGCATCGGGCAGCTGCTGCTGGCCGGTGTGTCGCTGGTGGTCTCCGCGGGCTGGTGGATCGCGCTGGTCGAGCTGTGGCCGGCGTCGTCGCGTCCGTACATCGGTGGCTCCGAAGGCAACAGCGCACTCGAACTCGCGCTCGGCTACAACGGCCTCGGCCGGTTGACCGGGTCCGAGGGCAACGGCGGTGGCGGTGGTGGGTTCAGCGGCGCCGCGGGGCTGTTCCGGCTCTTCAACGAGAACATGGGTGGCCAGGTCTCCTGGCTGTTGCCCGCCGCGCTGATCGCGCTGGTCGCCGGGCTGGTCCTGACGTTCCGGCGGCCGCGCACCGACCGCACCCGGGCGGCGCTCGTGCTGTGGGGCGGCTGGCTGCTGGTCACCGGCCTGGTGCTCTCGTTCATGGAGGGCACCGTGCACGAGTACTACACGGTCGCGCTGGCGCCGTCGGTCGTCGCGGTGGTCGCGATCACCGGGCGGTTGCTCTGGCTGGAGCGGCGCCGGTTCGTGGCCCGTGCCGCCCTGGCGGCGATGGTCGGAGCGACCGGCGCCTGGAGTTACGTCCTGCTGAACCGGACTGCGGACTGGTACCCGCCGCTGCGGTACGTCGTCGCGGTGGGGGCCGTGGTTGCGGTGGTCGGGCTGCTGGCCGGTGGACGTTGGAAGAAGCTGGCGGCGGTCGCGCTGATCGTCGGCCTGCTGACCGGGCTGGCCGGGAGCGGTGCGTACGCGCTGCAGACGGCGGCCACCGCGCACTCCGGCAGCACGCCGACCGCCGGTCCGGCCACGAGCGGCGGTATGGGTGGAGGTAATCCGCGGTTGGGAACCATGCCCTCCGGTGGCCAGGGTGGTCCCGGCGGCCAGCAGGGCACTCCGCCCGACGGCAGCGCCTCGTCCGGCTCGGCCTCGAGCACGGACTCGGCGAGCGGATCGTCGGACCCCACGGCGGCCGGCTCGACGTCGTCCGCAGCAGGGAACAGCACCACGACGGCGGGGAACCGGCCCACCGGGGGCGGAACCACCAGCAGCGCGGAGCTGACCGCGCTGCTGAAGGCCTCGGACACCACCTGGGCCGCGGCCGTCGGCACGTCGCAGACCGCCGCCTCGCTGGAGCTGGCGAGCGGGAAAGCGGTGATGGCGATCGGCGGCTGGAGCGGTAGCGACGAGTCGACGACGCTCGCGGCGTTCCAGGCGCTGGTGAAGGCCGGCAAGGTGCACTACTTCGTCGCCGGTGGTCAGGGCGGTGGTGACGGGGTGCTCGGTCAGATCACCAGCTGGGTCGAGGCGAACTACACCGCGACGACGGTCGGCGGCACGACGGTCTACGACCTGACCGCCTGACTCGACCGAGCGCTACGGCCTCCTCATCGCGGTTTGTAGACCGTGACGAGGAGGCCGTAGCGCTCTGCGTCGTCGCCGGCGTCCTGCAGGTCGTCGATCATTTTTTCGAGTGCGGCGGCGACGGTCGCGGCCTGTTCCGCGGTCAGCCGGACGTTGCGAAGGCGGCTGCCCACCGGCTCCGCGATGGCGAGCTCGTCGGCGACCGCGCGCATCAGGATCGGGCCCTGCGACGCGGCATCCGGGCCGGTGAACGAGAGCCGCCGGGCGGACCGCCGGTAGTAGTGCTCGGTGCCGCCGCGCACCTGGCGGGTCTCCACGATCCGCACCAGCCCGGCTTCCTGGAGTACGCCCAGGTGGTGGGCGATGTTGCCTTTGCGCTGGTCGAGGGCCTTCGCGAGCTGGCTGATCGTGGCCGCCTCGGTTCCCAGCGCGAACAGCAGGCGATGCCGCAGGGGGTGCCCGAGCGCCTTGTACTGCGCGGCGTCGGAGATTTCGAGATGTTCGTCCACGGCTTAAGTGTCAAGAACTCTTGACGCTTTGTCAATCGCGGTGCTTCACTGCCGGTGGCAGTCACTTCACGGCGGGAGCCACCACCATGCGAAGCGCGGAGATCGACGCGATCGTCGACCGGACGATCGAGCTGCTCGACCAGTACGTCTTCCCAGACGTCGGGGCACGGGCCGGAGCGGCGGTGCGGTCCGCGCAGGCGGCGGGCCGCTACGCCGAGGGCATCGAACCGGAGGTGCTCGGGAAGCTCGTCACCGACGATCTGCAGTCGATCAACGGCGACAAGCATCTGCGTCTGCAGTTCACTCCTGACGCCTTACCGCTGACGACGGGGGACAAGGCCGCCGACGACGACGCCGAGCACGCCGAAGCCGCGCGGGAGGCGGCCCGGGACGCGGGTGGCGTCCGCAGGGTCGAGCGGCTCGACGGCAACCTGGCCTACATCGAGATCGAGACGCTGTGGCCGCCGGTGATCGCGGCACCGGCGATGAGCGCCGCGATGACGCTCGCCGACGGCGCCGACGGCCTCGTCATCGATTTGCGCCGGTGCCGGGGTGGGTCGCCGGACATGGTCGCGTTCGTCTGCAGCCACCTGTTCGGGCCGGATCCCGTGCACCTCAACGACATCTACGACCGGGCGACGGACGAGACCCGGCAGTACTGGACATCCTCCTCCGTGCCCGGTCCCCGATTCGGACCCGAGCGCCCGGTCGCGGTGCTGACCAGCGCGTTCACGTTTTCCGGCGGGGAGGAGCTGGCCTGGGACCTGCAGGAACTCGGGCGAGCGACGCTGTTCGGCGAGATCACTCGAGGTGGTGCGCATCCGGTCGACCGGGTCCAGGTCCACCCGCATCTGCGGGTGACGGTCCCGAGCGCGCGTTCGGTGAGCCCGCGCTCCGGCGGGAACTGGGAGGGCACCGGAGTGCGACCGGACGTGGAGGTGCCCGCCGCCGACGCCCTCGCCCGCGCGGTGGAGCACCTGCTGGGTGCCCGAGAGAGTTGACCCGCTAGGCGCGAGAGGTCGCTGACGGGACAACTTTCTCCGGGCCGGCGGCAGCGGGCGGCTACCCCGGCTGGCCGTAAGGTTCTCGGCGTGGAAGCGACATACCCCTGGCCCGCCGGAGCGGCGACCGGTGTGGGCTCACTGCCCGGCACCGACGTCGTCGAGGCAGTGCGGACCGTGCTCGGCGAGTTGCCCGACCTGCCGCACCTGCCCGAGCTGCCCGCCCGCGGCCCCGGCTCCGACCTGATCGGCCGCGGCGCGTCGTTCCTCGTCGAGTTGCCGGTGGATCTGCAGCCGTCCGGGTGGCGGCTGGTCGACCGGCCGGGACGCGACCTGCGCCGAGCGCTCGACCTATTGGAGCGCGATCTGGACGCGCTCACCGAGCAGGCCGAGGGCTACACCGGCCCGCTCAAGGTGCAGGTCGCCGGGGTCTGGACGCTCGCCGCGTCGATCGAACTCCACAACGGCGCCAAGGCGCTCTCCGACCCGGGCGCGGTCCGTGACCTGGCCGCGTCGCTGCTCGACGGGCTGGTCGCCCACCTCGCCGACGTGCGGCGCCGGGTGCCGGGCGCGTCGCTCCTGATGCAACTCGACGAGCCGTCGCTGCCCGCCGTGCTGGCCGGGCGGATCAAGACGCCCAGCGGCTACGGCACGGTGCGCCGCCCGGAGGAGAGCGTGGTCGAGCAGGTGCTCGCGACGCTGGTCGAGAAGGTCGGCGCGCCGGTCGTCTTCCACTGCTGCGCGTCCGACGTGCCGTGGGCGCTGTTCCGCCGCACCGGCGCGGCGGCGGTGTCGGCCGACCTGACGCTGCTGGGCCCGCCGGACCGCTGGAGCACCCGGGCCATCGACACGATCGGCGAGGAGCTGGACGCCGGGCTCGGGCTGTTCGCGGGTGTGGTCCCGGCGGTGCCGCCGGCCGCCGCTCCGAACACGGCCGATGCGCGTGCTGCCCGTCGCGCGCAGGCCCAGGAAATGTCGGACCCGGCCGCTAGCGTGACTCCCGTGCGGACGCTTTGGCAGCGGCTGGGTTTCGACCCGGCCGGCCTGGCGAGCCAGGTGGTGACGACGCCTACGTGTGGGCTGGCCGGCGCCACCGGCGACCGCGCGCGGGCAGTGCTGGCGCAGGTCCGGGCAGCCGGGCGCAGCCTCGTCAAGGATCCGGAGGCCTGAGGCGTGGACGAGACAGACGTTCCCAACCCGACGTCGGAGGACGTGACGGTCGACCCGGCGCCGCCGGAGGTACGGAAGCAGCACGACGTGCTGGCCGAGGAGATCCTCGGCCACCAGTTCGCGTACTACGTCTCCGACGCACCGACGGTGTCCGACGCCGACTACGACCGAATGATGCGCGAGCTGGAGGCGATCGAGGACGCGCACCCCGACCTGCGCACGCCCGAGTCGCCGACGCAGCGGGTGGGCGGCACGTTCTCCACCGACTTCACCGCGGTCGACCACCTCGAGCGGATGCTCAGCCTCGACAACGCGTTCAGCGACGAGGAGTTCACCGAGTGGGCCGAGCGGGTGCACCGCGAGGTCGGCACCGAGATCCACTACCTCTGCGAGCTGAAGATCGACGGGCTCGCGATCAACCTGCTCTACGAGAACGGCCGCCTGACCAGGGCGCTGACCCGCGGCAACGGTGTCACCGGCGAGGACGTCACGCTCAACGTCCGCACGATCGCCGACGTGCCGACCGTGCTGTCCGACGACGGTGGGCACGACGTACCCGCGCTGGTCGAGGTTCGCGGCGAGGTGTTCTTCCCGGTCGAGGCATTCGGCGATCTGAACGCGAGCCTGGTCGAGGCGGGCAAGGCGCCGTTCGCCAACCCACGCAACGCGGCGGCGGGCTCGCTGCGGCAGAAGGACCCGCGAGTCACCGCGTCCCGGCCGCTGCGGATGCTGGTGCACGGCATCGGCGCCCGCGAGGGCTTCGCCCTCACCCGCCAGTCCGAGGCGTACGACCGGTTGAAGGCTTGGGGTCTGCCGGTCTCCTCCCACTACAAAGTGCTCACCACGTTGGACGAGGTGCGCGCGTACATCGCGAACTTCGGTGAGCACCGGCACTCGGTCGAGCACGAGATCGACGGCGTCGTCGTGAAGATTGACGAGGTCGGGGCGCAGCGGCGGCTCGGCTCGACGTCCCGGGCGCCGCGATGGGCGATCGCGTTCAAGTACCCGCCGGAGGAGGTCAACACCAAGCTCCTCGACATCCGGGTCAACGTGGGGCGCACCGGCCGGGTCACCCCGTACGGCGTGATGGAGCCGGTGTTGGTGTCCGGCTCCACCGTGGAGATGGCGACGCTGCACAACGCCAACGAGGTGCGCCGGAAGGGCGTGCTGATCGGCGACACGGTCGTGCTGCGCAAGGCGGGCGACGTGATTCCGGAGATCGTCGGGCCGGTCGTCGACCTGCGCGACGGCACCGAGCGCGAGTTCGTGATGCCGACCCACTGCCCGGAGTGCGGCACCGAGCTGCGCCCGGCCAAGGAGGGCGACGTCGACATCCGGTGCCCGAACGCGCGTACCTGTCCGGCGCAGCTGCGGGAACGGATCTTCTTCCTGGCCAGCCGTTCGGCGCTCGACGTCGAGGCGCTCGGGTACGAGGCGGCGATCGCGCTCACCCGGCCCGACGCGCCGGAGAAGGCTCCGCTCACCGACGAGGGCGAGCTGTTCGCGCTCACCCCGGCCGACCTCGCCGACGTGGCGATCAAGCGGGTCAACAAGAAGACCGGCGACGAGGAGCTCGTCCCGTTCTTCTACACGAAGGGCACCGCCAAGCAGCCCTCGGTGCCGACGAAGAACACCGAGCGGCTCTTCGCCGAGCTGGCTGCGGCCAAGGAGCGGCCGCTCTGGCGGGTGCTGGTGGCGCTGTCGATCCGGCACGTGGGGCCGACCGCCGCCCAGGCGCTGGCCCGGTCGTTCCGCTCGATCGACCGCATCGCGGAGGCGAGCGCGGAGGAACTGGTCACCGCCGAAGGCGTCGGGCCGACGATCGCGGCCGCGGTGCGCGAGTGGTTCGAGGTCGACTGGCACCGGGCGATCGTGGAGAACTGGCGGGCCGCCGGGGTCCGGCTGGAGGAAGAGGCGGTCGACGAGGGGCCGCGGCCGCTGGAGGGCATCACGGTCGTGGTGACCGGGTCGCTGGAGGAGTTCAGCCGCGACTCGGCGAAGGAGGAGATCCAGCGGCGCGGTGGCAAGGTGTCGGGCTCGGTCTCGAAGAAGACCGGCTTCGTCGTCGTGGGGGAGTCGCCCGGTTCGAAGCACGACAAGGCTGTGCAGCTCAAGGTGCCGGTGCTGGACGAGGCCGGCTTCAAGGTGCTGCTCGCCGACGGACCGGACGCGGCGCGTGCGGTGGCCACGATCGGCGACCCGAACGCCGACCCAGCCGCCGCCGACGCGGACTCGGCCGGCGACGCGCCCGCCGATTCGGCCGGCGACGCTGACACGGGCTCGACCGCCGCCGCGCCCGCCGATTCGGCCGCTGACGCCGACGCGGACTCGGCCGGCACCGCCGAGCCGGCCGCCGCGGAGGGGTAGAGCTAGCTCCACCCCGGATTCGGCGTAGGGCTCCACTGTGCTCGAGTGGCGAGCCCGGCATCGTCAAGGCATGACACGGGGCGAGGTGCAGAGGGAGCGATCCGCGGTGACCCCGGGGCGACCGCTGGTAGCCGCGTGCGCGGCGGCGGCGATCGTGCTGGGGTCGGCGCTGGCCGTGTTCGCGGCGGCCGGGCACGGTGTCGGCGGCGGCTCCGCCGGAGCCGACCGTCCGATCGAGTGGGTGCTGCTCAGCTGCCTGCTCGCGGCGGCGATCGAGGGTGCCGTACTCCGTCCACCCCGCCGCCGCCTCGGCGCGCCGCCGCCCGACCCAGGGCCGGCAGGCGCCCGGCCGGCGGGCGTCGTGTCGGCAGCCGTCGCGGTCGTGGTGCTCGTTGGTGGTGCGGTCGTGTGGCCGTTCGGAGCGGGCCTACTGGCGGCGGCGCTCGCGCTGGCGTTCGTGCCGGATGCGATCGGAAGCGCGCTCGCCCTGTCGGCGCGCGACCTGGTGCTCCCTACCGCGGTGTTCTGCGTAACCGGCGCGGCCGGGTTCGTCGCGCTGCTGCCCGCAACCGGCAGTGCCGCCGTGGCGCTGTGGGTGATCGCCGGTGCGGCGGCGGCAACGGCGCTCACCGTCCGCCTCCTCGGGAGGCCCGCGGTTCCTGACATCGGCGAGGGTTTCCGCTCCCTCAGCGCGAACGGCGCCCGCCCCACCACGCCGTTCGCCGAGTAAGCAGCGCGGCCCGGCGCCACGCGCTCAACCCCGTAGCTACCCTGGACGGCCCGAGCTTCCGTCCTTTCTGGATCAGCGGCACTGCGCTGTCGTCCCAGCGACAGCAGAACCACGCTGTACCAATGTGGACAGCGGGCGTACCAGCACTTCCGCCGGCAACGGTGCCTGCCATCCGTGTCCTCGGCGGCGCCGAGCACCGGCTGCCGCCCGGGCAGATTGCATTTAGAAGACCTGGGACCCTTCCAAATGCAATCTGCTTAGTGGCGCGCGCGGGAAGCGGCGGCCCGCGGCGCAACGGCCGCCCGCGCCGAACCGGCGGCGCCGGGCCGAACTGGCGACGCCGCGCTGCCGCGCCGCGCTGCCGCTACCACGCCGCGCCGCGCTGCCGCGCGAACTACGTCCGACCCGCCGCGGCTGGGACCGCCCAGCGGTGCAGCAGCGAGCGGTAGTGCCCGTTGTCGGCGCGGTGCAACTCAGCGGGCGTCCCCTGCTCCACCACCCGCCCATCAGCCAGCACGACGACGTAGTCGGCCTCGGTGGCCAGCCGCAGGTCGTGTGTGATCAGCACCGTCGTCCGCCCGGCCATCAACCGTCGCAGCGGACCGAGCAGCCGCCGCACCGCGTCGGTGTCGAGCCCGGTCGTCGGCTCGTCGAGCACCAGCACCGGCGCGTTCCGGACGAGCGCTCGCGCGATCGCGATCCGCTGCCGCTGACCACCGGAGAGGAACCGCCCACGGTCGCCGAGCACGGTGTCGTACCCGTCTGGCAGCGCCCGGATGAACACGTCGGCGTCCGCCGCGGTGGCCGCGGCAACGATCTCGGCGTCGGTCGCGTCCGGACGCCCGAACGCGATGTTCTCCCGCACCGTGCCGTGCAGGATCGTGGTCTCCTGCGGCAGCAGCGTGACGTGCTCGCGGAGCGCGTCGAGCGAAAGGTCCCGCAGGTCGACGCCGTCCAGCAGCAGCTGCCCTGACGCCGGGTCGACGAAGCGCAGCAGCAGCCGGGTGAGCGTCGACTTCCCGGCACCGCTTGCCCCGACCATCACAACCGTGCGGCCGGCCGGAACCCGCAGCGAGAGATCCGAGAGTGCCGGACGGACGGCGCCCGGATACTGAAAACCGACGTTCCGCAGCTCCAGGTCGCCGTGGACGACGTCGGGGCGGAGCGCCCCCGGACGGGCGGTGACTTCGGGCGCGGTGTCCAGCAGCTCGGCCACCCGGTCCCCGGCCGCGCGGGCAGCGGCCAGGCCCAGCGCGAGCTGCCCGAGGCTCTGCACGGGCGGATAGAGGTAGCTGATGAAACCGGCGAACGTGAGCAGCCCGCCGAGGCTGAGCCGTCCCGCCCCGATCTCCCACGCGCCCACCCCGACGATCGCCAGCACACACAGCGTCTCGACGACGCTCACCAGCGGTCCGTACGCCCCGTGCACGCGCGCCTGCGCGATGCGGATCGCCGCCCACCGCCCCCCGGCCGCCGCCGCCCGCCCGCGAACCAACCCCTCGCGGTTGTAGGCCTGCACCAGCGCGACCGCCGACAGGCTCTCCTCGACGACGGCGACGACCTCGCCGTTGGTCTCCCGCTCGTCGTCGGCGACCGCACCGATCCGCCGGGAGAACCGCCGCGCGGCGAACCAGAGCAGCGGCGCCGCGGCGAACGTGAGCAGCGCGAGCTCCCAGCGCAGCACCAGCGCCGCCACCCCGAACGCCACCACGCTGAGCAGGGCCGACACCGCCTGCACCGGCCCCGACCCGACGATCTCCTCGACCTCTTCGACGTCGTCGGTCAGCCGAGCGACCAGATCGCCGTGTTCCATCCGGTCGACCGTGCCCGGCGAGAGCCCGACGACGTGCCCGAACGTGTGGTCGCGCAGCCGCGCCACGAACCGTTCGGCAGCCGCCGCCGACAGCCAGTCGCCGACGTACTGCGCGACCCCGCCGAGCACCGCGGCGCCGAGCCAGAACGCCGCCAGCGGGATCAGCGCCGCGAGCACACCGGTGGTCAGGACGTCGTCGGTGATCCGCCCGAACACCCAGACGCCCGCCAGCTCGCAGGCGGTGGCGACCACGAGCAGGAGCACCGCCCCGGCCAGCCGCCACCGATCCGGCCGCATCAACGGCCAGTACCGGCGAAACAACGGTCGCGTCGCGCTGATCTGTGACCGCCTACGGCGGCCGTGGTTTTCGGGTTGCATGGGTGCGGCTCCGAACAATTTATTTGGACGCCTGACGCGCCGGCGCCGGTGGCCAATGAGCCACCGGCGCCGGTAACGAATCGCTATGTTGAATTCGGTAACATCAAATTCAGGCGATCGAAGAGAATTCAGTCACACGGACGCTTCGCTGCGGTCTGCTGCGCGGTCCGGCGCTTGGTCTTCCGCTCGGGAGCAGGCGTGGAAATCGGCTTGGCAGGCGTGGGGAGCTGGCGGAAAGCCATGATGGAGCGTCCTTTCGAGAGGTGTGCGGAGGAGAGGGTGCTCAGCGCGGCGACGGCGCGGCGGCCGGCTTGCGGGTCTTCTTGACCGGCTTGGTGACGGTCTTGCGCTTCTTCGACTGCGGCACCGGAACCTGCTTGAACGACATTGCGGACTCCTTCGTTTTATTTTCTCGGTCGCGGTAATTGCGGCGACATGGAAAACAATAGGGTCCGGACCATCGGTATTCGCTGTCCGCGGGATGAGTATTGATTAGGCGCCGGGGAATGCACTCTCTGAGCCGATTCTCATCGTGCCCACGCTGAATTCTTCAGGCGTGTCAGTCGTCAGAACTTCCGGAGTTACGGCGGAAGCGTTTGGTCTGCGAGCGCCGGGCCTTCTCGCTCAGCCGGCGCTCGACCGAACCGCGGCTCGGCCGGGTGGGCCGACGAGGACGCGGCGGCGGCGCGATCGCCTCGGCCAGCAGCGCGGCGAGCCGCTCCTCCGCAGCCAGGCGGTTGCGGTACTGCGAGCGGTGCTCGGACGCGGCGACCGTGACCACACCGTCGACGAGCCGGCCGGCCAGCCGTTCCCGGGCGCGTTCCTTGAGGACCGGGCTGAACGCGGAGCTGTTCTCCAGGTCCCAGGACAGCTCGACGCGAGAG
The DNA here is from genome assembly GCF_900143005.1 of Cryptosporangium aurantiacum. Taxonomy (NCBI): domain Bacteria; kingdom Bacillati; phylum Actinomycetota; class Actinomycetes; order Cryptosporangiales; family Cryptosporangiaceae; genus Cryptosporangium; species Cryptosporangium aurantiacum. The sequence continues at coordinate 250,568 of NZ_FRCS01000001.1, forward strand.
TCGGCGGTGTTCACCGACTGCCCGCCCGGGCCGCTGGATCGCGAGAAGCGCCAGTAGAGCTCGGCCTCCGGGATCACGACCGAGCCTCGGACGCGCAACGGGCCAGGCACGCCCCAAGCATTCCACCCGCGCCTAGCGGTATTCCGACCGACCGAGCGCGGGTAGCGTCGGGGTATGCGGGTTGTCATAGCGGGTGGGCACGGGAAGATCGCGCTGCGGTTGGCGAAGCTGTTGAGCGCCGACGGGGATCAGCCGGTCGGCCTGATCCGCAACCCTGCCCACGTGGCCGACGTCGAGGCTGCCGGTGCCGAGGCCGTCGTCCTCGACCTGGAGAAGGCTTCGGTCGACGACGTCGCTGCGGTCGTCCGGGGCGCCGACGCGGTGGTGTTCGCAGCCGGCGCCGGGCCGGGCAGTGGCGCGGCCCGCAAGGACACGGTCGACCGCGGGGCTGCGGCTCTGCTCGCCGACGCCGCCGAGGCCGCGGGCGTCGACCGGTACCTGATGGTGTCCTCGGTGGGGGCCGGCAAGGAGCCGCCGCCGGACACCGAGCCGGTGTTCGCCGCGTACCTGCGGGCGAAGACCGCCGCCGACGAGGACCTGCAGTCCCGCAAGCTCGCCTGGACGATCATCCGGCCGGGGCACCTCACCGACGTGCCCGGCACCGGACGCGTGGCGCTCGACGTCACGGTGGAGCGCGGCAGCGTCCCCCGGGACGACGTCGCCGAGGTGCTGCTGGCCGCGCTGCGCCGTCCGTTCACGGCCGGGCTCACGCTGGAGCTGATCGAGGGAACAGTGCCGATCGTCCCGGCCCTCACCGACGCAGCCGGCGACCGCGCCTGACGGCGCGCCCCGCACCCGCGCCTGACGGCGCGCCCCGCGCCTGACGGCGCGCCCCGCGCCTGACGGCGCGCCCCGCACCCGCGCCGCGCACCACGCGCCGGACCACCCGCGCCGCGCGGGTCACGCGGTGTGGGTCACCCTGCCCAGCCCCGTAGGATGCAGCGAGTATTGCTCGATACGAGGGGAAGCATCCGCATGCCCGCCATCTCCCGCGAGGAGGTAGCGCACCTCGCCCGGCTCGCCCGGCTCGCGGTCACCGACGACGAGTTGGACATGTTCGCGGGTCAGCTCGACATCATTCTCGGCGCGGTCGCCCGCGTCGGCGAGGTCGCCGCTGACGATATCCCGCCGACCAGCCACGCGGTGCCGCTCACGAACGTGTTCCGGGCCGACGAGGTCCGCCCGTCCATCGACCGGGAGATGGTGCTGCTCGCCGCCCCCGCGGCGGAGGACGGCCGGTTCCGGGTCCCGCGCATCCTGACCGAGGAGGAGTAAGGGTGCCCGAGGACCTCACTCGACTCACCGCCACCGAGACCGCCGCGAAGATCGCGTCCGGCGACGTCTCCGCGGTTGAGGTCACCCGTGCCCACCTCGACCGGATCCGCGCCGTCGACGGTGACGTCCGCGCGTTCCTGGTCGTGGACGAGGACGGGGCGATCGACTGCGCCGAGTCCGTCGACGAGCACCGCGCCAACGGTGAGCCGCTCGGCCCGCTGGCAGGCGTCCCCCTGGCGTTGAAGGACGTGGTCGTCACCCGCGGCCTGCAGACGACCTCGGGATCGAAGATCCTCGAGGGCTGGATCCCGCCGTACGACGCGACGATCACCCGCAAGATGCGGGAAGCGGGCGTCGTCATCCTCGGCAAGGTCAACATGGACGAGTTCGCGATGGGCTCGTCCACCGAGAACTCGGCGTTCGGCGCGAGCCGCAACCCGTGGGACCTCACCCGCACCCCGGGCGGCTCGTCCGGCGGCTCCAGCGCCGCGGTGGCCGCGTTCGAGGCGCCGCTCGCGATCGGCACCGACACCGGTGGTTCGATCCGGCAGCCCGCGGCGGTGACCGGCATCGTCGGCCACAAGCCCACGTACGGCGGGGTGTCGCGGTACGGCCTGATCGCGTTCTCGTCCTCACTCGACCAGGCCGGTCCGTTCGGCCGGACCGTGCTCGACACCGCGCTGCTGCACGAGGTCATCGCCGGGTACGACCCGCAGGACTCCACCAGCCTGGACGTACCCGTTCCGCCGGTCGTCGCGGCGGCGCGAGAGGGTGCGCACGGCGACCTCGCGGGGCTGACCGTCGGTGTCGTGAAGGAACTCGGCGGCGAGGGTTACGAGCCGGGCGTCGAAGCGGTGAGCCGCGCGGCCTACGCGAAGCTCGAGGAGATGGGCGCGAAGGTCGTCGAGGTCTCCTGCCCGCACTTCGGGTACGCGCTGGCGGCGTACTACCTGATCGCGCCCAGCGAGGCGTCGTCCAACCTGGCGCGGTTCGACGCGGTCCGGTACGGCCTGCGGGTCGGCGACGACGGCGTCCGTGACCTCGAAGAGGTCATGTCGCTGACCCGGGAGGCCGGGTTCGGGGCCGAGGTCAAGCGGCGCATCATGATCGGCACCTACGCGCTGAGCTCCGGCTACTACGACGCGTACTACGGCCAGGCGCAGAAGGTCCGTACGCTGATCAGCCGCGACTTCGCCGCCGCGTTCGAGACCTGCGACGTGCTGGTCAGCCCGACGACGCCGACCGTGGCGTTCAAGCTCGGCGAGCGCGTCGACGACCCGATGGCGATGTACGCGTCCGACCTCTGCACGCTGCCCGCGCCGCTGGCCGGGCTGCCGGCGATCTCGGTGCCCGCCGGGCTGGCGAAGGCGCCCGGTGGCAGCGTCGATCTGCCGGTGGGCCTGCAGATCATGGCGCCGGCACTGGCCGACGACCGCTGTTACCGGGTCGCCGCCGCGGTCGAGGCCGCGCTGGGCGGGCCGCTCGCCGCGAAGGCGCCCGTTCTGGAGGGTTCGAAGTGACGGCCACAGCAGTAGACGTAGTCGAGCGGTACGAGCCGGTCATCGGGCTGGAGACGCACGTCGAACTGGGCACCAACACCAAGATGTGGTGTGGCTGCGCCACGGTGTTCGGCGCCGAGCCGAACACCCAGGTCTGCCCGGTGTGCCTCGGCCTGCCCGGCTCGCTGCCGGTCGTCAACGGCGCGGCGGTGGAGGCGACGATCCGGATCGGGCTCGCGCTCAACTGCTCGATCGCGACCTGGTGCCGGTTCGCGCGGAAGAACTACTTCTACCCGGACATGCCGAAGAACTACCAGATCAGCCAGTACGACGAGCCGATCTGCGTGGACGGTTACCTCGATGTGGACGTCGACGGCGAGATCGTCCGGGTGGAGATCGAGCGAGTCCACATGGAGGAGGACACCGGCAAGACGCTGCACGTCGGCGGCTCGACCGGCCGAATCCACGGAGCCACCCACTCGCTGGTCGACTACAACCGCGCGGGCATCCCGCTGGTGGAGATCGTCACGAAGCCGGTCACCGGCACCGGCGCTCGTGCGCCCCAGGTGGCCAGGGCGTACGTCACCGCGCTGCGCGACGTCATCCGCGGACTGGACGTCTCCGACGTGCGGATGGAGCAGGGCTCGATGCGCTGCGACGTCAACACGTCGTTGAACCGACCTGGGGACCCCTGGGGCACCCGCACCGAGACGAAGAACGTCAACTCGCTGCGCTCCGTGGAGCGGGCGGTGCGCTCGGAGATGATCCGCCAGGCCGGGGTGCTCGACGCCGGCGGCAAGATCACTCAGGAGACGCGGCACTTCCACGAGGACACCGGCGAGTCGACGCCCGGCCGCAGCAAGGAAGAGGCGACCGACTACCGGTACTTCCCCGAGCCCGACCTGGTGCCGCTGGCGCCGGACCCGGCGTGGGTCGAGGAACTGCGGAAGACGCTGCCGGAACCCCCGGCCGAGCGCCGGAAGCGGATCCAGCAGGCCTGGGGTGTGTCCGACCACGACTGGGCGTCGGTGGTCAACGCGGGCGCGGTCGAGCTGATCTCGTCCACGATCGAAGCCGGGGCCTCGCCGGAGGCGGCGCGGAAGTGGTGGATGGGGGAGCTGGCCCGTCGGGCCAACGAGACCGGCACCGAACTGGACGCGCTGCCGATCACTCCCGCCCAGGTGGCGGGCGTTCAAGCTCTGGTCGACGCCGGGCGTATCAATGACAAGCTCGCGCGCCAGGTGCTCGACGGCGTGCTGGCCGGCGAGGGCAGCCCGGAAGAGGTCGTCGCCGCACGCGGGCTCGAGGTGGTCAGCGACACCGGCGCGCTCGGTGCCGCGGTGGACGAGGCGATCGCGGCCAACCCCGACGTCGCCGAGAAGGTGCGCAGCGGGAAGGTCGCGGCCGCCGGTGCGCTGGTGGGCGCCGTCATGAAGACCACCAAGGGCCAGGCCGACGCCAAAACCGTCCGAGAACTGATTCTCGAGCGGCTCGGCGCGAGCTGACGGCGGTGCACGTTCTGTGCCCCGCGCGGGGGCACAGAACGTGCGGCGTTCAGCCGGCGAGGGCGTTGAGGGCCAGGTCGACGTCCGCCTCGGTGGTGTAGAGGTGGCAGGAGAAGCGGACCGCGCCCGCCCTTACGGCGGTGCGAATACTGGCGGCTCGCAGTCGCTCCTGCCCCACCGCATCCACCGGCGCGGACACGATCGCCGACTCTCCGGGCGCCAACCCCAGCCCGGCCCGCAGCCGGTTCGCCAGCGCGACGTCGTGCGCGTGCACCGCGGCAGCGTCCAGATCGGCCAGTAGCTCCAGCGACGTGGCCGTCCCGACCCAGGAGAACCAGGCGGGCGACGTGTCGAATCGGCGGGCGTCGGAGGCCAGCCGCAGCGGCAGGCCGTAGATCGACGCCCAGATGTCCGCACCGGCGTACCAGTTGGCGGCGTGCGGCACGAGCGAGTCGAGCCGGTCCGGCCGCACCACGAGGAACGAACTGCCGCGCGGCGAGAGCAGCCACTTGTAGGCGCCGCACACCGCGTAGTCCACCCAGCTCAGATCCAGCGGGAGCCAGCCCGTGGCCTGGGTGGTGTCCAGCAGCACCTGCGCCCCGGTGGCGGAGGCGGCGTTCCGCAGCGCGGCGACGTCGACCAGCGCCCCGTCGGCGGACTGCACGGCCGACACCGCTACCAGCGCCGTGCTCTCCCGCACCTCGCCGGGCAGGGACGCCAGCGGCACCGACCGCAGTGTGACGCCACGGCCGGCCTGTGCCGCGAACGGGAACAGCAGCGACGTGAAGTCGTCGTCGGCGACCAGCACCTCGGCGCCGTCCGGCACCGCGGCGGCGATGAGCCCGACCAGCGGTGACACGGTCGCACCCGCCGCGACGGACGAGGCGGGTACCCCGGCGAGCCGGGCGAATGCCTCCCGGGCCCCGACCACCGAGACATCGAAGTCACCGGCGGTGGCCCGGCCGCGCGACCAGGCGTCGATCGCGGCGCGGACCGCGTCGACCGTCGCGCGCGGCGGAGCGCCGAGGCTGGCGGTGTTGAAGAAGCCGGGGTCGGGGGTGAACTGGTCGCGAACGGCGTCGAGGTCGAGCACGCTGGTGGTCACGTTCCCCCACGCTAGCGGCGTAAAGACCGGACGAACCGGGCCACCGGACGTCGAAGTGGACCGGTCACGCGGGGAACCGCGCCGCCCAGGTCTCCGGCGCGAGCTCCGCCGATCGGATCAGCGTCGCGAGCGTCCGGTACCACCCGCAGAGCAGGACGATCTCGATGATCTGGGCGGGGCTCCGAACGGCTGCCAGCTCGTCGACGACCGCTGCGGGTAGGCGTCCGGAATCGAGCAGTTCGTCGGCGGCCTGAACCAGCAGGGACTGCACCGGATCCGCGAAGTCGTCGGGCCAGCCGTGCACGGTGGCGCGCAGCGCCGCCGGCGACAGTCCCGCTGCCGGGGCCTGCACCACCGCGTGGATGCCCCACTCGTACTCGGCGTCGAGCCGGGCGGTGACGCGCGCGATCAGCAGCTCCCGGTCGGCGGCGGGCAGCAGGCCGTGGTTGAGCAGTCCGGACGCCATCGGGCGGACCCGGTCGCAGAGGTCCTCGTGCACGGCCAGCAGGCGAAACAGCGCGAGCGGCGGCGCGTCGAAGCCCGGCGGCATCCTCCAGCCCTGCACCCCCACCCGCCCGGCCTTTACCGGCGGCATCCACTTCTCCAGGAACCGGGCAACTTCCGGCGCGTACGGCGGTTCGAGCGGCGCGAGCGTCATGAGGACGACCCCTCCTGATACGGAAACAGTAGCGATACATAATTAGTAGCATGATCCCTCTTCCCGGTGAACCCGTTCGCGGATCGACGACCGGCCGGCCGGTCATGGCGCTGCTCGACCTGCTGGGACGCCGCTGGACGCTGCGCGTGCTCTGGGAGCTGCGCGGCGAGCCACGCGGCTTCCGGGCGCTCCAGGCCGCCTGCGACCGGATGAGCCCCACCGTCCTCGCCACCCGCCTCGGCGAGCTGCGCACGGCCGGTCTGGTCGCCACCGACGACGCCGGGGTGAATCGCCTGACGCCGCTCGGCGTGCAGCTGATGACCGCGCTGGGCCCGCTCAACGAGTACGCCGACACGTGGGCAGCCGCACTGCGCGCCGCGGATTAGGAACACAGTGCAACCCAGACGGCGGTTGCCGCGTGACAAGAGGGCGTCAGCAACCGAACGAGGGAACGATGTGGCGACCCCTGCGACCGCGGAACGCGAGTTCGATGACTTCTACGCCCGGAACTTCGCCGGTATCGGCACCCAGATCGCGGCCTACCTCGGTGATCGGACCGAGGCCGAGGACGTCACCCAGGAAGCGTTCGCCCAGGCGTGGCGCCGCTGGTCCCGGGTGTCCGGTTACGCCGACCCGGTCGCGTGGGTGCGCACCGTGGCGTATCGGTTAGCGGTGAGCCGCTGGCGCCGGCTGCGCGTCGCGTTCGCCCACCGACGCCAGCAGCGGGCGGAACCGGTACCACCACCGGACGCTGCCTGGCTGGACCTGGTCGCCGCGCTCGCCACCCTGCCACCGACCCAGCGCCGGGCCATCGTCCTGCACTACCTGGGTGACCTCTCCGTCGACGAGATCGCCGACCGGGAGGGTGTCCCGGCCGGAACCGTCAAGTCCTGGCTCCATCGCGCCCGCGGCCGGTTGGCCACCAGTCTCGGACCCGGCGAGACCGACCGCACCGACCCAGAGAGGGTTCTCCGTGAGCACTGACCACGACCAGCTCGCGGCTCGCTTCGGAGCGTTCCGCGCCGCGATCGCGCCGACGATGACCGGCCCCGGCGCCCCGGAGATCCGTGCCGACGTGCGGCGTCGGCATCGGCGGACGGCGGTCGCCGGTGTCGCCGCCGTGGTGCTCGTGCTGGTCGGCGCGGGCGCGTTTCTGCTGCGCCCGGCCGACGACACCAATCGGCTCATCCCGGCGACCGCTTCGACGTCCCCGTCGGCGGACCCGTCGGCGGATCCGTCGCCGAGCCCCGACGACACCTGGAAGCAGACCGTCCGGAACGGGCGGATGGACCTCACCGCCGAAACCAACGCGAACTGCGGCGGCCCGGCCGTCACGTTCCGCGACGGCAAGGCCAAGGCCTGGTACGACGGCGTCAACAAGAACTACGCGGTGCTGGACGACAACATGTTCCGCGCCGACATCGATCGGGACGGCCGCCCGGACTACCTCGTCACGCTCTCGTGCGACTTCGGCCGGGACCCCGCGACGATCGAGTGCGACCCGCGGATGAGCAAGGAGGCGTGCGAGGCGCAGCGGAAGTCCGGCGTCATCACTCAGCTCTTCGTGCTTCGCGGCGAGCCCGGCGACCTCACCGCGATCGGCGGCATCCGCGCCGGCTCGCTGCTCACGCCGCCCGCTCGGGTGGAGATCTCCGACGACGGTCTGATCTCGATCTCTGACGACCGGGAACCGGGCCGCGTCCTCGTCTGGGCTTACCGCGACGGCACGATGAAGGTCGTGGAGAACATCAAGGCGTCGCCGACCCCGACGGCGTAGGCGTCGGTGTGGTCGGGGACGGCGACGGGATCACCGGTGCGGTGTTCGGCGGCGTCGACGGTGACACCGTGACCGTGCCGCTCGGCGTCGCCGTGACCGTCGCGCTCGGCGTCGCGTTCTTCTGGCCGATGATCACCCGGCGCAGCTCCACCTGCGACTGCCCGGCGCCGCTCACCGTGATCTCGTCGTACGCCTTCAGCGCGCCGTCCTGCGCGAAGTAGAGCACGGTCATCTCGAACGACTTCGGCGTGTCGCCCTGGAATCCGCGCAGGCCGGCCGCGCCGGTCGACCCCTCGATCATCAGCAGCGTGTCCTTGTCGAGCGCCTCGGTCTTCCGCTCGTGGGTGTGCCCGGCCAGGATCAGCGGCCCGCGTTCCTTCAGCGGATCGGCGGCTGCCGGTTCGTGCACCATCATGACGTCGACCGACTTCTCGTTCTCGCGGTTGTACCGGAGCACGGTGTCGGAGAGCGCCTCGCCGGCCTCGGCCTCGACTTCCTTGCCCGCGTCGTCGTCGCCGGTGGACTTGTCCGGCGTGAAGCGGCTGCTGCCGACCCCGGCCACGACTAGCCCGGCGACGGTCTGCACCTGGTCGTCGAGCACGACGGCGTTGGGGTTGGCGGCCACCGCCGTCGCGACGTCGCCGGAGTCGTGGTTGCCGCGGATGAACACGTACGGCACCTTCAGTGCCGCGACGTTCGACGCGTACAGGTTGGCCTCGGCCGCGCTGCCCCAGTCGGTGAGGTCGCCGGTGTCGAACACCGCGTTGACCTGGAACTGGCTGCCGATCGTCCCGATGACGCTCCAAGCGGTGGGGTTGTTGTGCAGGTCGCTGACGTGCATGACCCGGATCGTGTTCGGGTCGGGCTGGTAGGTCGGGAGCGTGGAGACCGCCTCGTAGACCTTGCTCATGTTGGTCAGGATCTGGACGAGCTGGCCCTGGTACTGGCCGTAGTTGTCGTAGATCGACCGGGCGTCACCGATCAGCGCCGGGACGTTCGTCAGCAGACCCTCGTACCGGGGCTGGCTCAGGCTGGCCGGGTTGACGGTCGCGGCCGCCAGGCCACCGCTGCCCCCCAGCAGCACGAGCGCGACCCCGCCGGTGATCAGCGTCTTCCGGACGCTCCGGAACGCCACCGCGCCGAGCAGCAGCGCCCCCAGCAGCCCGGCGCCGACCGAGCGCAACGCGAGCGTCGTCACCGCCGAGCGGACGTCGTCGGTGGTGAGGTCGGTGGCCTCCTCGATCCGGGCGGGGTCGGCGATGAGCTGACGCGTCTCGGACTCGTTCAGCCCGTCCACGCGGGCGACGAGCCGGATCGGACCGCGGTGACTCTGGATCGAGATCGCACCGAGCGGAGGGATCCGCAGCTGCGAACCGCCGGTGAGCGACGGCTGCGCCGCCAGCTGCATCTGGAACGGCCCGATCTCGACCTCGGCGCGCCCGCCGAGCTGCAGCCCGAGCGTGGCGCCGATCAGCGCGACGAGGAAGATCGCCGCGCTGGTGCGGAGCCAGCGCGGCCCGCTCAGCCGGCGCAGCCGGCTCAGCCGATGCCTGCCGTGCGCCGGTGCGTCGGTTTCCGTTCCTTCCGCTGCGGACGACGTCCCGCGAGCGTCGTCTCCGGCCGGCGCCGACCCGCCGTCCGCTCCATCGGCGCGAGGCCCGGCGTCCACACCGTCCGCAGAGTCACCACCGCCCGGGGGGCGTGCCCCGTCTGAGCCCGCGGCGGCAGCGCCCCGCAAGGACTCGTCGTGATCGTCGTCAGTGGTCGGAATCGAGTCAGAGCCCACGAAGCATTCTCATTACCGGAGTGGCCCGCGGTCTAACCCCGCGGCGCGCTCAGATCACGTCCACGCCGCTGGAACCCGGCGGAATGATCCGCAGGATCCGGTCGTCGTCCACGGTGGGGTCGCCCCGCCCGTCCCGGTTCGACGTCGCGACCCACACCGACCCGTCCGGCGCCGACACGACCGTGCGCAGCCTGCCGTACTTGTTCTGCAGGATCGCCCGCGGCTCACCCACGACCTTGCCGCTCTCCGGGTCGAGCGTCACCACCCAGAGCCGCTCGCCCTTCAGTGCGGCGACCAGCAGGTTCGACCCGACGATCACGGCGCCGCTCGGCGACGCCTCGTCGGTCGCCCAGGTCACCACCGGATCGGTGTACCGCTGGTCGTTGCCCTTGCCCTCCACCGTCGGCCAGCCGTAGTTGCCGCCCTTGGTGATCAGGTTGACCTCGTCCCACTGGTTCTGCCCGAACTCGGTCGCCCACAGGCGCTTCTTCGAGTCCCACGCCAGGCCCTGGACGTTCCGGTGCCCCCGCGACCACACCAGCGAGTTCGGGTACGGGTTGCCCGGCGCCGCCTTGCCGGCCATCGTCATCCGCAGGATCTTGCCGCCGAGGCTCTTCAGGTCCTGCGACCGGCCGCGCTCGGAGGCGTCGCCGGTGCCCGCGTACAGGTAGCCGTCCGGGCCGAACGCGAGCCGCCCGCCGTTGTGGATGCCCGACACCGGGATCCCGGTCACGATCGGTACCGGGTCCTCACCCAGCCGCAGCGACGCGATCCGGTTGTCGGTGCGGGTCGTGTAGTAGATGAAGACCGTCTTGTCGGTCGCGTACTTCGGCGAGACCGAGATGCCCAGCAGGCCGCCCTCGCCGCCGGAGTAGGCCTCGGTGATCGTCTGGACCGGAGTGGCCCGGCCGCCCGGGGTGATGCGGAGGATCCGCCGGGTGTCGCGCTCGGTCACCAGCGCGTTTCCATCGGGCAGGAACGCTACGCCCCACGGCACCTGGAGGTTCTTCACCAGTACCTGGACGCCGACCCCGTCGTCCTCGGCCGAACCGCCGGGGGCCGAGGGGGACGCGCTGGGCGTCGGCAGGTTCGGTGACTCGCCGCTCTCGGTCTCGTCCGGCGCGCCGAGCGAGCATCCGGCCAGCGCGAGGACGAGGGATGCCGCCAGCAGAGCCAGCGGACGTGGAGCGCGGTGTCGCCGTGTGGGCCCGGACATGGCACGAGCCTAACCGGGGACCTCCAGTGCCGTCGGTCACGCCTCGGCTACGAACCCCTGTGCGCCGGGCCCCTGCTTTTCAGGCGGCGTCCGACTGGGGTTTGGTCAAGGAGACGCTGGCGATCAGACGGGGGAGCGTCGACGGGGTCACCGCGGGTAGCCGCAGAACCTCACCGCCGGCGGCCTCGGTGAGCTGCACCGAGACGCGGCCACGCGAGGAGAGGAAACCTTCGATCTCCTCCCAGCGCAGCGTGCGGCGGCCGAACGCGCGCCGGATCGTGAGCTGTTCGGCCTCGATGTCAACGCCGGTGCGGGCCACCCACCACAGCGCCAGCAGCGGAATCGCCATGACCGGCGTGTAGACCCAGTCCTGACCGGCGATCGTGAACGCACCGATCGCCGTCAGCAGGATCGCGGTGACCGTGGCGAAGCTCTGCCGGAAGCGGACGCGGACCGGCCGCGCCGGGGTCTGGGTGCTCACCGTTCCAGTGTCGCAGGTAGTGCGGCCGTGTGGCGGCGTAGGCTCGGGGGACCGCGCCCGCCTGCCTGTCCCAAGTCGTCGTCCTGACGGGCACCGCTCCGGTGCCCGCTGCCGCTACCGCGGCCCCGGCCCACGGACGCTCCCCCCGCCGGCGGTCGATCGGCCCGCGCCGACCGTCCGCTCACCCGCGCCTTCCCCGGAAGGCCCTGCCGAGGAAACCGAATGACCCAGGAACACCCGCTCAAGCCACGCAGCACCGATGTGACCGACGGCCTGGAGAAGGCCGCGGCCCGCGGCATGCTCCGTGCGGTCGGCATGAAGGACGAGGACTTCGCCAAGCCGCAGATCGGCGTCGCCTCGTCGTGGAACGAGATCACGCCGTGCAACCTCTCGCTCGACCGGCTGGCGAAGGCCTCCAAGGACGGCGTGCGCGCCGCCGGTGGCTTCCCGATGGAGTTCGGCACGATCTCGGTGTCCGACGGCATCTCGATGGGCCACGTCGGCATGCACTACTCGCTGGTCAGCCGCGAGGTCATCGCTGACTCCGTCGAGGTCGTGATGCAGGCGGAGCGGCTGGACGGCAGCGTCCTGCTGGCCGGCTGCGACAAGTCCCTTCCGGGCATGCTGATGGCCGCGGCCCGCCTCGACCTGGCGTCGGTGTTCCTCTACGCGGGCTCCACGCTGCCGGGCAAGATCGACGGCCGGACGGTCACCGTCATCGACGCGTTCGAGGCCGTCGGCGCGTGCGCTCGCGGGCTCATCACGCGGGACGAGGTCGACCGCGTCGAGCGCGCGATCTGCCCGGGTGAGGGCGCGTGCGGTGGCATGTACACCGCGAACACGATGGCCAGCGCCGCCGAGGCGCTCGGCATGTCGCTGCCGGGCTCCGCGGCCCCGCCCGCGCCGGACCGTCGTCGCGACAACTACGCGGTGAAGTCCGGCGAGGCCGTGATCAACCTGATCAAGCGCGGCATCACCGCACGCCAGATCATGACCCGCGAGGCGTTCGAGAACGCGATCACGCTGGTCCAGGCGCTCGGCGGCTCGACCAACGCGGTGCTGCACCTGATGGCGATCGCGCACGAGGCGAAGGTCGACATCACGCTGGAGGACTTCAACCGGATCGGTCAGCGCACCCCGCACCTGGCGGACGTGAAGCCGTTCGGGCAGTACGTGATGACCGACGTCGACGAGATCGGTGGCGTCCCGGTCGTCATGAAGGCGCTGCTGGACGCCGGCCTGCTGCACGGCGACTGCCTCACGGTGACCGGCAAGACGCTGGCCGAGAACCTCGCCGACATCGCACCGCCGGACCCGGACGGCAAGATCATCTACGCGATGAACAACCCGATCCACCCGGTCGGCGGTATCACCGTGCTGCGCGGCTCGCTCGCGCCGGACGGTGCGGTGCTCAAGTCGGCGGGCATCGAGTACGACGTCTTCGAGGGCACCGCGCGGGTGTTCGAGGGCGAGCAGGGCGCGATGGACGCGGTCACCCACAACACGCTGAACAAGGGCGACGTGATCGTGATCCGCAACGAAGGCCCGAAGGGTGGCCCCGGCATGCGCGAGATGCTCGCGGTGACCGGCGCGATCAAGGGCGCGGGCCTGGGCAAGGACGTCCTGCTGCTCACCGACGGCCGGTTCTCCGGCGGCACCACCGGGCCGTGCATCGGGCACATCGCCCCGGAAGCCGCGCACGGCGGGCCGATCGCGCTGGTGCAGGAGGGCGACCGGATCCGGCTCGACCTGAACGCGCAGACGCTGGACCTGCTGGTCGACGACGCCGAGCTCGAGCGTCGCCGCGCCGAGTGGAAGCCCCTTCCGCCGGCCTACGACACCGGCGTGCTGGCGAAGTACGCCAAGCTCGTCGGCTCCGCCGCCAACGGCGCCGTCTGCGGCTGACCTCGTTCGCGGTGTGACGCGTAACCGGGCTCTAAGCCGTGCTTAGAGCCCGGTTACGCGTCAACGGACGTCAGGACGCGTGAGACCACAGAGTGGGATGGGTTTGACGGGCCGTGGAACTCGGCATAGCGTGACCAACGTGCGATCCACCCTGATTCTCGTACTCAGCTAGCGCGTCGACAACGAACCTCGTCGACGCGCTCACCCCCCGTGCCACAGGCACGAGGGGTTTTTTGTTGCCTGAGAACGCCGACCCGCCTTACCGCTACACGAAGAGGCCAATGCCATGAACGCACCAGCCACCCCGCCGGCCAACGAATCGGTCACGGGTGCCCAGTCGCTCGTCCGCTCCCTGGAAGCGGTCGGCGCCGAGGTGGTCTTCGGCATCCCGGGCGGCGCGATTCTTCCCGCCTACGACCCGCTGTACGACGCGCAGAACGTCCGGCACATCCTGGTCAGGCACGAGCAGGGCGCCGGCCACGCGGCCGAGGGATACGCACAGGCCACCGGCAAGGTCGGCGTCTGCATGGCGACCTCCGGGCCGGGAGCCACGAACCTCGTCACGCCGATCGCCGACGCCTACATGGACTCGGTGCCGATCGTCGCGATCACCGGTCAGGTCGGTACTCCGATGATCGGTACCGACGCGTTCCAGGAAGCCGACATCTGCGGCATCACGCTGCCGATCACCAAGCACAACTTCCTGGTCAAGCACGCCGAGGAGATCCCGCAGGTCATCGCGGAGGCCTTCCACCTGGCGTCCACCGGCCGCCCCGGCCCGGTCCTGGTCGACCTGCCGAAGGACATCCTGCAGGCGCAGACCCGGTTCTCCTGGCCGCCGCAGCTGAACCTGCCGGGTTACCGCCCGACCGTGCACCCGCACGGCAAGCAGGTCCGCGAGGCCGCCCGGCTGCTGACCACCGCCAAGCGCCCGGTGCTCTACGTCGGCGGCGGGGTGCTGAAGGCCCGCGCGTCGGCCGAGCTGAAGGTGCTGGCCGAGCTGTCCGGTGCGCCGGTCATCACGACGCTGATGGCCCGCGGCGCGTTCCCCGACAGCCACCCGCAGCACCTGGGCATGCCCGGCATGCACGGCTCGGTCGCCGCGGTCACGTCGCTGCAGAAGGCCGACCTGATCGTCGCGCTGGGCGCCCGCTTCGACGACCGGGTCACTGGCAACCTGGACAGCTTCGCGCCGCACGCGACGATCGTCCACGCCGACATCGACCCGGCCGAGATCAGCAAGAACCGCACGGCCGACGTGCCGATCGTCGGCGACGCCCGCGAGGTGATCGCCGAGCTGGTCGTCGCGCTGCAGGCCGAGCACCAGGCCGGACACCGGGCCGACCTGGAGCCCTGGTGGGGGCTGCTCAACCAGACTCGTGAGAAGTACCCGTTGGGCTACGACGAGAGCCCCGATGGCACGCTGGCACCCCAGTACGTCATCGAGCGGCTGGGGAAGATCTCCGGACCGGAGACGATCTTCGCCGCGGGTGTCGGCCAGCACCAGATGTGGGCCAGCCAGTTCATCTCGTACGAGAACCCGTACACCTGGCTGAACTCCGGCGGCGCCGGGACGATGGGTTACGCCGTCCCGGCCGCGATGGGCGCCAAGGTCGGTAAGCCCGACACCACCGTGTGGGCGATCGACGGCGACGGCTGTTTCCAGATGACCAACCAGGAGTTGGCCACCTGCGCCCTGGAGGGCATCCCGATCAAGGTCGCCGTCATCAACAACGGCAACCTGGGGATGGTCCGGCAGTGGCAGACGCTGTTCTACGACCAGCGTTACTCGAACACCGACCTGAAGACCCACAAGCAGCGGATCCCCGACTTCGTCAAGCTGGCCGAGGCGCTGGGCTGCGTGGGGCTGCGCTGTGAGACCGCCGCCGACGTCGACGCGACGATCGAGAAGGCGATGCAGATCGACGACCAGCCGGTCGTCGTCGACTTCGTGGTCGGTGCCGACGCGATGGTCTGGCCGATGGTCGCGGCAGGCACCAGCAACGACGACATCCTGGCCGCCCGCGACGTCCGCCCCATCTGGGGCGAGGACCAGGTCTGAGGAGACCCACTTCAATGAGCAAGCACACGCTCTCGGTGCTGGTCGAGAACAAGCCGGGCGTCCTCGCTCGGGTGTCCGGCCTGTTCAGCCGCCGCGGGTTCAACATCCACTCGCTCGCGGTCGGGCCGACCGAGCACCCCGACATCTCCCGGATGACCGTGGTCGTCACCGTGGAGGGCCTGGCGCTCGAGCAGGTCACCAAGCAGCTGAACAAGCTGGTCAACGTGATCAAGATCGTCGAGCTCGACACCTCGGTGTCGGTCCAGCGCGAGCTGATGCTCGTCAAGGTCCGCACCGACCCGCAGACCCGTTCGCACGTTCTGGAGACGGTCGAGCTGTTCCGCGCCCACGTCGTCGACGTGTCCACCGATTCGGTCACGATCGAGGCGACCGGCACCGCCGAGAAGCTCGAGGCGCTCGTGCGGGTGCTGGAGCCGTTCGGCATCAAGGAGATGGTGCAGTCCGGCATGGTCGCGATCGGGCGTGGACCCCGGTCGATCGCAGCGCCCTCAGTGGCATTGCGTAGCGTCGAACGCAGCGCCTGAAGCGCGCTGACACATCTAGGAAGGACGAACCACCCGTCATGGCCTCTGAAAACCTCCGCGCCGAGCTCTTCTACGACGACGACGCGGACCTGTCGATCATCCAGGGCCGCAAGGTCGCCGTGCTCGGTTACGGCAGCCAGGGCCACGCCCACGCGCTGAGCCTGCGTGACTCCGGCGTCGACGTCCGCGTCGGTCTGCCGGAGGGCTCCAAGAGCCGCCCGAAGGCGGAGGAGGCCGGCCTGCGCGTCCTCACTCCGGCCGAGGCCAGCGCCGAGGCGGACGTGATCATGGTGCTCGCGCCGGACACCGCGCAGCGCACGATCTACGCGAACGACATCGCCCCGAACCTGAAGGAGGGCGACGCCCTGCTCTTCGGGCACGGCCTCAACATCCGGTACGACCTGATCAAGCCCCCGGCGGGCGTCGACGTCGCCCTGATCGCGCCGAAGGGCCCCGGTCACCTCGTCCGTCGTCAGTTCGTCGACGGCAAGGGCGTTCCGGTGCTGGTCGCGGTCGAGCAGGACGCCTCCGGCAACGCGCTGGCGCTCGCGCTCTCCTACGCGAAGGGCATCGGCGGCACCCGGGCCGGCGCGATCAAGACCACGTTCAAGGAGGAGACCGAGACCGACCTGTTCGGCGAGCAGGCGGTTCTCTGCGGCGGCGTGGAGGAGCTGGTCAAGGCCGGTTTCGAGACGCTGACCCAGGCCGGTTACCAGCCGGAGGTCGCGTACTTCGAGTGCCTCCACGAGCTGAAGCTGATCGTCGACCTGATGTACGAGGGCGGCATCGCGCGGATGAACTACTCGGTCAGCGACACCGCCGAGTACGGCGGCTACGTCTCCGGCCCGCGGGTGATCGGCGACGAGTCGAAGAAGGCCATGAAGCAGGTGCTCGCCGAGATCCAGGACGGGACGTTCGCCCGCAACTGGATCGCCGAGGACGACAACGGCCGGGCGAACTTCCTCAAGCTCCGCGAGGAGAACGCCGCCGACCCGATCGAGGTCACCGGCCAGAAGCTCCGCGGCCTGATGTCGTGGGTCGACCGCCCCATCACCGAGACTGCCTGAGTCCGCGTAGCAACTAAGAGTGGTGTGGGCGATCGCCCACACCACTCTTAGTTGCTGAGGGCCTCGGCGACGCGGGCTCGGTGAAGGACGATGAGGGTGATGCCGCCCAACAGGGTGAGGCCTAGGGCGGCGGCGCCGGTGGGGTCGAGGACGCCGTCGGCGCCGCGGGTGAGCGCGCCGACCGCGGGCCACCCGGCGATCACCACCGTGCACAACCCCGCGGTCATCAGCCGCCGCGGCTGCTCGGCCTCGCCGTAGAACGCGTGCTTCCACGCGGCCCGGGCACCGACCGCGGCGATCGCCGCCAGCAGCAGGACGCCGAGCACCACGATGCCGAGCGCGACGCCGTCGCCGGTCGTGGTCGGCGGAGAACCGGTGAACGCCGGCAGCACGAACGCGACCGCGACCGCCGCCCATCCGAGCGAGAGCACGGCGCCGAGCACACCGGCCGCCGCCCATCCCCGGTTCGGGGTCTCCTGACTCACCGCGCTCCTGTCACCGTCCGAACGTCGTGAACGATTGTGCCCGGCCGACGCACCCGACGGTCGCGTCCGGCACGGCGCGTTGAACCCGTGTGACCGCACTGACGTCTGTTTCTCGTGCTTGGTTTCTTCCGATTCGGCGTCCGGTGGCCACGGTGAGCACCGTCACGAACACCCTTCTGATGATCGCCGATGCGGAACCTTCTTCCCTACTATCGGCATCGCTGCCGTCCGCCGGTCGCAGCCGACCGCGATGGGCGCCGTGACGCAACGATGCCGACACTCGCCCGATCGCCGAAGGAACCTCCGACGTGCCTCAGCCTTCCGAGAAGAACCAGCCTGTCGTCCTCGTCGCCGAGGAGCTCGCACCGTCCGCGCTCGACGTGCTCGCCCGTGACTTCGAGGTGCGGCACGTCGACGGCGCCGACCGCCCCGCGTTGCTCGCGGCCCTCGCCGACGCGGACGCGGTCCTGGTTCGCAGCGCCACCCAGATCGACACGGCGGCCCTCGCGGCGGCGCCCCTGCTGAAGGTCGTGGCCCGGGCCGGCGTCGGATTGGACAACATCGACGTCCCGGCCGCGACCGCGCGTGGCGTCATGGTCGTCAACGCGCCCACGTCGAACATCGTGTCGGCGGCCGAGCAGGCGATCGCGCTGCTGCTGGCCAGCGCGCGCAACGTGGCCCCGGCGCACGCCGCACTCCGCGGCGGGGAGTGGAAGCGTTCGCGCTACACCGGAGTCGAGATCTCCGACAAGACGATCGGCGTCGTCGGCCTGGGCCGGATCGGCGTGCTGTTCGCGCAGCGTATGGCCGCGTTCGGGACCCGGCTGATCGCGTACGACCCGTACGTCCAGCCGACGCGCGCGGCGCAGATCGGCGTCCGGCTGGTGAGCCTGGAGGAGCTGCTCGCCGAGAGCGACTTCATCTCGATCCACCTGCCGAAGACCGCCGAGACCGTCGGACTGATCGGGGAGAAGGAGCTACGGCTCGTCAAACCGTCCGTCCGCATAGTGAACGCCGCCCGGGGCGGGCTCGTCGACGAGAAAGCCCTGTACGACGCGCTCGTCGAGGGCCGCGTCGCCGGCGCGGGCCTGGACGTCTACGCCACCGAGCCGTGCACCGACTCGCCGCTGTTCGGGCTGGAGAACGTCGTCGCGACGCCGCACCTCGGGGCGTCCACGGTGGAGGCGCAGGACAAGGCAGGACTGGCTGTCGCGCGCAGCGTCCGGCTGGCGTTGAGCGGCGAGTTCGTGCCGGACGCGGTGAACGTGCAGGCCGGCGGCGTGGTCGCGGAGGAGGTGCGGCCCGCGCTGCCGCTCGCGGAGAAGCTCGGCCGGGTGTTCACCGCGCTGGCCAGCGGGCTGGCGCAGTCGATCACGATCGACGTCCGGGGCGACATCGCCGAGTACGACGTCAGCGTGTTGGAGCTGGCCGCGCTCAAGGGCGTGTTCGCGGACATCGTCGAGGAGTCGGTGACGTTCGTGAACGCGCCGCTGCTGGCCAAGGAACGCGGCGTCGAGGTGGGGCTGACCACCGAGTCCGACAGCCCGGAGTACCGGAACCTGGTGACGGTCTCCGGTGTGCTCGCCGACGGCCGGACGCTGAGCGTTTCGGGCACGCTGTCCGGGCCGCGACTCGTCCAGAAACTCACCAGCATCGACGGGTTCGACATCGACCTGGTCCCCGTCGGGCACCTGCTGTTCCTGCAGTACTCGGACCGGCCCGGCGTGGTCGGCACGCTCGGCGTCCTGCTCGGGGACGCTGGGGTGAACATCGCGGGCATGCAGGTGGCGCGGGCCTTCAGCGGTGGGGAGTCGCTGATGGCGCTCGCCGTCGACCAGGCGGTGCCGGTCGACCTCGTGCAGCGGCTCGCTGCGGCGATAGGAGCTCATGCGGCGAGCACCGTCGACCTGTCCGGAGTATGAGACCGGTGTACCGAGAGGTGGGAACGCTCCGCTAAGGTGAGCCCATGAGCACGAACCTCGCGGTGATCGGCGGAGACGGTATCGGCCCCGAGGTGGTGGCCGAAGGACTGAAGGTGCTCGGTGCGGTGTTGCCGGGCGTCAGCACCACCGACTACGACCTCGGTGCCCGCCGCTACCACGCCACCGGCGAAGTGCTGCCGGACTCCGTCCAGGACGAGCTGGCCGGCCACGACGCGATCCTGCTCGGCGCCGTCGGCGACCCGGGCGTGCCGCCGGGCGTCCTCGAGCGAGGGCTGCTGCTGAAGCTGCGGTTCGCGTTCGACCACTTCGTGAACCTGCGGCCGGCCCGGCTCTACCCGGGTGTGTCCAGCCCGCTGAACGGCGTGAAGCCCGGCGACATCGACTTCGTCGTGGTCCGCGAGGGCACCGAGGGTCTCTACGTCGGCGCCGGTGGGGTGCTGGCCAAGGGCACCCCGCGTGAGGTCGCCACCGAGGAGAGCCTCAACTCCCGCAGCGGCGTCGAGCGGGTGATCCGGGACGCCTACGCCCGCGCGGCTGCCCGCCCACGGCGGAAGCTGACTCTCGTCCACAAGAACAACGTGCTGGTGAACGCAGGGAACCTGTGGGCACGGACCTTCGCCGAGGTGGGCAAGGAGTTCCCGGACGTCGCCACCGACTACCTGCACGTCGACGCGGCGAGCATGTTCTTCATCACCCAGCCGCAGCGGTTCGACGTCGTGGTCACCGACAACCTGTTCGGCGACATCCTGACCGACATCGCGGCCGCGATCAGCGGTGGCATCGGGCTCGCCGCGAGCGGCAACATCAACCCGACGAAGGCGTTCCCGTCGATGTTCGAGCCGGTGCACGGCTCCGCGCCGGACATCGCCGGCCAGGGCATCGCCGACCCGACCGCCACGATCCTGTCGGTGGCGCTGCTGCTGCAGCACCTCGGGCACACCGAGGCTGCCGAGAAGGTCGAGAACGCGGTCGCCGACGACCTGGCAGCGCGCGAGCCGGGCGTACCCGTGCGCACTGCCGAGGTAGGCGACCGCATCGCCTCCCGCGTGAGCTGATCCGCGTTTTCTGACGACCCGGGGCCACGCGGCCCCGGGTCGTTCTGTATCCCGTGGCGGTGGCGACACGCCCAACCTGAACGGGCGGTAAATTCGAGTTCGGCCCCCTTCGTGGTCGGGCCGCCCCCAGCGATGCGGAAGGACCGCCATGAGCAGCACCCTGGACTTCGACGTTCGCCCGACCACGAACCCGGCCGGCGCCGAGCAGCGGGCAGCCCTGCTGGTCGACCCCGGTTTCGGTCGGGTGTTCACCGACCACATGGTGACGATCAAGTACGCCGAGGGAAAGGGCTGGTACGACGCTCGGCTCGAGCCGTACGGGCCGATCAGCCTCGACCCGGCGACCGCCGCGCTCCACTACGGGCAGGAGATCTTCGAGGGCCTCAAGGTCTACCGGCACCCCGACGGTGAGCTCGGGCTGTTCCGGCCGGAGCAGAACGCCCGCCGGTTCAACCGCTCGGCGGCCCGGCTGGCGATGCCGCAGCTACCCGAGGAGCTGTTCCTCGAGTCGATCCGGATCCTCGTCGAGCACGACAAGGAGTGGGTGCCCAGCGCCCCGGAGACGAGCCTCTACCTGCGGCCGTTCATGTTCGCGACCGACCCGTACCTGGGCGTCCGTCCGGCGCAGGAGTACCTGTACGTGCTGATCGCCTCGCCGGTCGGCGCGTACTTCCCGCGCGGCGTCGAGCCGGTGAGCGTCTGGCTCTCGACCGACTACACCCGGGCCGCGCCGGGCGGCACCGGCGAGGCGAAGTGCGCCGGAAACTACGCCGCGAGCCTGGTGGCACAGGCCCAGGCTGCTGCGCAGGGCTGCGACCAGGTGGTCTGGCTGGACGCGATCGAGCACAAGTACATCGAGGAGATGGGCGGGATGAACCTGTACTTCATCCTCGACGGCGACACGCTCGTCACGCCCGAACTCAACGGGTCGCTGCTGCCCGGCGTCACCCGGGACAGCATCCTGCTGCTGGCCGAGGAGTTCGGTCTGCGCACCGAGGTGCGGCGGATCTCCACCGACGAGTGGCGCGAGTCGGCCGCCAGCGGGCGGATGACCGAGGCGTTCGCGTGCGGCACCGCCGCGGTGATCACGCCGGTCGGGCACGTGAAGAGCTCGGACGGTGAGTTCACGGTCGCCGACGGCGGATCCGGCGAGGTGACGATGAAGCTGCGCGGCAAGCTCCTCGACATCCAGCACGGCCGGACCGACGACACGCACGGCTGGGTCACCCGCCTCTGACTCGCGCTGTCAAATCGCTGGTGCTATCACGACCACGATTTGACAGTGCCGGGCGGGAGGGACTGGTGTACGGAAGTACGCTGCCGCTCGGAGCCGCCTTGCTCTGGCGGCGGACCGAGAGCGCCCGGGAGGCGACGTGTTCGGCGGCGACGACGACCACTACGACGTGGAACTCAACAAGGACGACTTGAGCATCCACTGGCTCAAGCGCAAGCTCAACGACCGGTGGAAGGACGGCTGGGCACTCAAGCAGACCGTCATCCAGGGCGGCAACACGATCCTGATCTTCGAGCGGATCGGGCAGTGAGCGACACGTCAGCGTCCGCGCTGATCGAGGCGATCGCGGCCCGTCCCGCCGAGGAGCGGTCAGAGCAGCTGATCAAGATCCTCGTCGACACGTTCGAGCCGCTGATCGAGGCCGCGCCCGCCGCGTTCCGCACGAAGTTCCGGAAAATGGCGGCCGACCCGTTCGCGTTCTACCGGGGCAGCGCGTGCATCTTCTACGCCGACGTCACCGACGAGCGGATCGACGTCGAGGACCCGTGGACCGACGAGCGCACCCGCCGGGTCTGGATCCAGGGTGACCTGCACTGCCAGAACTTCGGCACGTACATGGACTCGTCCGGCGTGCTGGTGTTCGACGTCAACGACTACGACGAGGCTTACGTCGGTCACTACACCTGGGACCTGCAGCGGCTCGCGGCCAGCCTCGCGCTGCTCGGCTTCGGAAAAGCCTTGTCGGACGGCACGATCGAACGAATGATCCGCACGGTGTCCGACGCGTACCTGGGCACCGTACGGCGGTTCGTCGCGCACCACGGCGATGAGGAGTTCCGGCTCACGCTGGACAGTGCCACCGGCGTGCTCCGGGACGTCCTGCTCGACTCGCGGATGCAGACCCGGATCGCGTTGCTGCAGCGCACCACGACGATCCGCAACTCCGACCGGGTGTTCCGCGAGGGCCCGGGGGTGCGGCTGCTGGAGTCGTCGGAGAAGGAGCTGGTCGAAGCCGCTTTCCGCCAGTACCTGGAGACGATTCCGGCGGGGAAGCGGAAAGATGTTCACAGCTACGTGGTGAAGGACATCGTCGGGCGGTCCGGGTTCGGGATCGGGTCGGCGGGGCTACCCGCGTACAACCTGCTGGTGGAAGGCGCCACGCAGGCGCTGGAGAACGACGTCGTGCTGTCGATGAAGCAGGGCAACATCGCAGCGCCCAGCCGGGTCGTGCACGACGCTTCGATCGCCGGCTACTTCCGGCATCATGGGCACCGCACGGTGGTGTCGCAGCGGGCGCTGCAGGCGCACGCCGACCCGTGGCTGGGGTGGACCGAGATCAACGGTGTCGGGCAGGTCGTGCAGGAGCTGTCGCCGTACGAGAACGACATCGACTGGTCGGACGTGAACGAGCCGGCCGACATCATGCCGCTGCTCGACCAGCTCGGACAGGCGGTGGCGAAGGTTCACTGCGTGTCGGACGCCGACAGCGAGCAGAGTCTGGTGAAGTTCCAGACCGAGGACGCGATCGTCACCGCGGTCGGTGACCGGGACGACGAGTTCGCCGCCGATCTGGTGGCGTTCGGGCTGGGGTACGCGCGGCAGGTCCGCGATGACCACCGGTACTTCGTCGACGCGTTCCGCAACGGGCGCATCCCCGGCGTCGACGGGGGCTAGATATCGACCGCGGGATGGCCCCACAGGCCCCCCGCCCCGGCGCCGGGTCCGGGGCGGGGCCTCAGCGGGCCAGGCCCCCCGACCGTGCAGCTCCCGGGTCCGGGGCGGGGCCTCAGCGGGCCAGGCCCCCCGACCGTGCAGCTCCCGGGTCCGGGGCGGGGCCGGAGCCCGGGCCGGATTTGGCGTTGGCGCGGACGTTGTTCCGGCCGGTGCGGGACGGGAACGCGTTCGAGGCGACCGTCGAGCGGCTGGCGACCGCGATCCGGCTCGGCGCGGTCACCGACCGGCTGCCGCCCGAGCGCGAACTCGCCACGATGCTGGGCGTCAGCCGGATGACGCTCCGGGACGCCCTGCAAGCGCTCGCCGACGCCGGCTACGTCACGTCGCGGCGCGGCCGGGGCGGCGGCACGTTCGTCCGGTTCCGGCTCCCCGCCGACCAGGACGCCCACGCGGTCGCGCGCTCGATGGGGGAGACGCTGACCCACGCACTGGACTACCGCCGGATCATCGAACCCGGCGCTGCGGCGCTCGCCGCCGAGACGACGCTGTCGGCCGCCGAGCAGCAGTACCTCACCGGCTGCCTCGCCGAGGTCGCCGATGCCACCGAGGACGCCGTCCGCAGGCGCGCCGATTCGCGGCTGCACCTGGCGATCGCGAGCGTGACCGGCAACGCGCCGCTGATCGCCGCCGTTGCCGACGTTCAGGGGCGGCTCTCCGGGCTGCTGGAGCTGATCCCGGTGCTCCGGCACAACATCGCGCACTCCGACGCCCAGCACGCCGAGATCGTCGAGGCGATCCTGGCCGGTGACCGCGAGCGAGCCGCCGCCACGATGACCCGACATTGCGACGGCACGGCGGCGCTGCTTCGCGGCTTTCTCCGGTGATGCTGTGATTGGTGCGTTGCCCACGTGATGTCGATGAACGGCTTTCCCCGCCAGAGCGGGGGTAACGGTTCATCCACGCCACGCGGATCAATCACCATCCATCGCGCGCGACCGGCGGGCCCCCCGTGCGGTGGCGCGGGGGCGTGCGGTGGTGCCGCCGCGGGCGGCGGAAAGCGGTGTCGCGGGGCGTGCGGTGGCGCGCTGCGTTGCGTCCACGTAAAGGTCTGAACGGAGACCATTGCGCGGAACAGCGCCCACGTTCTACGTTGCGCCCAGCAGACGGAGCGCACAGAGGGAGGCGGGTCGGTTGGATCTCGAACAGCTACGCGTGGAGATCGCCGGCGGAAAGGTCGACACGGTCGTCCTCGGCTTCACCGACATGCAGGGTCGCCTGCAGGGCAAACGGCTGGACGCCGGGTACTTCCTCTCGGACGTGCTGGACCACGCCGCCGAGGGCTGCAACTACCTGCTCGCGGTCGATGTCGACATGAACACCGTCGAGGGCTACGCGATGAGCTCGTGGTCCACCGGCTACGGGGACTTCGTCCTGCGGCCCGACCTGAGCACGCTGCACCACATCCCGTGGCACCCCGGCAGCGTCGGGCTGCTCGCCGACCTGGAGTGGCTCGACGGATCGCCGGTCGTGGCCTCGCCCCGGCAGATCCTGCGCAAACAGGCCGACCGGCTCGCCGAGCGCGGCTGGAAGGCCTACGCGGGCACCGAGCTCGAGTTCATCGTGTACCGCGACTCCTACGAGGACGCGTGGAACGCCGGCTACCGCAACCTCACCCCGGCGAACCAGTACAACAGCGACTACTCGCTGCTCGGCACTGCGCGGATCGAGCCCTTACTGCGCCGGATCCGGCTCGCGATGACCGGCGCCGGGCTGACCGTGGAGTCCGCCAAGGGTGAGTGCAACCTCGGCCAGCACGAGATCGCGTTCAAGTACGACGAGGTCACCGCGGCCTGCGACCACCACGTCATCTACAAGAACGGTGCCAAGGAGATCGCAGCCCAGGACGGCGTCAGCATCACGTTCATGGCGAAGGTGAACGAGCGGGAAGGGAACTCCTGCCACATCCACCTGTCGCTGCGGGACTTCTCCGGCGCCCCGGTCTTCGCCGACGGCGACGGGTTCTCGACGCTGTTCGAGCAGTTCCTCGCCGGTCAGCTGAAGTACCTGCCGGAGCTGACGCTGATGTTCGCGCCGAACATCAACTCGTACAAGCGGTACGCGGAGGGCAGTTTCGCGCCCACTGCGGTCGCGTGGGGCCGGGACAACCGCACCTGTGCGCTGCGGGTGGTGGGGCACGGCCATGCGCTGCGCGTGGAGAACCGGGTGCCGGGCGCGGACGTCAACCCGTACCTCGCGTCGGCGGCGATGCTGGTCGCGGGCCTGGCGGGCATCGAAGAGGAACTGCCGCTGGAACCCGAACTGGTCGGCAACGCGTACGTGTCCGACGCGCCGCGGGTCCCGAAGACGCTGCGTGACGCCCGGGACGCGTTCGCCGCGTCGGCGCTGGCCCGCACCGCGTTCGGCGACGACGTCGTCGACCACTACCTCAATGCCGCGGACGTCGAGCTGACCGCGTTCGACGCCGTGGTCACCGACTGGGAGCTGCGCCGGGGCTTCGAGCGCCTCTAAGGAGCACCATCCCCTACGCGCCCCCGCCCGGCCCCCCGAAACCGGAAGAGGTCTTCGTTTGAGCACCAACACGCTGGACGCCGTCGGCGCCCACGACGTGGTCAACCCGGCGACCGCCGAGGTCATCGGCGTCGTCCACCTGGCCTCCGCGGAGGAGACCGACGCCGCGGTCGCC
This sequence comes from Cryptosporangium aurantiacum, assembly GCF_900143005.1. Classification (NCBI taxonomy): domain Bacteria; kingdom Bacillati; phylum Actinomycetota; class Actinomycetes; order Cryptosporangiales; family Cryptosporangiaceae; genus Cryptosporangium; species Cryptosporangium aurantiacum. The sequence continues at coordinate 276,604 of NZ_FRCS01000001.1, forward strand.
CGGGCCAGGGCCGCCTGGCCCGCGTGGCGGGACGTCGCTCCCGCCGATCGCGCGCGCCTCCTGCGGCGGTTCGCCGACACGGTCGATGCGCACATCGATGAACTGGCCGCGCTGGAGGTCCGCAACTCCGGGCATCCGATCGGCTCGGCGACCTGGGAGGCCGGGAACGTCCGGGACGTCCTGGAGTACTACGCGGCCGCGCCGGAACGGAACTTCGGCAAGCAGATCCCGGTCGCCGGCGGCATCGACGTGACGTTCGCCGAGCCGCTCGGCGTCGTCGGGATCATCGTGCCGTGGAACTTCCCGATGCCGATCGCGGCCTGGGGTTTCGCACCGGCGCTCGCCGCCGGGAACACGGTCGTGCTCAAGCCGGCCGAGTTGACGCCGCTGACCGCGCTGCGGCTCGGTGAGCTGGCGCTCGAGGCGGGCATCCCGGAGGACGTGTTCACGGTGTTGCCCGGCGCCGGAAAGGTCGCCGGCGAGCGTCTGCTGGAGCACGAGGACGTCGCGAAGATCGTCTTCACCGGCTCCACGGCGGTGGGGCAGCACGTGATGGAGAAGTGCGCGGCGACGCTGAAGCGCGTCACGCTCGAACTCGGCGGGAAGAGCGCGAACATCGTCTTCGCCGACGCGGACCTGGAGAAGGCCGCGGCAGCAGCTCCCGGCGGCGTGTTCGACAACGCGGGGCAGGACTGCTGCGCCCGCTCGCGGATCCTCGTGCAGCGGTCGGTCTACGAGAAGTTCCTCGCGTTGCTGGAGCCCGCCGTGCGGGGAGTCCGGGTGGGCGACCCGACCTCGCCGGACACCGAGATGGGACCGCTGGTCAGCGCCGCGCAGCGCGAGCGGGTGTCGGGATACGTCGCGGAGGCGTCGGTGGCGTTCGCGGGCGAGGCGCCCGACGGCCCCGGATTCTGGTTCCCGCCCACGGTGGTGCTGCCGGCTTCGCCGGCCGACCGGATCGTCACCGAGGAGGTCTTCGGTCCGGTTGTGGCCGTGCTGCCCTTCGACGACGAGGCGGACGCCGTGCGCATCGCCAACGACACGCTGTACGGGCTGTCCGGCTCGATCTGGACGCGAGACATCGGCCGGGCGCTGCGGGTCGCGCGGGGCGTCGAGGCAGGCAACCTGAGCATCAACTCCAACTCCTCGGTGCGCTACTCGACGCCGTTCGGCGGCTTCAAGCGCTCCGGGCTCGGGCGGGAACTCGGCCCCGACGCGCTGGCCGCGTTCACCGAGGTGAAGAACGTCTTCATAGCTACGACGGAGGACTGAATGGAACGGCTGGCTGACCGGGTGGCGATCGTCACCGGCGGGGGGAGCGGCATCGGGCTGGCGACCGTTCGCCGGTTCGCGTCCGAGGGCGCGCGGGTGGTGGTCGCGGACGTCGATGAGGCCGCGGGCAAGGCCGCTGCGGACGAGGTCGGCGGCACGTTCGTGCGCACCGACGTGACTGATGAGGCTGACGTGGCCGCGATGGTTGCGGCGGCGGTGGACACGTACGGGCGGCTGGACATCGCGTTCAACAACGCGGGCATCTCGCCGCCGGACGACGACTCGATCCTCTCGACGGGCTTGGACGCCTGGCGTCGGGTTCAGGAAGTGAACCTGACCTCGGTGTACCTGTGCTGCAAGGCGCAGATTCCGGTGATGCAGCGGCAGGGCAAGGGATCGATCATCAACACCGCGTCGTTCGTGGCGAAGATGGGCGCGGCGACATCGCAGATCTCGTACACCGCGTCGAAGGGCGGGGTGCTGGCGATGTCGCGGGAGCTGGGCGTTCAGTTCGCGCGCGAGGGGATCCGGGTCAACGCGCTCTCGCCCGGGCCGGTTGATACGCCGCTGCTGCGGGAGCTGTTCGCGTCGGACCCGGAGCGGGCGGCGCGGCGGATGGTGCACATTCCGATGGGGCGGTTCGCGGACGCGACCGAGATCGCGGCGGCGGTGGCGTTCCTGGCGTCGGACGACTCGTCGTTCATCACGGCCAGCGAGTTCCTGGTGGACGGCGGTATCAGCGGCGCCTACGTCACGCCGCTCTAGGATGAAAAGCGGATCAGGCCAGTCATAGCTGGCCTGATCCGCTTTTCACGAGGAGCGTTGGTAGGTGCGGAAGGCGCTCACGGCCGCGACGGCGAGCACCAGCGCGAGTGCCGCGAGCTGAGCGGCGTCGCGGCCGACGAGGGCCCAGTCCGGGGACGCCGACAGTGCCTCGCGGCTGCCGGTCGCCGCCCAGTCCAGCGGATTCCACTTCGCCGCCGACGCCACCCACGACGGCATCAGCGACGGCGCGATCATCACCGACGACAGGAACGACAGCGGCAGCGTGAGGAACTGCGACAGGCCGATCAGCGCGTTCTGCGAGCGGAGCAGCACTGCCAGAGCGTCCGACAGCGCAGTGAAGGCCGCAGCCAGCAGCACGGCCAGACCGATCGTGACCGGAACCCCCACCCAGCTACCCGGGTAGCGAACCCCGGCGAGCCACGCAGCGGCGAACACGATCAGGCCGAGGATCACCATGCAGATCCCCTGGTAGACGATCGAGGCGGCGATGATCGCCCCGCGTCGGGTGGGCGAGCTGAGCGTCCGGTCCATCACGCCGCGCTCGATGTCCTGGATCAGGTCGGAGCCGGCCCAGTTGGCGGTGAGCATCGCGGTCATCGCCACCACGCCGGGAGCGAGGTACTCCAGGTACGAGTCGCCGATCCCCGGCAGCCGGTCGATCGCGCTGAACACCGTGCCGAACAGCAGCAGCCACAGCAGCGGCTGGATCAGGTTGAACGCCAGGAACACCGGCTGGCGCCCGAGTGTCCGCAGCGAACGGACGGTGAGCAGCCGGGTCTGGGTGAGCGCGAGCGTCATGCCGCCACCTCGCTGCCCTCGACGTCGGCCGAGGCCCGGTACGCCCGCCCGGCGTACCGCAGGTAGACGTCGTCCAGTGAAGCGCGGCTCAGCCCCGCGCCGAGCAGCGGGATCTCCGCGCGCTGCAGTGCGGTGAGCGCGTCCGGGAGTACGCCCGCGGCGTCCCGGGCCTGCGCGCGCAGGCGCAGCCCGTCGCGTCGCACGTGGACGACGCCCGGCAGCCGCTCCAGCAGCGCACCCGCACGCCCCGCGTCGTCGGTCGACACCAGGTCGACCTGGACCGTGTCGCCGCCGAGGTCGGCCTTGAGCGCGGCCGGGTCGCCCTGGGCGACGACCTGGCCGCGGTCGACGATCAGCAGGTCGTCGGCCATCTGGTCGGCCTCGTCCAAGTAGTGGGTGGTGAGGACGACGGTCAACCCGCTGGTTCTGGTCAGGGCCGACACCGTAGCCCAGAGCTGGGTCCGCGCTTCCGGGTCGAGCCCGGTGGTCGGCTCGTCGAGGAACAGCACACGGGGCGCGTGCACCAGCCCCATCGCGACGTCGAGCTTGCGCTGCATGCCGCCCGACCACGTCTTGGTGAGTCGGTCGGCGGGGTCCTCCAGGCCGAACGCGGCGAGTAACTCGGCGGCCTTCCGCGCTGCGGCCCGGCGTCCGATGCCGCGGAGGCGGGCGCTCAGCATCAGGTTCTCGCGGCCGGTCGCCATCGGATCGAAGCCGGGCCGCTGGGAGACGTAGCCGATGTCGCGCCGGACCGCGGCCGGCTGCCGGAGGACGTCGGAGCCGGCGACCTCAGCGGTGCCGCTGTCCGGGCGGCTGAGCGTACTGAGGATCTTGACGGTGGTGGATTTGCCGGCGCCGTTGGGGCCCAGCATCGCGAAGACGGTGCCGGGCGGCACCTCGAAGCTGATGCCTTTCAACGCCGAGACGGCTTTCGCGCCGCGTCCGTAGGTCTTGGTCAGTTCGGTCGCGCGGATGACTGGGTTTTCCGCACGGTCAGGCTCAGGCATGGTTCACCCTTCAGGGGTTCATGACGGCCGAGCCGGCGAAGGCGGCGACGGTACCCTGAAGATGCGACTCTCGGATCGTCGTCCGCTCCGGCGGGCTCGGTTCGGGGATTCGAGGCGACCCTCGGCCGGCGTTGGCGCGCCGAACCGAGGGTCGTCGTCTGTCAGCGGCTCTCCGGTGGCACCACCTCCGGAGGCCAGTCCGTCGGCGCGAAGACCGCCGGGAACTCCTCGTGCAGCTTCGCGTCGACCTCGTCGGGCGGCAGCCCGGCACCACGCAGCTCGTGGATCCGGTGCCAGAAGTCCAGCCCGCTCAGCGAGCCGTGCTCGATGTCGTGCAGCAGGTCCCGGACGAAGCGGATCTCGGCGTCGCGGACCGCGGACTCGTACTCGTTCTCCAGCATGAAGATCCGCGGAAGGTTCCCGACCGACTGCTGCACTGCCGCGGACGACCGGGCGGCCAGCACCAGCGAATCGAGCCGGAGCCGGAGGAGGCGCACGGCGTCCTCCGGCGGCAGCGCGCCGAGCAGCGACAGGGCCGCCTCGAACTGGGTGTACTCCTTGACCGGCCGGCCCACGAGGTCGCTGAGCCAGTCCTCGACCTCTTGCAGGCCGGCCTCGGTGATCGCGTAGATCGTGCGCTCCGGACGCCGTCCGTCGCGGGTGGTCTCCTGCGCCTCGATCAGCCCGTGGCGTTGCAACGACTCGATCACCGAGTACAGCGACCCGTAGTTGAGCTTGATGCTCTCGTCCTTGCGGCGCTCGCGGAGCGTCGCGGACATCTCGTATGGATGCATCGGACGCTCTTCGAGCAGCGTCAGCGCAGCGAGTGCCAGCGGGTTGGAGACCCGACGCCGCGCCATCGCATGCTCCCTCCAGATCGAATACTCGACTCAGAGTACTCGGGGAAGGCGAGCCGCGTCGATGAGTGCGGTGAACAGGCGTCGGTCGTCGAGCATCTCGGGGTGCCACTGGACGCCGACCGCGAACCTCAGCGCGGGGTCCTCGACCGCTTCGATCGTGCCGTCGTCGGCGCGGGCGGTCACCACCAGCTCGCCCGGGTCGTCCACGGCCTGGTGGTGATGGGCGTTCACCTTGAGGTCGGTGTCCCCGAGCGCGTCGGCCACCCGGCTGCCCGGGATCGCCCGCACGGTGTGCCAGCTGAAGACGCCGAGCACCTCGCGGTGATCGTGGTGTCCGACGACGCTCGGCAGGTCCTGGATGAGCGTCCCGCCGCGGGCGACCGCCATCAGCTGGGCGCCCCGGCAGACGCCGAGTAACGGCAGGTCCCTGGCGAACGCGCCGCTGATGAGTAACAGCTCGCCGGCGTCGCGTTCGGGCTGCGGCGCATCGGTGGAGGGGTGCGGCACGGCACCGTAGCGCGCCGGGTCCACGTCCACGCCCCCGGCGACGACCAGCGCGTCGAGCGCGTCGAGCACGGCGTCATCCGTACTGTCCGGCGGGAGCACCAGCGCACGACCCCCGGCGGCCGTCACCGAGTCGACGTACACCTGGGGGAGCAGCGAGGCCCGGAAGTCCCAGACTCCCCAGCGGGCCTGCTCGACGTAACACGTGATGCCGACGAGCGGACGACGGGCCATGCGGCCTCCTTCGAGTCAGGGGTTCCATCGTCTTTCGGCATCATTGCGGGATTGTGTCGGGTGACTACCGTCACATCGAGACCACCATCTGGACGCAAGCGCGGGTCGCTCCGCCGCCCGGCGTCCGGATGTGTCAGTATCGAGCCGTGACCGGGTTCTGCATTACCAGCTAGCGCGCCAGCACGCACCACGCTGACGCGCAGACCTCCCACGAGCGTGGGGGGTCTTTTTGTTGGTCCTGGGCCCGCTCCCGAACGTGCCCTGGCCTGGTCCGAGCCGTACTCGACCGCGCTGAGAGGTCTACGACATGCCCACCGCCCTGGATGACAGCTTCCACGTCTTCGACACCACGCTGCGAGACGGGGGACAGCGCGAGGGCATTTCGTACTCCGCGACCGACAAACTTGCGGTGGCGCGGTTGCTGGACGACGTCGGGGTGGGGTTCATCGAGGGCGGCTGGCCCGGTGCGCTGCCGACCGACACCGAGTTCTTCGCCAGGGCGCGCGAGGAGCTCACGCTCAAGCACGCCCAGTTGGTCGCGTTCGGCTCGACCCGTCGCGCGGGTGTCCGCGTCCAGGACGACAAGCAGGTGGCCGCGCTGCTGGAAGCCCAGACGCCGGCCGTCTGCCTGGTCGCGAAGTCCGACGTCCGGCACGTGACCGACGCGCTGCGGACCACCTACGAGGAGAACCTGGCGATGGTGCGCGACACGGTCGCGTACCTGGTCGGCGAGGGCCGCCGGGTGTTCCTCGACTGCGAGCACTTCTTCGACGGGTACGCCCACGACCGGGACTACGGCGTGCGGGTGCTGACCGCGGCCTTCGAGGCCGGCGCCGATGTCGGCGTGCTCTGCGACACCAACGGCGGCATGCTGCCGATGGGCGTCGGGCGGGTGGTGTCCGAGGTGATCGCGCGGACCGGCTTCCGCGTCGGTATGCACGCCCAGGACGACACCGCGTGCGCGGTCGCGAACACGCTGGCCGCGGTCGAGGCCGGGGCGACGCACGTCCAGGGCACCGCGAACGGCTACGGCGAGCGGGCGGGCAACGCCGACCTGTTCGCGGTCATCGGCGGCCTGGTCACGAAAATGAACCGGCCGGTGGTACCTGCGGAGTGCCTGCCCGAGCTGGTGCGGGTGTCGCACGCGATCGCCGAGATCGCGAACATCGCACCGGACACCCACCAGCCGTACGTGGGCGCCAGCGCGTTCGCGCACAAGGCCGGCCTGCACGCCAGCGCGATCAAGGTCGCGCCGGAGCTCTACAACCACATGGAGCCCTCGGTCGTCGGCAACGACATGCGGATCCTGGTCACCGAGATGGCGGGCCGGGCCTCGATCGAGTTGAAGGCCCGCGAGCTCGGCATCGACCTCGCCGACGAGCCCCAGGCGGTCGGCCGGGTGGTCTCCCGGGTGAAGGAGCTGGAGGCGGCGGGCTCGTCGTTCGAGGCCGCGGACGCGTCGTTCGAGCTGCTCGTCCGCTCGGAGCTGGAGGGCGCGGACGCGCCGACGTTCTTCCAGCTGGAGTCGTACCGGGTGCTGGTCGAGCAGCGCGGTGACGAGGTGGTCAGCGAGGCGACCGTGAAGCTCGCGGTCGACGGCGAGCGGGTAATCGCCACCGCCGAGGGCAACGGCCCGGTGAGCGCGCTCGACCGGGCGCTGCGGCAGGCGCTGACGACGTTCTACCCGTCGCTGGCGGAGCTGGAGCTGGCCGACTACAAGGTGCGGATCCTGGACGGCCGGTACGGCACCGACGCGGTGACGCGCGTCCTCATCGACACCACCGACCACAAGGGCGAGTGGACGACGGTGGGAGTGCACGGGAACGTCATCGAGGCGTCGTGGCGGGCGATGATCGACTCGCTCAACTACGGTCTGCGCCGCGCAGGCGCCCCGGTCCTCGCGCCGAACTGACCCCGCTGCGGCGCGGCTCGTCGGCCGCGCCGCGCAGCGCCGGGCGTAGGGCCGCTTCGAAGCGCGACAAACGGGTAGCCACTGCAGCATGTTCTTGTTCTTCTCGAACCGTCTCGGCTGCCTGGGCTCCGTGCTCCTCAGCCTGGTAATCACCGCGATCCTGATCGCAATCTTCGCCCTTTGAGGCCTACCCGGCGTCCTCGAGCGCTGGGGCGCAGACCGAGAGGAGGCGGGTTCGGAGTGCGGTGCCGCGCTCGGCGAACGCGCGTTGCGCGGCCACGTACTCAGCGCGACCTTCGGGCGTCTCGATCGGCACCGGCGCGTACCCGAGCGCCGCGAGGTCGTACGGGCTGGCCCGCATGTCCAGTTCCCGGACGTCCCGCGCCAGCCGGAAACAGTCGAGCACCAGGTCGGACGGTGTCAGCGGCGCGAGCTTGTAGGCCCACTTGTACAGGTCCATCGTCGCGTGCAGGCACCCCGGCTGCTCCAGCGCGACCTGGGTTTCCCGGCGCGGCTGCAGGACGTTGAGCGGCCGGGCGGGCTCGGTGAAGAACCGGAACGCGTCGAAGTGGCTGCAGCGGACCCCGCGCTCCTCGACGACGGCGTTCGTGCGCTCGGGCCCGAGCCGCAGCGGCCACGAGGCGTGGCGGACGTCGGAGATCCGGTACACCATCGCCCACTCGTGCATGCCGAAGCACCCCAGCTGCGCCGGACGCGACGCGGTGGCCGCGAGCAGTCCCGCGACCCACCGCACGGTGTCGCCCCGCCGTGCCAGAAACGCGTCGACGTCGAGCGTGACCCCACCGTCTCCGGCCACATGCCCCGGGAAGTCCTCGGGCCGCGCCGAAGCCAGCACCACGGAAGCGCCCGGAAACCAGCGCCGCAACTGCCCCGGCCGATACGAGTAGTACTCGAACAGGAAGTCTTCTACCGGATGCCGCTGCCCGCGGCGCCGCCGCTCGAGGTGGTCACCCACCAGCGCGTCGACCTCGGCCGCGTGCGCATCCCGGAGCGCCGTCCACTCGTCGAACGGCAGCACGGTCACCTTTCCAGGGTACGGGGCGGCGCGGTGCTGTCGCGGACCACGAGGCTGGTCGCCAGCTCGATGCTGGACGAGTCGAGCGCCTCACCGCCGATCAGCCGCAGCAGCGTCCGGGCCGCGGTCGCCCCCATCTCGTGCAGCGGCTGCCGCACGGTGGTGAGCGCCGGTGCCGTCCAGGACGCGAAGTTCAGGTCGTCGAACCCGACGACGCTCAGGTCTCCCGGCACGTCGAGACCGGATTGACGAGCCGCCTCGTAGACGCCCATCGCGTGCATGTCGCTGCCGGCGAAGATCGCGGTCGGCGCATCGGGCAACTCCAACAGCGACCGCGCCGCCCGTAGCCCACCGTCGTGGTAGAAGTTCCCGTATCGCAGCAGGCCGCGGGGGATCGGCACGCCCCCCGCCTCGTGAGCCGCCCGATACCCGGCGATCCGGGCTCGCGTGCACGCCAGCTGCTCCGGCCCGCCGATGACGCCGATCCGCCGGTGCCCCAGCCCGATCAGGTGCTCGGCCGCGGCGTATCCGCCGGCGAAGTTCGTCGCGCCCACCGCGGGCACGTCCGGCGGCGGCTGGCTCACCCCGTCGATGACGACGATCGGCGTCCCGTGCCTGCGCAGCTGTTCACGCTGCGCCGGGTCGAGATCGGAGAGGACCAGGATCGCGCCCTGCGAGCCGCGCGCGAGCAGCGAGTCGAGCCAGCGCCGGGTCAGCGCCGCCCGGCTGTGCACCGCGGAGATCACCAGGCCGATGCCCGCCGATTCGACCACCTCCTCGACGCCGGTGAGGATCGCCAGGCCCCACGCGCTGTCGAGGTTGTTGATCACCAGGTCGATGAGGTCGCCGTGCCCGCGGTGGTGCGCGGCCCGCCGACGTCGGTAGCCCCGCTCGTCCAACAACCGCTGGACCCGGCGCCGAGTCTCCTCCGCGACGTCGGTGTGTCCGTTCAGCACTTTCGAAACGGTCGACACCGAGACGTCGGCGGAGCGGGCGATCTGCGCGATCGTCGTGCGTCCTGACATGGGCAGCTCCTCGTCGAGTGACCGCAGCCTAGAGCCGAAAAGTTTCGAAAACGACGTAACGTTACCGGATCGTGATTTGCGATCGCATTGACCGATGAAAGCGCTCCCCCTACCGTCCGTGCACCTCAACCCGCTCGAAACCTTTCGAACCCAACGTCGTGGGGAAGGACTGGTGCGGACATGCGCCGACGCGCGCTTTTCACTCGGACAGCAATTGCGTTACTGACGACTTCGGCACTCGCATTAGCCGGCTGCGGGAGCTCCGGCCCGGGTGCGTCCGACGAAGTACAGGTCTGGGCACTGCAGGACGCGGGCCTCACTCCGGTCGTCAAGGCCTCGGTCGACCGATACAACAAGGACTCGGACAACGAGGCGACGCTGAGCACGTACATCAACGACGCGTACAAGCAGAAGATCCAGGTCGCGATGGGCTCACCCAACGCTCCCGACGTCTTCTTCAACTGGGGCGGCGGCAACCTCGCGCAATTCGTCGACGCCGACCAGGTGGAGCCGCTCGACGACGCGCTGGCGAAAAAACCCGAAGTGCGCGACGCGTTCCTGACGAACGTCATGGACACCGCGAAGATCGACGGCAAGCAGTACGGGCTGCCGATGACCGGAACCCAGCCGGTGATCTTCTTCTACAACAAGGCCGTTTTCACCGCGAACAACGTCCAGCCGCCGACGACGTACCCCGAATTCCTGAAACTGGTCGACACGTTCAAGTCGAAGAAGGTGACGCCGATCGCGCTGCCCGGTTCGCAGGGCTGGACCGAGCTGATGTACGCCGAATACTTCCTCGACCGTCTCGGTGGTCCGGAGAAGTTCGCCGCGATCGCGAAGAGCGGCGGCGCGGCCTGGCAGGACCCGGCCGTCGTCAAGGCGTTCCAGATGTGCCAGGACCTGGCCAAGATGGGCGCGTTCGGCACGAACTTCGCGTCGATCAACTACGACAACGCCGGCGCGTCCAAGCTGCTCGCCACCGGCAAGGCCGCGATGTTCCTGATGGGCACGTGGGAGTACCCGAACCAGCTGACGAACAACCCGGCGTTCGCCAAGAAGGACCTCGGCTGGTTCCAGTTCCCGAGCATTCCGGGCGGCGTCGGTGAGCCCGGCAACCTGGTCGGCAACCCGAGCAACTACTTCTCGGTCGCCAGCGGCTCGAAGAACAAGGACGCGGCGGTCGACTACCTCACCGAGACCGTCGCCTCCGACGGGTACATCGAGGACCTGATCAAGAGCGGTGCGGTGCCCGCGACCAAGGGTGCGGACGCGAAGCTCGCGGGCAAGCCGAACGCCGAGTTCAACACCGACGTCTACAAGATGGTCTCGACCGCCCCGGCGTTCGCCCAGTCGTGGGACCAGGCCGTCGCGCCGGACGTCGCCAAGCGTCTGCTGGCCAACCTGCAGAAGCTGTTCCTGCAGCAGATCACCCCGCAGGCCTTCGCCGACGACATGGCGAAAGCCCAGTGAGTACCACCGTATCCATGCGGGAGCGGCCCGGATTCGTCTGGGCCGCCCCCGCGGCGGTGTTCTTCGCACTGTTCGGCCTGGTACCGATCGCGGTTGTCGTCTACCTCAGCGGCACCAGTTGGAACGGCCTCGGCACCCCGCAGTGGGTCGGGACCGAGAACTGGGCCGCGCTTCTCGACGACAGTGACTTCCTGCCGTCGCTGCGGACGACGGCGCTGCTCACCGTCGGGACCTGGCTCGTCCAGACGCCGCTCGCGCTGCTCCTCGGCGTCTGGTCGGCCGGTGCGCAGCGGTTCCGGGCGGTGCTGTCGACGGTGTTCTTCCTGCCGCTGCTGCTGTCGACCGCCGCGATCGCGCTCGTGTTCGTCTCGCTGCTGGACCCGAACTTCGGGTTGGCGGCGCAGTGGGGCAAGTACCTCGGCGCCCCGGACGGCAACTTCCTCGGCGACCCGGCCCGGGCACTGCCGACCGTCATCTTCGTCCTGGCCTGGCAGTTCGTGCCGTTCCACACGCTGCTCTACCAGGCGGCGACCCGGCAGATCCCGGCGTCGCTCTACGAGGCGGCGCAGCTCGACGGCGCGAACACCGTCCGGCAGTTCTTCGCGATCACGCTGCCGCAGCTGCGCAACACGATCGTCGCGTCCTCGGTGATGATGCTGGTCGGCTCCGTGACGTACTTCGAGTCGGTGCTGCTGCTGACCAACGGCGGCCCCGGCAACGAGACCAAGGTCCTCCCGCTGCACATGTACCAGGAGGGCTTCGTCGCGTTCGACATGGGTTACGCGAGCGTGCTGGCCGTGCTGCTGGTGATCATCGGCACCGTGCTCTCGATCGTCGTCGTGCGGGCGACCGGCTACCACCGGATGGCCAGCGATCGGGAGGGCCTATGAGCACCCAGGTCATGACCCGGCCGGAGACCAGGGCCGACCGGCATCCGGTGAAGCCCCGGCGCCGCCGCCGGCGCAGCAACATTCCGGCCGGCCTCGCGGCCGGCGTCTGGTTCCTGATCGTCGCGATCCCGATCTACTTCATCGTGGTGACGAGCATCCGCACCCAGGACGCGTACGTTGCCGACGGCCCGCTGGATCCGCCCACTTCGGTGACGTTCGACAACTACACGAACGTCCTCGAGCTGGGCTTCGCCACGTTCCTGCGCAACAGCGTGATCGCCGCGCTCGCGACCGTCGTGCTCGTGCTGGCGCTCGCGCTCCCGGCCGCGTACGCGATCGTGCGGGGACGCAGCCGGGCGGTGCGGATGGGCTTCACGCTGTTCCTGATCGGGCTGGCGATCCCCGCGCAGGCGGTGATCATCCCGATCTACCTGATCATCACGCGCCTGCACCTCTACGACAGCCTCACCGCGATCGTGCTGCCGACGGCCGCGTTCTCGCTGCCGATGGCCGTCGTCGTCCTCACCAGCGCGCTGCGGGACGTACCGAACGAGCTGTACGAGGCGATGACCGTCGACGGCGCCGGTCCCGGGACGCTGTTCCGACGTCTCGTCGTGCCGCTGTCCCGTCCCGCGCTGGCCAGCGTCGGGATCTTCGCCGGCCTCAACGCCTGGAACGGCTTCCTGTTCCCGCTGGTCCTGACGCAGAGCTCGGATCAGCGGGTGCTTCCGCTCGGGCTCTGGAACTTCCAGAGCCAGTACGGCACCGACGTACCGGGGCTGCTCGCCGCGGTGGTGCTCTCCGCGCTCCCGGTTCTCGCCCTTTATCTCTTCGGACGACGTCATCTGCTCAGCGGCCTCGCCGCGGGATTCAGCAAATAGAGGGAGAGAAGAATTCAATGGCTATCGAGGTCGAAGCACCACCCATCGTGATCCGGAACCCGGTGCTCACCGGGTTCCGCCCCGACCCGTCGATCCTCCGGGTGGGATCGGACTACTACGTCGCCACCTCCACGTTCGAGTGGTTCCCGGGCGTCGGGCTGCACCACTCCCGGGACCTCGTGCACTGGCGGCCGCTCGGCGGGGCGCTGACCAGCGAGGAGGCGCTCCCGTTGCGCGGCGTCCGGGACTCGGGCGGGGTCTGGGCGCCCTGCCTCTCCTATGCCGACGGGCTGTTCCACCTCGTGTACTCGAACGTCGGCACCTACGGCGGCGGGTTCTGGGACACCCCGAACTTCCTGGTCACCGCCCCGGACATCACCGGACCGTGGTCGGAACCGGTGCGGCTGCACTCGCTCGGTTTCGACGCCTCGATGTTCCACGACGACGACGGTCGCAGCTGGATGCTCAGCATGGCCGCCGACTACCGGCCGGGACGCGAGACGTTCGCCGGGATCACGCTGCAGGAGTACGACCGGACGGCGCGGCGCCTGGTCGGCGAGGTGTCGACGATCTTCACCGGTACGCAGGCCGGGCTGGTCGAGGGCCCGCACCTGTACCGGCGGGACGGGTGGTACTACCTGGTGACCGCCGAGGGCGGCACGCAGTGGGAGCACCAGGTGACGGTGGCGCGATCGCGGACGATCACCGGGCCCTACGAGGTCGATCCGGCGGGGCCGACGCTGACGTCCTGGCCCGACCCGGCGCTGACCCTGCAGAAGGCCGGGCACGGCTCGCTGGTCGCCACCCCGGACGGCGAGTGGTACCTGGCGCACCTCACCGGGCGGCCGCTCACCGAGCGTGGGCGCTGCGTGCTGGGCCGGGAGACCGCGCTGCAGCGGGTGGAGTGGAGCGCGGACGGCTGGCCACGGGTGCCGGGCGCGCGCCCGCACGACGAGGTGATCGCTCCGCGTCTGGAGCCGCACCCGTGGCCGGAGGAGCCGGAGCGCGACGAGTTCGACGCGCCTGCTCTCGGCACGCAGTGGAGCACGCTGCGGCGGCCGCCGTCCTCGGAGTGGCTCAGCCTCGCCGAACGGCCCGGGTACCTGCGGCTCTACGGCGGGGAGTCGCCGGTGTCGCTGCGCGACTCCAGCCTCGTCGGACGCCGGGTCGAGCACCGGTCGTGCGCGTTCGAGGCCCAAGTCGCCTTCGCGCCGACGACGTTCCGTCAGATGGCCGGGGTCGCGGCCTACTACAACACGCTGAACTGGGCGTACGCGCGGCTCTCGTGGCACGAGCTGCACGGGCCGTGCGTGGACGTGCTGGTGTCCGACCGGGGCCGGCTGGTGAACGCGAGCGCGCCGGTACCGGTGGCCGATCCGGCCGCCGGGGTGACGTTCCGCGCCGAGATCGACGGCTCGTCGCTGCGGTTCGGGTACGCGTTGCCCGGCGGCGAGCTGCAGTGGTGGCCGGAGACGCACGACGCCAGCAGGCTCTCCGACGAGTACGCGCTGGAGATCTTCGACGCGACCGAGAAGATCTCCGGCTTCACCGGGGCGTTCTTCGGTCTCTGGGCGCACGACCTGACCGGCGGCCAGTTGCCCGCGGACTTCGCCTACGCGACGTACGAGCCGCGCTGACAGACGCCCGGCCCCGACCTCGGCGGTGGTCGGGGCCGGTGCTACCCGGGGTTAGGGTTGCGGCACACACGAACCCACTCGACCCAGGAGTTCAACCGTGCGCATCGCGCTCTTCGCTCACCCCGGCGGCCGAGCCTTCGGCGTAGTGGAAGGGCCCGCCGGGACCGACGACCCGGAGGCGCTGACGATCGCGGAGATCGAAGGCGTCCCGTTCAGCGGGATCCGGTTCACCGGCGAGCGCTGGACGCTGGCCGACGTCCAGCTGCTGCCGCCGATCATTCCCAGCAAGGTGGTCGGCGTCGGACGGAACTACGCCGCGCACGCCAGTGAGCTCGGCAACGAGGTGCCCAGCGCGCCGCTGCTGTTCCTGAAGCCCCCGACGTCGGTCATCGGCCCCGGCGCGCCGATCCGGCTGCCCATCGACTCGAAGCAGGTCGAGCACGAGGCGGAGCTCGCCGTCATCATCGGCGGCAAGGGCGCCCGCGCGGTGAGCCGCGAGAAGGCGATGGAGTCCGTCTTCGGCTACACCTGCGCCAACGACGTCACGGCCCGCGACCAGCAGCGGTCGGACGTCCAGTTCACCCGGGCCAAGGGCTACGACTCGTTCTGCCCCATCGGGCCGTGGATCGAGACCGACCTGAACCACGCCGACGTCGGCGTCCAGGCCCTGGTCAACAACGAGGTCAAGCAGGACGGCCGGACCAAGGACATGATCTTCGACGTCCCGACGCTGGTCTCCTACGTCTCGCACGTGATGACGCTGCTGCCCGGCGACGTGATCCTCACCGGCACCCCGTCCGGCGTCGGGCCGATCGTGGCCGGCGACAGCGTCAGCGTCCGCATCGAGGGCCTGGGCACCCTCACCAACCCCGTCGCCAACCGCGCGTGAAAGGAACACTCGTGTCCCGCGACCCCTCGGTTCGGGTGCGGTTCTGTCCGTCGCCCACCGGCAACCCGCACGTCGGGCTCGTCCGGACCTGCCTGTTCAACTGGGCGTTCGCCCGCCACCACGGCGGCACGTTCGTGTTCCGGATCGAGGACACCGACGCCGCCCGTGACTCGGAGGAGTCGTACCAGCAGCTGCTGGAGTCGCTGCGGTGGCTCGGCCTCGACTGGGACGAGGGGCCCGAGGTCGGTGGCCCCTACGGTCCGTACCGCCAGTCGGAGCGCCGGGACCTCTACCTCGACGTCGTCGCGAAGCTCACCGACGCCGGGTACCTCTACGAGTCGTTCTCCACGGCCGAGGAGATCGAGGCGCGTCACCGGGCCGCGGGCCGTGACCCGAAGCTCGGCTACGACAACCACGACCGGAACCTCACCGACGCGGAGAAGGACGCGTTCCGGGCCGAGGGCCGTGCGCCGGTGCTGCGGTTCCGGATGCCCGCGGACTCGATCGGCTGGACCGACCTGGTCCGCGGCGACGTCACGTTCGCGCCGGGCACGGTGCCGGACTACGTCGTCGTGCGCGGTAACGGCGACCCGCTGTACCCGCTGGTCAACCCGGTCGACGACGCGCTGATGCGGATCACCCACGTCCTCCGCGGTGAGGACCTGTTGCCGAGCACGCCGCGGCAGATCGCGCTGTACCGCGCGCTGGTCGACGTCGGGGTGGCCGAGCGGGTTCCGGAGTTCGGGCACCTGCCGTACGTCATGGGGGAGGGCAACAAGAAGCTCTCCAAGCGCGACCCGCAGGCCAACCTGCTGCACTACCGGGAGCGCGGTTACCTGCCCGAAGGGCTGCTGAACTACCTCGCGCTGCTCGGCTGGTCGATCGCCGAGGACCGCGACATCTTCACGCTGCGGGAGATGACCGAGGCGTTCGACGTCCGCCGGGTGAGCCCCAACCCGGCGCGCTTCGACGGCAAGAAGTGCGAGGCGATCAACGCGGCGCACCTGCGGCTGCTGGCGCCGGACGACTTCGCCGGACGGTTGGTGCCGTACCTCGCCGACGCCGGCCTGGTCGCGGCCGAGCCCACGCCGGCCGAGCGGGAGCTGATCACCGCGGCTGCGCCGCTGATCCAGGAGCGGATGCCGGTTCTCGGGGACGCTCCCGGCATGCTCGGGTTCCTGTTCGTGAAAGACATCACTCCGGACGCCGACGTGCGGGCGAAGGTCCTCGGTGCCGACGCCACGCCGGTTCTGGACGCCACGATCACGGCGCTCTCCGGGGTGCCCGAGTGGACCGCACCGGAGATCGAGACCGCGCTGAAGTCGGCGCTCGTCGACGGGCTCGGGCTCAAGCCGCGGAAGGCGTTTGCGCCGGTCCGGGCCGCGATCACCGGCCGGACCGTGTCACCGCCGCTGTACGAGTCGATGGAACTGCTCGGGGCAGAGCGGTCGCTCACCCGGCTGCGAACCGCCCGAGAGCTCACCACCGCCGAAGGGTGACAGAACGGCGGGCCGGACCCGATTTGGGACCGGCCCGCACTCTCGGCTAGAGTTACCGACGTTGCGAGCGGATGACCGCCAAGCAGACGCCCGCAGCGAGGATCCTGGTAAGACACGCAGTGAGCAGCAGTAATGGGGTATGGGGTAATTGGCAGCCCGACGGATTCTGGCTCCGTTAGTCTAGGTTCGAGTCCTGGTACCCCAGCTCCACAGCGTTCGACCCCTCAGTTGAACGTTGTCCTAGGGCCCCGTCGTCTAGCGGCCTAGGACGCCGCCCTCTCAAGGCGGTAGCGCCGGTTCGAATCCGGTCGGGGCTACAACCGCAAGGCCCGGTCGCACGAGTGCGACCGGGCCTTCGTCATTTCCGCTGGGCGGTCACCCGAGCACGTGGTGCGGTGAGCTCGGCGTGTCGTTTTGTGACACGCCGTACGTATAAGGGCTAGTTAGCCTCAGGCGACCTTTCCAATCCCTCGCGGCCCGCGAACATCACCTGTGTCCGATTCATCCTGTTAAATAACCCGTGACAGAGCTATGTGCAGGTTTGAGGAATCCAGACCAGCTCCGCCCGATTGTGGACAGGTAGGTGTTGATATGAAGCCCAGGTTCCGTCGCCTCGCGTATGCGGGCGCTGCGACCGTGGGAGCCGCGGTCACAGCGTTCGTCCTCGCGGGCGGACCGACCGCCACCGCGGATCAGTGCGAAGACGTGTCGAGGGCAGCGACGGCGCTCTCCGCCGAGTGCGTCCCGGCGGCGAGAGCCGTGGGCGTCGCGCTCGAAGGACGGCCCGGCGCCCGAGTGATCGGCGCGACGCCGAACGAGGCGAGCCCGCCCCCGGAGGAAGCGGAGAACCAGCCGGTCGTTCCGTCGGGCGGCCCGCAGGTGCCCGAGACGACCGCGCCGCCGGAGGAGGCTGAGAACCAGCCGGCGGTGCCGACCGGTGGTCCGCAGGTGCCGGAGACCACACCGCCGGCCGAGGAGACCAGCACACAGCCGGTGGTGCCCGGCGCGAGCCCGACGCCGAGCGGGACGCCCAGCGAGGGCGTCGGAACGCAGCCGGCGGTACCGGAGAGCACGCCGCCCGGCGTGCCGGAGACCGGTCAGAACCAGCCGCAGCTCCCGGTGACCGGCGGCGACGAGGGTCCGATGATCGCCGCTCTGGGCGGCCTGACCCTGGCCGCAGGCGCCGGCCTGGTTTTGGCGGCAAGGCGCCGCCGTCCCGACTGACCCAGCACGAACACGAGGGCCCCGGGCATAGCCCGGGGCCCTCGTCGTTCACACGAGAGTGTGAAAGCGCCGCCAGGCGCGCGTAGTTGTACTTGCTACGGCGGTGGGCCGCTCACAGGCCGGACAGCCGCTGGCCGGCTCGGATCACCTGGACGGCGTGGCGCTCGCCGGGGCGGCGGCCCAGGCGCTCGATCGGGCCGGAGATCGAGATCGCCGCGATCACCCGCCCCTGCCGATCACGCACCGGCGCCGACACCGACGCCACGCCGGGCTCGCGCTCGGCCACGCTCGACGCCCACCCGCGCCGCCGCACCTCGGCGAGCGTCCGCCCACTGAACCGGCACCGCGGCAACAGCGGCAGCACGGACTCCGGCGGCTCCCAGGCGAGCAGCACCTGTGCGCCCGAACCCGCGGTGATCGGCAGCGCGGTACCGACCGGCACGGTGTCGCGCAGACCGCTCGACCGCTCCGCGGCGGCAACGCAGATCCGCTCGTCGGCTCGGCGAAGATAGAGCTGGGTGCTCTCCCCGGTCCCGTCCCGCAACTGGGCCAGGACCGGCGCCGCGGCGGTCAGCAGCGCGTCCGGAGCGGCGTTTGCCAGCTCGGCGAGGCGCGGCCCCGGACGCCAGCGCCCGGCCTCGTCGCGGACCAGCAGCCGGTGCGCCTCGAGTGCCTGCGCGAGGCGGTGCGCGGTTGCCCTGGGCAGGCCGGACCGTTCGACGAGCTCCGCCAGGCTGGCACCGTCGACCGTGGCCTCGAGGATTGCGACGGCCTTGTCGAGAACACCGACACCGCTGATAGTCTGTCCCACAAGACGAAACTATCATCCCACATCGCAGGAAGTCATGAGGTTGGGAGCCTGACATGGGCCGAACGCTCGCGGAGAAAGTCTGGGACGCGCACGTGGTGCGCTCGCAGCCGGGGGAACCCGACCTGCTCTACATCGATCTGCACCTCGTCCACGAGGTGACCAGCCCGCAGGCGTTCGAGGGGCTCCGCCTGGCCGGCCGTCCGGTCCGTCGTCCGGACCTCACGATCGCGACCGAGGACCACAACGTCCCGACCGTCGACATCGACAAGCCGATCGCCGACCTGGTCAGCCGGACGCAGGTCGACACCCTGCGGAAGAACTGCGCCGAGTTCGGCGTTCGGCTGCACCCGATGGGCGACGCCGGGCAGGGCATCGTGCACGTCATCGGTCCGCAGCTGGGCCTGACCCAGCCGGGCATGACCGTCGTGTGCGGCGACAGCCACACGTCCACCCACGGCGCGTTCGGCGCCCTGGCGTTCGGCATCGGCACCAGTGAGGTCGAGCACGTCCTGGCGACCCAGACGCTGCCGCTGCGCCCGTTCAAGACGATGGCGATCAACATCCACGGGACGCTCGGCGAGGGCGTCACGCCGAAGGACATCATCCTGGCGGTGATCGCCAAGATCGGTACCGGCGGCGGGCAGGGCCACGTCCTGGAGTACCGGGGCGAGGCGATCCGCGAGCTCTCCATGGAGGGCCGGATGACGATCTGCAACATGTCGATCGAGGCCGGCGCCCGCGCGGGCATGATCGCGCCGGACGAGACCACGTTCGAGTACCTGAAGGGCCGTCCGCACGCTGCGGAGGGCGCGGACTGGGACGCGGCCGTCGAGTACTGGAAGACGCTGCCCACCGACGACGACGCCACGTTCGACGTCGAGGTCGACATCGACGCCAGCACGCTGACGCCGTTCGTGACCTGGGGCACCAACCCGGGCCAGGGACTGCCGCTGGGCGAGTCGGTTCCGGACCCCGCCGCGTTCACCGACCCGGCAGCCCGCACCGCCGCCGAGCGCGCGCTGGAGTACATGGGCCTGACCGCCGGAACGCCGTTGCGCGAGATCACCGTCGACACGGTGTTCCTCGGTTCCTGCACCAACGGCCGGATCGAGGACCTCCGGGCCGCCGCAGCGGTGCTGCGCGGGCGGCACATCGCCGAGAACATCCGGATGCTCGTCGTCCCCGGCTCGGTGCAGGTGCGCCTGCAGGCGGAGGCGGAAGGCCTCGACAAGGTCTTCAGCGAGGCGGGCGCCGAGTGGCGGCAGGCCGGCTGCTCGATGTGCCTGGGCATGAACCCGGACACGCTCTCGCCCGGTGAGCGCTCGGCATCGACCTCCAACCGCAACTTCGAGGGTCGGCAGGGCAAGGGCGGCCGCACGCACCTGGTCTCCCCGCTGGTGGCTGCCGCGACCGCGGTCACCGGTCACCTGTCCGCGCCCGCCGACCTGCCGCCCGCTGGGAGCTGAGGACCATGGAGAAATTCACCACGCACACCGGCCGCGCGGTGCCGCTGCGCCGGTCCAACGTCGACACGGATCAGATCATCCCGGCCGTCTATCTGAAGCGGGTCACCCGCACCGGATTCGAGGACGGCTTGTTCTCGGCCTGGCGTGCCGACCCCGAGTTCGTGCTCAATCAACCCGAATACACGAACGGCACTGTGCTGGTCGCCGGGCCCGAGTTCGGCACCGGATCGTCGCGGGAGCACGCGGTCTGGGCGTTGATGGACTACGGCTTCAAGGTCGTCATCTCGCCTCGTTTCGCCGATATCTTCCGTGGTAACTCGCTCAAGGCGGGCCTGCTCACGGTTGTCCTGCCGGAAGACACGGTCGAGTGGATCTGGAAGGCGATCGAGGCGGATCCCACCACCGAGATCACCGTCGACCTGCAGGCCCGAGAGGTGCGGGTCGGTGACCGTGTCGAGGAATTCGAGTTCGACGACTACAGCCGCTGGCGGCTGTTGGAGGGGCTGGACGACATCGGCCTCACCCTGCGCCACGCGGACGCTGTCGACGCGTTCGAGAAGCAGCGTCCGAGCTGGTTGCCGCGCACGCTGACCTCGGTGCAGTAAGGCCTTCTGCGGCCGCGAGCGGCCGGAATTCGTTGCTGGCAACGGATTCCGGCCGCTTCGTTTTTCGCCGGAACAGAGCGCTTCTCACGCGTAAATCGGGCTCAGAACGGCCGAAACCGTTACGACACAACGAAATTCGTCCTCCCGTGGTCATTGTGCGTTCTCGAAAGCGGGCCTAACGTTCGCGCCGAGGCGTCCGGCCTGCGCGCATTCGTACTTGGATGCGCACTTTGAGGGGGAACTAGTGAACAAGACCGAACTGATCGAGACGCTCGTCCAGCGCCTCGGCGACCGTCGATCCGCGACCGCGGCGCTCGACGGCGTTCTCGAGGAGATCCAGCGGGCCGTTGCCCGGGGGGAGCGAGTGGCGATCACCGGCTTCGGCACTTTCGAGAAACGAGTGCGGAACGCGCGGACCGCGCGCAATCCCCGCACGGGTGAAGCCGTGAAGGTGAAGCGGACGTTCACCCCGGCCTTCAAGGCCGGGCAGGGATTCAAGGACATCGTGACCGGCACCAAGAAGCTGGCGAAGGCGCCGGTGGCGTCGATCGCGGCGCCGGTCTCCGCGTCCACGTCGGCACCGGTCACCGCTGCGTCCCGCAACGGTGCCACCCGCCCGACGCGGTCCACCGCAACGAAGTCGACCGCCGCCCGCGCGGTCAACGGCACGCCCACCCGGGCGACCAAGGCCACGGCCGCGACCAAGGCGGCTCCGGCCAGGACCTCGCGCGCGACCGCGACGAAGTCCACCGCGGCGGGCACGACCGCCACCAAGGCCACCGCGGCGAGGGCCACGGCGACCCGGTCGACGGCGACGAAGGCCGCACCGGCGAAGACGGCGGCCACCAGGTCGACGGCCACCAGGGCCACGACGAAGGCGACACCGGCCAAGACCGCGGTCAAGGCCACACCGGCGAAGACCGCGGCCACTCGGTCGACGGCGACGAAGGCCGCACCGGCGAAGACCGCGGCGACCAGGTCGACGGCCACCAAGGCCACCGCGAAGGCCACGCCCGCCAAGACCGCGGTCAAGGCGACCAAGGCAGCGCCCGCCAAGACCATGCCCGCCAAGACCATGCCCGCCAAGACCGCGGCCAAGGCCACCAAGGCGACGCCTGCCAAGACCAGCGCGGCGACGGCTCCGGCGAAGACCACGATGGCCAAGGCCACCGCGACCGCCACCAAGGCGGCGCCGGCAAAGGCGCGTACCGGTGCGGGCAGCAAGCCGGCCACCGCCGGTTCGGCGAACACCGGTCCGAAGGCGGCGGGCAAGAAGGCGAAGAGCGCCGGCGGTAAGAAGAAGAAGTGAATCGGGGCGCCGGCCGCGGGACTACGAGACGTCGCGGGGAAGCGACGTTCTCCCCGGTCCCGCGGTCCGGTCGGCCCGGCACTCCGACGTGTTACGGGTTGCTCTCCGGGCGGATGCTCGGGAGGTAATCCGCCTGCACCAGCCGCTCACCGGCGAAATGCAGGACCCAGACGCTGCCCTTGCGGCTACGGAGTCCGTCGTTGCGGTGCGCGACCGGGTTCGCGTCGACGCTCGCCTCGTCGGCCTCCGCCAGCTCGGCGATCACGCCCGGGATCAGACCGCCCTGACTGCAGACGGCCGACACACCGCCGTCCGCGGCCAGCTCCCGGACCCGGGCGACCACCGCCTCCGGGTCGTCGCTGAACGTCTCCTCGTCGAACCGCGCATCGTCGACGACGTCCACGCCGAGCGCCGCGGCCAGCGGTTCCGCGGTCTGCCTGCACCGCACCTTGACCGCCGACAGCACGCGCTCCGGCCGGAACCAGGGCAGCAGCTCGGCCAGCCACACCGCCTGCGCCTGACCACTGCCCTCCAGCGGACGCTCGTCGTCCGGACCGGGCCAGGTTTTTTTGTCGCCGGCCTTCGCGTGCCGGATCAGCAGGATCGTGGCGGTGATCTCGGGCAGCGCCGCGAACGCGCGCACCACGTCGCCGTCGTGCGCGTGGGTGACCCGGTCGACGGCCTCTTCCGGGGGCAGCCACGTCATGCCGTCCACTTCCGCGTTGCGGGTGAACTCACCGCCGGTGGCACGCATCGCCCAGTAGTCCACGACCTTCGGCACCAGGCCGGAACCCGCCGCACGATGCTGACCACCGCGCGGCGGGACCAGGTAGGACGTGGACGGGAGCCGGGGTCCGACCACCGGCTGCAGCCCGGTCTCCTCGATCACCTCGCGGCAGGCCGCGGCCAGCTCGTGCTCGTCCGGGTCGAGCTTGCCCTTCGGCAGCGACCAGTCGTCGTACCGCGGCCGGTGGATCAGCGCGATCTCCACGCCGTCGGCACCACGACGCCAGAGCACGCCTCCCGCGGCGCGGACCTCGGGGTGCCGGTCGGAGATCATCCGCGCAGCCAGCCGGTCAGCTTCGGTCGGTCGGTCCGCTCCCAGACCGGTGCGAATCGGGCCCGGGACTCACGGACCGCGGCCCGTTCGCGCTCGATGAGACGTCCGCAGGTGATCACCAGCTCGGTGTCGTCCGCGTGCGCGAGCGCGATGTCGCGCCACTCGTCGGCGGCGATCGCGGCGTCCTGGTGCTCGCCGAGGACCTCCTGAACCTCGGCGCACGCCTTGGCCAGCCGGGTCGCCGAAGCGCCGATGACCGGTGCCACGGCCTCCGACGCGTAGCGCGCACGCTTGGCGCGGATCCGGGACGCGTGCCAGGTGTCGTCCGGGTCGTCCAGCGTCAGCTTCCCGGCCTTGGTCGCCAGCTTGTCCCAGACGACCTCCACCATGGCCGGCAGCACCCAGACCGCGCGCTGGCGGGCCAGCTCCGCGGTCTCCGGCGTCCGGACGGTTTCGATCAGCAGGTCCAGCAGGGCCGGGTAACGATCCGAGGTCAAAGCGGCGTCCAGGTTCGTCAGCGCGCGGCGCTGCCGATCACCGAGGATCGCGTCGATCCGCCCGATGACCGCCGCGTCCAGTGGCGCGAGTGGGTCGGTCTCAGCGGTCGACCGTAGCCGGGCGCGGAGCACCTCGGCGTCCCGGGGGCCACCGAGAGCCGCAGCGAGCCACCGCAACTCGGCGTCGAGCGGCGCGGCCCACTCCGCGTCGATTAGCGGACCGAACGTCCGCAGATCGCTGCGCAGCCGGCGGCAGCAGACCCGTGCCTGGTGCACCGCGTCCTTCTCGTCGCGGCGGACCCGGACGTCGTAGTCGAGCAGCCGGCGCGCGGACCGGCGCAGCACGAACGCGATCGCGTCCGCGGCCGACGACCGGTCGGTGAGCTCACCGACCACCGGCAGATCGGGCGGGGCGGTGGCCCGCGGCCCGAGCGCACGGACGAGCTTGGGGGTGGTCGCGCCGCCGACCGCACCCGCCTGCGTGAGTACTGCCGCGGCGGCCGCCAGGGCCGCGTCGGCCTTCTTGCCGTCGGACTTCCGCTCCACCTCCAGCTCGCGGAAGCTGGTGCGAACACCGGATCCGTCGGCGAGCAGACCGCGGCCCTCGGAGACCTCCACGGTGTCGTCGACCAGCTCGGCCAGCGGACGCTTGCCGTCGACGATCAGATACCGGTCGCGGTCGGTGCGCAGCGTCGCCACCGCTACCAGGGGCGCGGTCCGCACCCAGGCGGTGACCAGGTCGGTCAGTTCGGACGGCGGGGTGTCGGCCGGGCCGTCGACCGCGATCTCCTCGCGGACCGTCGCTCCGGCTGCGGTGGCGCCCTTCGGGAGCTTCAGGTGCCAGGGCGGGCCGTCCTCGCCGGTGCGGTGGCGGAGCGTGATGCCGAGCCGTGCCAGCCGCAGGTCGGCAGTGTCGTAGTAGACCGCGGTCAGCACCTGCCGACCCTGCGCCTCGACCCGGCGGCCGTCGCCGAGCGCGACCGTCAGGTCCGGCAGAGCGAACCGTCCGTGGACACCGAACTTCAGTTCTTCCTCGCGCATCCTCGTCCGTTCGCCGTCAGCGCGGGTGTTCGCCCGCGCGGGGAGGGGTAGATCGGTCAGCCGATGATGCGGCTGAGCAGAGTTTCCTGGACGTCGCGGAGCGGGCGGTCGGCCGTGCCCTCCCGGCGCGTCCACGCACCGTCCGGGCCGAGCTCGAACCCGGCGGCCGACGCGGCCAGCGAGGTGTCGAGCGTCGCCCGGAGCATCCGGCGCGCCTGGTCGTCGGTGACCCGCACCATCGCCTCGACACGCCGGTCGAGGTTGCGGTGCATCATGTCGGCCGAGCCGATCCAGAACTCCTCGGCCTCCGTGCCCGGAGCCCCGTTGCCGTACCGGATCACCCGGGAGTGCTCGAGGAACCGCCCGAGGATCGACCGGACCCGGATGTTCTCGGAGAGCCCGGGGACGCCCGGCCGCAGCGCGCAGATGCCGCGGATCAGCAGGTCCACCTTGACCCCGGCCCGGGAGGCCCGGTAGAGCGCGTCGATGATGCCCTCGTCGACGATCGAGTTCGCCTTGAGCTGCACCAGGCCGGGCCGGCCCGCCTTCACGTGCTCGATCTCGCGCTCGACGCGCTCGACGATGCCGCGCCGGACGCCGTACGGCGCGACCATCAGCGTCCGGTAGTCGGTTTGCCGCGAGTAGCCGGTGAGGACGTTGAACAGGTCGGTCAGGTCGCGGCCGACGTCCGGGTCCGCGGTGAACAGCCCGAGGTCCTCGTAGAGGCGCGCGGTCTTCGGGTTGTAGTTGCCGGTACCGATGTGCGCGTACCGGCGGATCCGCCCGTTCTCGTTCCGCACCACCAGCGAGGTCTTGCAGTGCGTCTTCAGGCCCACCAGGCCGTAGACGACGTGGCAGCCCGCCTTCTCCAGCGCCTTCGCCCAGGAGATGTTCGCCTGCTCGTCGAAGCGGGCCTTGATCTCGACCAGGACGACGACCTGCTTGCCCGCGCTGGCGGCGTCGATCAGCGCGTCGACGATCGGGGAGTCGCCGGACGTCCGGTAGAGCGTCTGCTTGATCGCCAGCACGTTCGGGTCGGCGGCGGCCTGCTCGATGAAGCGCTGCACGCTGGTCGCGAACGAGTGGTACGGGTGGTGCACCAGGACGTCGCCCTCGCGCAGCGTCGCGAACACGCTGCGCGGCGTCTCGCCCTCGGCGAACCGCGGGTGGGTGGCCGGGACGAACGGCTCGTACTTCAGCTCCGGCCGGTCGACGCCGGCCAGCGCGAACAGCCCGGACAGGTCGAGCAGGCCGGGCACCCGCAGGACGTCCTGCTCGGCCACGTCCAGCTCGCGGACGAGCAGCTCCAGCACGTGCTCGCTGACGTTCGAGGCCACCTCGAGCCGGACCACCGGCCCGAACCGCCGCCGGGCCAGCTCGCGCTCGAGCGCCTGCAGCAGGTCCTCGTCCCGGTCCTCCTCGACCTCCAGGTCGGCGTTGCGGGTGACCCGGAACAGGTGGTGCTCGACCACCTGCATGCCCGGGAACAGCTGCGACAGGTGGACCGCGATCAGGTCCTCGACCGGCAGGAACCCGCCCTCGACCGCGACGAAACGCGGGACGTTGTCCGGGACCTTGACCCGGGCGAACCGCTCGGAGCTCTGACCGCCCTCGGGGTCGCGGACCACCACGGCGAGGTTGAGCGAGAGGCCGCTGATGTACGGGAACGGGTGCGCCGGGTCGACCGCCAGCGGCGTGAGCACCGGGAAGATCAGCTCCCGGAAGAACCGGTGCAGGCGGTGCTGCTCGTCGTCGTTGAGCTCGGCCCAGTGCAGGATCTTGACGCCGGTGGCCTCCAGCGCGGGCTGGACGTCGTCGGAGAAGCACCGGGCGTGCCGCTCGACCAGCTCGGCCGCGCGCTGGGCGATCAGCGAGAGCTGGTCACCGGCGGAGAGGCCGTCGACCGACCGGACCGAGAGGCCGGTCGACTTGCGACGCTTCAGACCGGCGACCCGGACCATGTAGAACTCGTCGAGGTTCGACGCGAAGATCGCGAGGAACTTCGCGCGCTCCAGCAGCGGCACCTCGCGGTCCTCGGCGAGCGCGAGCACCCGGGCGTTGAAATCGAGCCAGGACAGCTCGCGGTTGAGGAACCGGCCATCGGGCAGCGGCTGGTCGACCAGCGGCACCGCGTCGTCCTCGTCCTCGGCGATCAGCTCGACCTCGGCGGCCAGCTCGGCCGCGGGCGGCACGGTGTCTGCCGGGGGCGCGGCCACGGTCTCCGGTTCGGCGGTGGCCCCGGGGGCGTCGCTGTCGGCGGGAGTCTCGACGCCCGCCGTCGTCGGGCCGCCCGCCACGGCCGCCGCGTCGGCGGCGTCGGCCGCGGTGACGGTGTCCGGAGCCGGACGGCCGGACGGGGCTCGGACCGGGGCCAGCGCGTCGGCCGGGGGCGGGGCGGACAGGGCGCCGTTGAGCGCCGCATCCGGGGCGGGTGCGGCGTCGGAGGAACGCGCGATGAACCGGCCGTTGGCATCCCGGGCCCGCCGGGGCCTCGTGGTCCGCTCGTCCGCGGCGGTGGCCGTGGTCGCACTGGTGGTCGCGGTGCTCTCGGTCGTGGCGCTCACGGTTCCATCCTTCCCGCCGTCGGGTGCGTGTTAGCTCAAAATGCCGATCCGACGTTTCGCCGGGCTTGCTCAGCCGACGCCGGGGAACGTGACGATCGTCACCAGCGTGACCTCGCCGGCCGCATCCCGTTCCAGCCTCACCCGCTGGCCGGGCCGCAGCAGGAGGAGACCACCCGCGTCGAACGCCGCGGCGCTGAACGGGACGTCGCTGCCGTCGTCGAGCAGCACGCTGCCGTCCCGGCTCTCCCGGGCGAACTGCCGCACGGTGCCTTGGACGCTCATCACGCAGATCACTCTAGTGCCGCAATTCGGCTGCCGCGAACGGGGAACCTGCCGAAGGCGCAGGTGACAACCCATCAGCACGCCGCGCGACCGGCCGGGAACGCGGAGCCGATCGGAGCGAGCAGTGCGGCGGTCCGGGGTCCGAGCCCGAGCGCCCGGGCGGCGGCGAGGTCGGCCGCGGTGTCGACGTCCCGGCGGATCGACGGGCCGACCCCGGAGCCGTCCGCGACCGCGGTGAGGTCGATCGCACCCGCGCTTGCGTGGGCGAGCGCCGACCCGGGCCCGTACGCCGGGTCCAGCGGGGTGCGCCCCGGTGCGGCGAGCAGCGTGGTGCCGGTGCCCGCGGCGTCCGGGACGAACGCGCGGACCCCTAGCCGCTCGACGGCGCGCAGGGCGGCGTCCAGATCTGCCGTTCGAAGCGCGGGAAGGTCGGCACCGAGCGCGGCCGTACCGCGGGAACCGCGGCCGTCGGACCCGCCCAGCAGGGCGGCCACCGACGCACCGTGGCGCAGCGCCGGGTTGAGCCCGCCGCCGGGCGCATCGGGAACACAGACCGCGCCGAGCGCGCTGAGCGCGGCCGCCGCGACCGGGTCGTCGGTCACGACGACGACCCGGTCGACGCGCGGCGCCGCGAGCATCGCGGCCACCGTGTCCGACGCCATCGCGAGCGCGACCTCGGCGTGCCAGTCGCCGGGCTCGTCCGGTGCCTCCAGCGCGCCGAGCGGGTCCGGACCGCTGAGGAACGCGACCGAGGCAGGCAGCGTCGCGCGCAGCCGGCTCTTCGCCTGTCCCAGCGGTTTGACCGGCGTCACGATCGCCCATCCCGTCACGCCCCCATCCTCCACTCCTTCGCCCGAGGTCGTCTTCGCAGCCTGGCTCCGACCCGCTGGTGTACGGCGTAGGGTGATGTTTTCCTGCAAGTGAATGGCTCGAAGGTCGGCGGCGTTCGGCCGGGCGCGGACGGCGAGGAGGCGGCACTGCGGTGCGCCGGGGATTCTGGCTTCGGTTCGCGGAGTTCATCCTGCGTCCGCTCCTCGCTGTTTTCACCCGGCGAACCTGGTTGGGGCACGAGAACGTCCCGGCGAGCGGGCCGGCGATCTTCGTGGCGAACCACACGTCCTGGGCCGACCCACTCGTCATCGCTCATTTCCTCTACGACCGGCCCCGCGAGATGCGGGTGCTGGTCAAGTCGGGGCTGTTCACGGTGCCGCTCGTCCGCACCGTGCTGCGGTCGTCCGGCCAGATCCCGGTCCACCGGTCGACCCGCGACGCTGGGGAAGCCCTGCGGACGGCGGCGGCCCGGATCCGGGCAGGCGAAGCACCGTTGATCTATCCGGAGGGCACCATCACCCGCGATCCCGACCTCTGGCCCATGCAGGGCAAGACCGGCGCCGCCCGCTTGTTCCTCGACACCGGTGCGCCGGTGATCCCGATCGTGCAGTGGGGCGCGCACCGCATCCACGACTACCGCACCGGGAAGATCCGGCTCCGTCCCCGGACGCCGGTGACGGTCTCGGCGGGCGCTCCCGTCGATCTCTCCGCCTACGTCGGCGCGCCGCCGACCGGCCCCGTGCTCAAGGAGATCACCGACGTGATCATGCGGCGGATGCGGGACGACCTGGCCGAGGTACGCGGCGAACCGGCGCCCACCGGTCCGCTGTACGTGCTCGCGGAGTCGCCGCGAGGGCTGGCCCAGTGAGCGGCGCCGACACCGTGCGCGCCGCGGTCCTGGGCGCCGGTTCCTGGGGAACCGCGTACGGCAAGGTGCTGGCCGACGCCGGCTGCGAGGTGATGATCTGGGCCCGCCGTCCGGAGCTGGCCGCGGCGCTGAACGAGCAGCGGGAGAACAGCGACTACCTGCCCGGCGTCCGGCTGCCGGACCGGCTCCGGGCGACCGCCGACCACAAGGAGGCGCTGTCCGGCGCCGACCTGGTCGTGCTCGCGGTGCCGTCGCAGACGATGCGGACGAACCTCGAGCAGTGGGTCGACGCGCTCGGCGACGACACCACGCTGGTCAGCCTCGCCAAGGGCGTCGAGCTGGGCACGCACAAGCGGATGACCGAGGTGATCGTCGAGGTCACCGGCGTGCCGGACAGCCGGGTGGCGGTGGTCTCCGGCCCGAACCTGGCCAAGGAGATCGCGTCCGAGCAACCGGCCGCCACGGTGGTCGCGTCGATCGATCCGGCCAGGGCGGAGCTGCTCCAGCGGGCGTCCACGACCTGGTACCTGCGTCCGTACACCAACCACGACGTGGTCGGCTGTGAGCTCGGTGGTGCGGTGAAGAACGTCATCGCGCTGGCCTGTGGGATGGCCGAGGGGATGGGGTTCGGCGACAACACGAAGGCGTCGCTGATCACCCGCGGGCTGGCGGAGACCGCGCGGCTGGGCGTCGCGCTGGGTGCCGAGCCCATGACGTTCGCCGGGCTGGCCGGCCTGGGGGACCTGGTGGCGACCTGCACGTCGCCGCTGTCCCGTAACCGGACGTTCGGCGAGCGGCTCGGTCGCGGGGAGACGATGGAGCAGGCCTACGCGCACAGCAGGCAGACCGCCGAGGGCGTGAAGTCGTGCCTGTCGATCCTCGAACTCGCCGCCGGGGTGGGGGTGGAGATGCCGATCACCGAGCAGGTGGTGCAGGTGTGCCACGAGGGCATCGCGCCCTCCGTCGCGATGAAGTACCTGATGCGCCGGGAGCCGAAGCCGGAGCGTCGGTCGTGAGCACGAGATCCACGTCGGCCGCGCACGGGGACGGGACGGTCGCGTCGCACGCGGGGGAGCGGGACGCAGTGCTCGGCGAGCCCGCTCGCCCGGGGCCGGTGCTCTCGTCGGTCTTCCACCTGCCGCCAGCCCCGGGCGGCCCCGCGCTCGACGGCTACGGCCGACCGGACAACCCGACCTACCGCGACCTGGAGCGGGCGTTCTCCGAGCTGGAGGGCGGCACGAAGGTCACGGCGTTCGCGTCAGGCATGGCTGCGATCTCCGCTGTCCTGTTCGGATTGCTGAAGGCCGGCGACACGGTCGTGATCCCGTCCGACGGCTACTACGCGACCCGTCCGCTGGCCGCCGACCGGCTCGCGGCGTTCGGCGTCACGGTCCGCACGGCGCCGACGCTCGGTCCGTACCCGGTCGAGGGCGCGACGCTGCTCCTGCTGGAGACGCCGAGCAACCCCGGGATGGACGTCTGCGACCTCCCGGCGGTGTGCGCCGCGGCCCGTGCGGCCGGTGCGCTGGTCGCGGTCGACAACACCACGGCGACGCCGCTCGGCCAGCGTCCGCTCGACCTGGGCGCCGACCTGGTCGTCGCCAGCGACACGAAGGCGCTCGCCGGCCACGGTGACCTGCTGCTCGGGCACGTGAGCACCAGGGACGACGAGCTCGCGGCGAAGGTCCGGCAGTGGCGGACCTGGACCGGTTCGATCCCCGGCCCGTTCGAGGCCTGGCTGGCGCTGCGCTCGCTGGCGACGCTCGACGTCCGGCTGGCCCGGCAGGCGGCGAACGCGCTCGCGGTGGCGGAGCTGCTGAGCGCCCGCCCCGAAGTGACCGCCGTCCGCTACCCCGGCCTGCCCGGCGATCCGGCGCACGAGGTCGCGGTGCGGCAGATGCGCCGGTTCGGCGGGGTGCTCTCGGCGGAACTGCCGGACGCGGCGTTCGTCGAGCGGATGCTGGCGGCGTCCCGGCTGGCGTCCGCGGTGACGAGCTTCGGCGACGTCCGCACCGGTATCGACCGGCGGGCGCAGTGGGGCGGCGACGACGTTCCGGACGGGTTCGTCCGGATCTCTTGTGGAATCGAAGACACCGAGGATCTGCTCGCCGACCTGAAAGCAGCACTCGACGCCGCAGTAACCGCGGGGTAGCTCCTGGTGCGGGGAGGATCGGGGGCGCAACCGAGTGGGCGGCGGCAGGTAGGGTCTGCCGGGTGACGAGCGATCCCTCCCCCGGGTCGAGAAGACTCCGCGTCGCCGTAATTTTCGGCGGACGCAGCACCGAGCACGCGATCTCCTGCGTCAGCGGCGGTGCAGTGCTGTCCGGCCTCGACCGGGACGCGTTCGACGTGATCCCGGTCGGCATCACCCCCGAGGGGCGCTGGGTGCTCGCACCCGACGACCCGGCCGCGCTGAAGGCCGTCGGCCGCGAGTTGCCGAGCATCAAGGACGGCACCGACGTGGTCCTGCCCGGCGACCCGACCCGCGGTGGTCTGGTGGTGGCCGAGCCGACCGACGGCGTCGGCGCGCTGGCGGGCGTCGACGTGGTGTTCCCGGTGCTGCACGGCCCGTACGGCGAGGACGGCACGATCCAGGGTCTGCTGGAGATGGCCGGGCTGCCCTACGTCGGTTCCGGCGTGTTCGCGTCCGCCGCCGCGATGGACAAGGAGTACACGAAGAAGCTGCTCGCGGCCGAGGGCCTGGCGGTCGGCGACTACGTGGTGCTGCGCGACGGCGGGACGCTCACCGAGGCACAGCGCGGCCGGCTCGGGCTGCCCGCGTTCGTGAAGCCGGCCCGCGCCGGGTCGAGCATCGGCATCACCCGGATCACCGACTGGTCGCAGCTCGACGAGGCGGTGGCCGCGGCGCGTCTGGTCGACCCGAAGGTGCTGGTCGAGGCCGCGGTGGTGGGCCGCGAGGTGGAGTGCGGCGTGCTGGAGGGGGAGCACGGCGGTCCGCCGGAGGCCAGCGTCCCGGCCGAGATCCGACTGATCAGCCCGGATCACGACTGGTACGACTTCGAGGCCAAGTACCTCGACGACGCCTGCGAGTTCGACGTCCCGGCGAAGCTGTCCGGCGAGATCACCGCGAACCTGCGCGAGGCGGCCTGCCGGGCGTTCGAGGCGCTCGGGTGCGCCGGCCTGGCGCGGGTCGACTTCTTCGTGACGCCGGACGGCGGTCTGATCGTCAACGAGGTCAACACGATGCCGGGCTTCACCCCGATCTCGATGTTCCCGCGGATGTGGGCGGAGACCGGGCTGCCGTTCAACGAACTGGTCGGGCGCCTGGTGCGGACCGCGGTCGCGCGTGGCTCCGGCCTGCGCTGAAACCCCGGGCGCCCGGGCCGCGTCGCGGGTCCCGGGCGCACCGACGTCGTCAGCGGGCGGGCGGCACCGACTTGAGGATCGGACCGGCGAGCGGGCGCAGCAGCGTCCCAGGGC